>JBKPRG010000001.1:0-20422 GCA_046765815.1 Actinomycetota bacterium
GACATGCGCGACCCGCCGGTCGAGGGGGCGTTCCCGCTGGTCGTGATCCCGTTCCGCTCGCTGCTGCACATGGAGACGGACATCGACCGGCGTTCTGTCCTGCGCGCCGTCGCCGAGCGCCTGGCGCCCGGGGGCCGGCTCGTCTTCGACGTCTTCGCGCCCGGCGCCGAGGACATCGCCGACACGCACGGACGCTGGCTCGAGCGCGAGCCGGGCATCTGGGAGCGAGCAGACTGGAACGAGGACACGCGCACGCTGATCCTGCGGGTCAGCGGCGAGCACGGCGATGCGGAGATGTCGCTCGCGTGGCTCTCGGTGCCGGAGTGGAAGGAGCTGCTGTGCGACGAGGGCTACGTCGTCGATGCGGTCTACGGCTGGTTCGACCGCTCGCCCTGGCGCGGCGGCGAGGACTCGGTCTGGGTCTGCCGCCTTGACCGAAACTGACGAAGGGTGGAAACTCGTCTTCCCTCGCACGGCGGGCGGCACAAGGCGCGAGGACCGTCCACTTGGGAGGAGAAATGCACAAACTGCTGCGGCTCGCCGGCGTCGGCTTGGCCGTGACGCTCGTGGCGCTCGCCATGGCTTCCGTGGCGTCGGCCGACTACGGCGCGGGCGCTGTCTATCAGGTTGAGATTTCGGCCAACAATGTCGGCGGTGTGCCCGGCGACGGCGCTTGGCTCTGGATCGCGTTGAACCGCGACCACACCGGCGATTACGAGGGCACCGACTGCATCCACACAGGATCGGGCGGCGGCCCCAACGGTGCCGCCCACGAGTCGGGTGACGTCACCTGGACGGACACGAACGGCCATCTCGTGATCGACGGCGTCCGCGTGATTGGTGGCGAGTTCCCGGTGACGGTGTCGGTACGCGATACGTACGGTCACTACAGGGCACCGTCCGATTCGGTGATCCAGAACTTCCCGTTCGGCGGGATTGGCGGCAACGCACAGGTGCAGGTCGCGCCCTAGCTGTCTTCGCGGAGAGCCGCGTCCGCGCCTCTCCGCCGCCATTCGTAGAGCGCGACCGCACCCGCGGCAGCGACGTTCAGCGACTCCGCGCCCGCGAGCGGAATCGTCGCGTCGACGTCGCGCTCGACTTCCGCCGGCAGCCCCTCCCGCTCCGCGCCGAGCAGAAACGCAATGCTGCCCGACAGGTCGAGCTCGCCGAGCGGCCGGCCGCCGTGCGCGACCAGCGCAACCCTTGTTTGTGCCAAGTTGGCACAAGCCCAGAGGCCCACGGGGACGCGCCAGATCGAACCGGCGCTCGCGCGCAGCGCCTTCGGCGACGTCGGGTCGGCGCAGCCGTCAGACAGCGCGACCGCAGCGCCGAACGCGTCCGCGGTGCGGATCAGCGTGCCGATGTTCCCCGGATCGCGGAGCCGCCAGAGGGCGAGCGTGACGGCGCGCTCCTCCCAGGTCGGCAGGTCGTCGCGGCGGTACACGGCAATCACGCGCGGCGGATGGCCGGCCGTCGCGACCTCGGCGAGCAGCTTCGGCTCGACGTCCTCGGCGGCGCGCAGCACGTCCACAGGCTCGGCCGTCGCCGCCGCGACGAGATCCTCGCCCTCGACGAAGAAGAGGCCGAGCTTGTCGCGCCAGCGCCGCTCGTGCAGCTTGCGCACGAGCTTCAGGCGTTCGTTGTCGCGCGAGACGATCACAGTGAGTGGGACTGCCCCATTGCCATGTTCCTCGGTCGCGAGCACCAAGCGATGCAAGGACGCAGGGAGCGCCGATAGCCGAAGCTATCGGTGCGACTGAGGACGCGGCAGCGCGCCGCGTGCTCGTGGGCGAGGGACACGGAGGATGGGGCAGTTCCGCTCACAGCCAGTTCAGCCAGGCAGCGTGAAAGTCCGCCTTCGCCAGCCGCCGCGTCTCCCCGCCGGGCCAGAGGGTGACGTCGAGCGCGACCCCGCCGTAGTCGGGGTCGCGACGCGGGCCTTCCAGCGACACCCACGCCAACGGCCCTTCGATTCCTGCGCGCGAGAGGACGTTGACGAGCTCCGCGTACCGCGGCTCGGTCAGATACGTCGTCGACACGGAGTGGAAGACGACGGTGAGCGCGTCGTCGCGCCGCTCGCCGAGCAACCGCGGCAGCAGGTCGACGTAGTCCCCGCGGCGCAGGTCGAGCTCGCACGTGCGCGCGAGCGCGATCGCGCGGCGCAGACGGTCGATGCGCTCGGGCTGGTCGGGCCAGACGAACGCTTCGAGCAGGCGCGCGCCGTGTTCGTCGAGCTGCACGGGCCGGAGGTCGAGGCCGATTCGCCGGTCGATCACGAGCCGCCGCCCGAGCAGCTCGGCCGGCGGTCCGCCCCGGTCCTCGCCGTCGAGCACGAGCGCCTCCGAGCCGGCCCCCCATGAACCGTCCCGGTAGCGATAGTCATAGAGGTCGGCCGCGAGCAGGAGGCCCGCGCTCGCGCCCAGCTCGATCAGGTCGACGCGCTCCGCTCCCGCCCACAGGAAGCCGGGCAGCAGCGCCCACGCACGCCGCACCTCGTTCGTCTGCACGCCCTGTTCGCGGATGAAGCGCGCCAGGAAACCCGCCTCGCGCTCGAGCGCGTCATCGACGTCGTCCCACGAAGCCCGGCCCGCGAGCACGAGGTAATGCAACCCGCCGAGAAGCCGCAGCGGGACGTCCCAGGAATAGCCCGGGAGCAGCTTGTCGACCCGGCGGTCGCGCGCGAGCCGTCGGCAGAGCGCCGCGTAGAGCGGCGAGCGGCTGTCGCAATACGCCGCCTGCCGCTCGAAGATCTCGGCGCGGCGGCTTATCGCGCGGCGGCGAGCGCCGCCTTCGCCTGCTCGGCCAGCTCGCCGAACTTCGCCGGATCGGCCACCGCGAGATCCGCAAGCACCTTCCGGTCGAGCTCGATCTCCGCGGCCTTGAGCCCCGAGATGAACTGGTTGTACGAGAGGCCGTTGGCGCGCGCGCCGGCGTTGATGCGCATGATCCAGAGCCTCCGGAACTCGCGCTTCCTGACCTTGCGGTCGCGGTACGCGTACGAGAGGGAGCGCTCGACCTGCTCCTTCGCGTACTTGTAGTTCGTGCTCTTGAGGCCCCAGTAGCCCTTCGCCTGCTCGAGGACCTTGCGGCGCTTCTTCTGTGCGTGGACGGCGCGCTTGACGCGGGGCAACGCTCAGCTCCTTCCCAGCAGGCGTCCGACGGTCTTCTTGGTCGCGGCAGCGACCGGCCGATCCTTACTGAACTGGCGCTTTTGCTTTGGGGACTTGTTCATGAGCTTCCCCGACATCTGAGCGCGCCGCGTCAGCTTCCCCGTCGCCGTCACCTTGAACTTCTTCCTGGCTGTCGAGTGCGTTTTCTGTTTCGGCATCTTTCTTCACTCCCGCGTTCTTCGTCGGGCCGAGCACCATCGTCATGTTCCGCCCTTCGAGGAGCGGCTGCGTCTCGATCAGGCCGATTTCCTTCACGTCATCCGCCAGGCGCATGAGCAGGTCGCGGCCGCGATCCGGATGCTCGCGCTCGCGGCCCCGGAACATGATCGTGACCTTGACCTTCGCGCGCTGGTTGAGGAAGCGCTGGACGTGGCCTCGTTTGGTCTCGTAGTCGTGTTGCCCGATCTTGGGTCTGAGCTTGATCTCCTTGACGTTGATCTGCGTCTGGTGCTTGCGGGCCAGCTTGGCCTTCTGCTCCAGCTCGTACCGGTACTTGCCGTAGTCCATGACGCGGCAGACCGGCGGATCCGCCTGGGCCGCCACCTCGACCAGGTCGAGGTTCTTCGAGTACGCATAGTCGCGTGCCTCGTCAGTCGATTTGATTCCGAGCTGCTCGCCGTTCTCGTCGATCAACCTCACACGCGGGACGCGGATCGCGTCGTTGATGCGCGTCTGTGGCTCCGGACGGCGCGGCGGCTCGAACGAACGCCTGCTCCGCGGCCTCAAATGCTGTTCACCAAGCTCGTGTTGTCCTCCTCTTTCAATGGAAAAGCCGCTGGCATGCAGCGGCAGAGAGTCTCAATCAACCTCACTCGGTTGAGCAGTTGATTCAACCCCCGAAGCTTCTCGCCAGGAGGTGAGAGACGGTTCCGCCCCTGCTTGCCAGACACTCAGGGTAGCAAGTTTGTCCTGGAATTCAGCAAGCGCCAGGGTGCTCTGCTCGCCGCCCCGTTCGCGCACAGCGAGGCTCTCGTCGCTCTCCTTGTCGCCGTAGACGACCACGAACGGGATCTTCTCCACCTCGGCGTTGCGGATCCGCTTGCCGACCGTCTCGTCCGAGTCGTCGACCTCGACCCGGCACGGCGCCAGGCGGTCGGCCAGCGCCGCCGCCGCCGGGCGGTGACTCTCGCCGACCGGGATGACGCGGATCTGGACCGGCGCCAGCCAGAACGGGAACGCGCCTGCGTAGTGCTCGACGAGGATGCCCATGAACCGCTCCAGCGATCCGAGCAGCGCCCGGTGGATGACGTACGGGAAGTGCTCCTCGTTGTCCGCACCCATGTAGCGGAGGCTGAAACGCTGCGGCATCTGCGAGTCGAGCTGGATCGTTCCCATCTGCCATGAGCGCCCGAGCGCGTCGAGCATGTGCAGGTCGATCTTCGGGCCGTAGAACGCCCCGTCACCCTCGTTGACGGTGTACTCGATCCCGCGCCGCTCGAGCGCGGCCCGCAGAGCGCCTTCGGTGAAGTCCCACTCCTCATCGCTGCCGAGCTTCTTGTCGGGCCTCGTCGACAGCTCGAAGCGCGCCTCCATCTCGAACAGGTCGTACAGGAACGACGCGTAGTCGAGGCAGCCGAAGATCTCGTCCTCGATCTGGTCGGGGGTGACGAAGATGTGCGAGTCGTCCTGAGTGATGTGCTTCACCCGCAGCAGGCCGTGCAGGGTGCCGCCCTTCTCGTCGCGGTGCAGAGTCGAGGCCTCTGCGAACCGCATCGGCAGCTCCTTGTAGCTCCGCAGCCGCGACCCGAACAGCAGCATGTGGCCGGGGCAGTTCATCGGCTTCAGCGCCATGCGCCGGTCGTGCTCGCTGTGCGAGTGCACCCAGAAGATGTTCTCCTCGTAGTTCTGGAGGTGGCCCGAGGTCTCGTAGGTCTGCTCGTCGTAGAGCAGCGGCGTCTTGACCTCGAGGTAGCCGCGGCGCACGTTCTCGCGGCGGCGTAGGTCCTCGAGCTGGTTCCAGACGATCATCCCCTTCGGGTGCCAGAACGGCGAGCCCGGCGAATGGTCGGAGAGGTGGAAGAGGTCCAGCTGCACGCCGAGCCGCCGGTGGTCGCGCGCGCGTGCCTGCTCGAGCCGCTCGAGGTACGCGTCGAGATCTGCCTGTGAGTAGAACGCCGTGCCGTAGATGCGGGTGAGCTGGGTGTTCTTCTCGTCGCCGCGCCAGTAGGCGCCCGCGAGCCCGGTCAGCTTGAACGCCTTGATCGGCTGCGCGTTCTGCAAGTGCGGGCCGCGGCAGAGGTCGGTGAAGTCGCCCTGGGTGTAGAGAGAGATGTCGCCTTGAGCGGTGTCGACGAGCTCGACCTTGTAGGGCTCGCCTTCCGCCTCGAATCTGGCGCGTGCCTCGTCGCGCGAGATCTCCTCGCGCGTCCACTCGCGGCCTTCGGCGATCTCTTTCTTGACCTCGGCCTCGATCCGCTCGAGCTCGCTCTCGTGGACCGGCTCGGGGAACTCGAAGTCGTAGTAGAAGCCGTTTTCGATCGGCGGGCCGATCGCGATCTTCACTCCCGGGTAGAGGCGGCGCACCGCCTCGGCAAGCAGGTGCGCGGACGAGTGGCGGAGCACGTAGAGCGCATCCGGGTCGCCGGCGTCGCGGCTGGTGAGGATCTGGATGCGGGCGCCGTCGGGGAGCGGCAGACGCAGGTCGCGCTGCTCGCCGTTCGCCTTGACCAGGACCGCCTGCTCGGCGAGCTTGGGGCCGATCTCGCGCGCGGCGTCGAGCCCGGTCGCGCCGGCGGGCAGTTCGAGCTCTGAGTTGTCGGGAAGTACGACCTTCACGGAAGACGACAAGCTAATCACCTCTCAGGTGACGCAGGTACACGGACGTCGTCGCCTGGGGCGCTTTAGCTGGCCACGCGCGAGCCGGCGACTGTCGCCCGCGCGCGGCCGCGCGTCAGCGTCGTCATGTTCCGGATCGCGTTCACGTGTCGATCGTAGCGAACTGCATGATCACCTGACCATCGCGGCGTTCCGTTTCCACGAAGCCGGCCTTCGCCCACGCGCGGATCGCTGTCTCGTTCCATTCGTACGGGTCGACGGTGACGTGGGCCCAGCCCTCGTCGAGCAGGCGCTGCGTGAGCGCCCGCGCGGCGTCCGGCATCAGGCCGCGGCCCCGCGCACTGGGGACGAGGAAGCCGTCGATGCCGCCGCGAAGCGGCTCGTCCTCCTCCCACCACGACTGCAGGTAGCCGACCGGGTTGCCGTTCTCCTCGACGATCCACGGGTCGACCTCGGTGCGCGCGAGCCGTTCGCGCATCTGCTCCGGCGTGAACGTCTCGTCGTCCCAGTAGCGCGATACGTCGGGATCGGCGTGCCAGGCAACGAGCCGGCCGACGTCTTCCTCGGTCGCCGGGCGAACGGTCGTCAGGTGTCCACGAACGATTTCGCGCAAAGTGCATCTAGTTTGCATCGATGCGCCCTTGCGGACGCGGCTGCCCGCGTCGTACAGTGCGGCTCCCGCAGGGCACGGAGCGCAAGTAGGTCGAAGCCTCCCGAGCGCACTGGGAAGGGCCGCGAGGCCCGGATCGGTCGGTTGGGTGGTGGACGAAAGCGCCACCGGCCCCGCGGTTTTTTTGTGCGACCATCGGGCGCGTGATCTACGCGCGGAACGCTGACGAGTGGCGCGCGTGGCTCGAGGAGCATCACGAGACCGAGTCCGAGGTCTGGCTCCACATCTGGAAGAAGTCGAGCGGCAAGGAGTCGATCGACTGGGCGCAGGCGGTCGAGGTCGCGCTGCGCTACGGCTGGATCGACGGGCTCGTCAACAGCATCGACGACCAGCAGTACAAGCAGCGCTTCACACCGCGGCGGCCGAAGAGCAAGTGGTCGAAGGTGAACAAGGAGATCGCGGAGCGCCTGATCGCGGCCGGCGAGATGACGCCGATGGGTCTGCGCGCGGTCGAGGCGGGGAAGGCGAGCGGCGAGTGGGACCGCGCGTACCAGGCGTTGCGCCCGCTGCGTGCGCCCGACGATCTGCGCGAGGCGATCAAGGCGAATCCGGACGCGAAGCGCAACCGCGACCGCGTCTCGACGACGCGCTGGAACCGCTGGGTGGAATGGCTCGACGGCACCGAGGGCCGAACGCGGACGCGGCGACGCAACCTGATCGTGCGGACGCTTGCAACGCGGGACTACGCGGCCATCGACAAGCAATGCCCCGCCGTGCGAGGCTAGGGCCAGGCGGGCGCCGTTAGGACCAGTCGCGAGGAGGCGGTCATGGCAAGTGACGAGATCGAGCGGAACAAGGCGGTTATCACGCGCTTCGTCGAGGAGGTTCAGAACCAAAAGAACTGGGACGTCTTCGACGAGCTGAACGCGGACGACTTCGTCAACCACAGCTCTCCGCCCGGCGTGCCCGCCGACAAGGAGGGCGGGAAGATGTACCTGGGCGCGTTCCTCGGCGCCTTCCCGGACTGCCACTTCACGATCGACGACATGATCGCCGAGGGCGACCAGGTCGTCACCAAGAAGACGTTCACCGGCACGCACACAGCGGAGTTCAACGGCATCCCGCCGACCGGCAAGCGGGTCACGCTCCAGTTCGCGGACATCATGCGCATCCGCGACGGCAAGATCGTCGAGCACTGGAACGTGATCGACCAGATGAGCTTCATGCAGCAGCTGGGTCTGATGCCCGACCAGTGAACATGTGTCGGATCAGCCGCCGTTGAGGCGATAGGCCTTCCTCAGCTGCGCGACGACCTGCTGCGCGACCAGGTCGCCTGCCGCTTGCGTGTAGTGAACGCCGTCAGGCGCGCGCATCAGCGTCAGCTTGCCGTGCACGCGCAGGTACGGCGTGTACTTCCCGTGCGCGCTGTCGAGCAGATGCCACACGTCGACATACTCCGAGAGTGCCGCGTGGCGCGCGGCAACGGACTCCAGGATCTGGTTCATGACCGGGAAGCTGCGCCGGAAGCCCGGCCCGTCGGGGATCGGCAGCCCGAGCCAGACCGTCCTGATCCCCGCCGCGTTGAGCTCCCGCGTCACGCCTTCGACGCGGCGCCGGTACTCCGCGACCCAGCTCGGCGACCCGAATGGGCCGACCTTGCGGTCGTCCGGCAGGCCGGCCATGTAGTCGTGCGCGTCGTCGGCCCCGAACGAGAGCACCGCCACCTGCGGCTTCGTCCCATGCATCAGCTCGTGGAAGCGCGTGAACCAGTTGTAGAGATCCGGCCGTGCGAGCCCGGTCGCCAGCCGGCTCTCGACGCCGACGACGTCGACCGGCCCGCCGACCCGCTCGAGCGCATCACCCGGCACCTGCGCGAGCGAGTCGCCGGCGACCCACACATGAAGCGGATGCGCGGCGGTGAACTCCGGCTTCTTCGGCGCGGCGCGATGCGGTGTTACAGGCAGCGGCCCCGCGGGCGGCGGCAGCGACAGCTGCACGCGTGTGTCGATCCGGTCCTCGTCGCCGCGCCCGATCGCCACCTGCACCGCATGCCGCGGCGTCGTCAGATGCAGCCCGCGGCTCACCGCGACGAGCGGCCGCGTGACGTCCATCGCGAGCGACCGTCCCAGCCCGGCCGGCTGGGTCTGCGCCTGCTTGCGCAGGCCCTCCGCGTCCAGCAGCGCCGCGAGTCCGAGAGCGAAGAACAAGACGAAGAATCCGCGCCAGGCAGCAAACATCAGAAGCGGAAGTAGATGAAGGGCGCGACCCCTTCGGGGCCGAGCGTGTTGATGAGCATGAGGCAAGCGCCGACTGCCGTCGCCTGTGCAGGCAACGGCAACCGGGCGAAGCCGCGCAGCACCGAACCGACAGCCGAGACCGAGATGTACTGCGCGCCGATCCCGACCACGATCGCGAGCACCACCGACGTGGTCACGAGCGGCGAGCTCTGCCCCCACGCGGTGAACAGCCGCTCGAGCACCTGCCCGGCGCGCCCGAACGAGTCGGCACGGAAGAAGACCCAGCCGAAGCAGACGACGTGGAACGTGATCAACCGGCCGACCCAGACGCCGACCCGCGAGCTCGGCGCCCAACCGAGAGCGCGTTCGACCGCGAGGCCGAGCCCGTGGATCCCGCCCCACGCGACGAACGTCCACGCCGCGCCGTGCCAGAGCCCGCCCAGCAGCATCGTCAGCAGCAGGTTCCGATATGTCAGCAGCCGCCCGCGCCGATTTCCGCCGAGCGACACGTACAGGTAGTCGCGCAGCCAGCGCGAGAGCGTCATGTGCCAACGCCGCCAGAAGTCGCGCAGCGAAACGGCCGCATATGGCGACGCGAAGTTCTGCGGGAACTCGAACCCCAAGAGCAGTGCGATGCCGATCGCGATGTTCGTGTAGCCGCAGAAGTCGGCGAAGATCTGGACGGCGTAGCCGTACACGCCGACCAGCACCTCGAGCGACGAGTGCGTGTGCGGCGCCGCGAACACGTCGTCGACGATGTGCGAGGCGAGGTGGTTCGCGATCACGACCTTGAGGAAGAGCCCGCTGACGATCAACGCGAACGCGCGCGAGACGTCTACGTTGCGCGGGTCGCGCGGCCGCTCCAGCTGGGGCAACAGCTCGCTCGCGCGCACGATCGGGCCTGCGACGAGATGAGGGAAGAACGCCTGGAACACCGCGAAGCGCGCGAACGACGCCGGCACGAGCACGCCGCGGTACGTGTCGACGACGTACGAGATCGCCATGAACGTGTAGAAGGAGATGCCCACCGGCAGCACGACGTTCGCGATCCACGACGTGCCGGCGACGTTGTCGACGGACGTGAGGAAGAAGTTCGCGTACTTGAAGTACGCGAGCAGCCCCAGGTCGAACGCCAGCGCCAGTCCGAGCAACAGGCGGCGACCGACCCGCGCCCGGTAGATCGCCACTGCGAGGACGTGATTGACGACGGTCGACGCGCCGAGCAGGAAGACGAACCGCCAATCCCACCAGGCGTAGAAGACGTAGCTCGCGAGCAAGATCCACGCGCGCCAGCTGCGCTCGTGCGGCATCAGCGCCCACGAGACCGGCAGCACGGTCAGGAAGAAGAGCGCGAAAGTGACGGTTGGGAACAGCACCTAGCGGCGAAGTCGCAGCAGCAGCTTGCGCGTGCCCACCTGGTTCTCGGCGTCGACGACCCGGACCACGAACGTGTAGAAACCGGTGACGTCGCTGCGGCGCGGAATGCCGGCGAGCACGCCCGTCGGCTGGAGATGAAGCCCGAGCGGCAGGCGGCCGAGCAGCGACCAACGGTACGGCGCAGTGCCGCTGACCGCGCGCAGCCGCGTCGTGTACGGGTGCCCGCCAACCCCCGTCGGCAGCGACGCCGTCGCCACGCGCGGTGCCCGCACGGCCACGCCAGCGGCGAGCAGCTGTTTGTTGATGAGCGTCGCCATCGCCAGCGCGCCGCTCCACGTCAGGTGCAGCCCGTCGTCCTGGAACCATTCGGGATGGCTGCGCGAGTACAGATTCCAGTCGATGATCGACACATCCGCCCGCTTCGCCGCCTCGGCGCGGATCGCGTCGTTCATCGTCAAGTACGGATGCCGCACTGCACGCAGCGTGAGGACGAAGACCTGTTTGACCTTCGCGGCCTCGAACGCGTCGAGTACGTCCTCGAGCTCAGACGCGTAGAGATCCTCCGGGTCGTTGTAGCCGACCGCGAGCACCACCACCGGGCCGAGCCGCGAGCCGAGTTCGCGGACGAGATCGAGCACCGTCGGCGGGCGCGGCGGGCAGCTTTCCGTCTCGAGCCGCCGGCACGGCTCGACCTCCAGGTCGAGGTCGATCCCCTGGCCCAGGCGCGCCCGCGCTGACGGCACGTCCCTGACCGCGCTCGCAACCGAGTCGCCGATGAACGTGACGTGCTCGAGGCCGCGAGCAGCACCCGCCGCCGTCAGCGGGACGACGGTCGAGATCAACACACCCCCCGCGACCGCGAGCTGCAGCAGCGCGCGACGCATCGGCGGCGACTCTAGACGAACTGCCGCAAGGAGCGGCTGTTTTCTAATCAGGCACCCTTGCGCTCGACGCATCAGCCGACGTACTCTGCGGCTCCTGCCACGCGCGGGGTGCAAGTAGGTCGAAGCCCCACCGAGCGGTTGGGGGACGCGCGAAAGCGCGAAGCCCGGTTGGTCGGTGAGGTGGACGAAAGCGCCTCTCGCCGGTGGGAGATCGAAGGGGCCCTCCGGGGTCCCTTCGTCATCTTCTGACATGGAAGGGCGCGAGGCGCCACGCGGCCCAGTGCCAGTACCACGCCGGCGGCTTCTTCGGCGCGGCCGATGGGCGCGCGCCGCCGGAGTGCTGCCACGTGAAGAGCGACCACGCCCAGCGCGGCACCGGCCGCGGCGTGTCGACGGGCCGCTTCGTCGGCAGCACGACCACCGGCGGCGACGGTTTGCCGTAGATGCCGGACGGATCGACCGCGCGCACGCGATACACCGTCGGCCCCGCGACGTGGAATGAGCGCACGGTCACGCGGCGCTTCCTGGCGGCCAGGCTCGAGACCGGCGTGCCGTCGAGGAGCAGCTGATACGAGGCGATGATGCCGCTGTTGTCGGTCGCCCCCTGCCATGAGAGGACGAGCGCGCCCTTGACG
Source organism: Actinomycetota bacterium (assembly GCA_046765815.1). Classification (GTDB taxonomy): domain Bacteria; phylum Actinomycetota; class Thermoleophilia; order Gaiellales; family Gaiellaceae; genus PALSA-600. Next base: position 11,689 of record JBKPRG010000001.1, read on the forward strand.
AAGCGCCCGGCGAAGCCCTGCGGCTGCGACGGCGGCGCCGTGTCCGGCAGCAGCCCGAAGAAGCCGGGCACGAGCGTCTGGATCTCGATCGTGCCGTCGGGATCGATCGTGTAGCCCGTGTCGACCCCGCTCGGCAAGACTGCCGACTTGAGCAACGGCATCGGCTTCCACGTCGTGCCGTCGCTGGAGTACGAGGGCGTCAGCCCACCCGTCGTCATCAGCAGATGCACGATCACGGCCTTGGCGAAGCGCGCCACGGGCGCCGACGTCGCGGAGTCGGTGACGGTGAGCTGGACCGCGTAGCCGTTCGGCGCCGGCGGCTGGCTCGTCGGCGTCAGCGTCACGACCGCGGTCGTCGGGAAGGCGCCGCTCGGCCACGTCGCGGTCGCGCGCGAATCGCCTGAGCCGACCGACCCGGCGGGCGGCTCGGGCGGCGGAGGCGGTGGCGCGGCGTTCCCGCCGACGACGGGGCCGTCGACGACGTTCGAATCGATGTTGATCGTGACGCCGCCCCACGTCTCCTTGTGGCCGCCCTTGTACTGGTGCACGCGCTGGTGGTTCGCCCAGAGCGTGTCGCTGACGTACGGGTCGCCGAAGACGCTCTCGACGCCGTTCCAGTTGGCGATCCACGCGGCATCCGGTATCGCCGTGCCGAGCGCGGCGACGTCTCGGATCGTCGAGGCGGCGCTGCCGTAGACGCCGGCGACATAGCCCAGTGTGCGCAACTCGGCCGTCCACGCGGTGACGAACGACTGCACGGCCTTCGTGCACGCGGCGTTGGTTGTGCTGTAGCCCTCCATGTCGAAGTAGATAGGACTTCCGGCCGGCAGCCCGAACACCGACGCTCGGGAGACGGCGTCGTCCGCGGCTGCTCGACCCTGATTGGCCGCGGTCGCGGACGTCGCCGACATCAGCTGCAACCCACTCTGGCCGGCGCACGGCGCCTGCAGGCCGACGTAGAGCGGCAGCAGGCTCCAGCCGCTCGCGAGCACGCTCGTCACCCAGGACGCCGACAGGTTGCCGTCCTTGCAGGCGCGGTTGACGCCCCCGACGTAGATGCCGAGGCCGCGATACGGCGACGCCTGCCAGGCGGTGAGCGCGCTCGTCGACGGCGCCGTGCAGGCGTCGAACGCGTAGCCCGTGAATGTGCCGACGCGCGACGCGGCCGACCCCGAGCCCACGAGCAAGAGCAGTGCGACGACGGCGGCCGCTGCAACGAGCCTGCCCCTCACGGCACGTCAGGATTGCGGACGGTTGTTAGGAAACGTTGTCGAGCGCCTCGAGCAGGCGATCGACTTCCTCGCGCGTGTTGTAGTGCGCGATGCCCATGCGGATCGACTGCTCCGGCAACCGCGGCGCGAGCGCCACGCAGTACCAGCTGTCGTGCGCCCAGACGCCGATGTCGCGAGCCGCGAGTTCGCGCGCCGCGACGTCGGCCGGGATGCCGTCGACGTTGAGCAGGAACGTCGGCACGCGGCCCTCCATCGACTGCGGCCCGTGGATCGTCACGCGCGGCGGCAGGTTGGCGAGGAAATGCTCGGCGAGCTCACGCTCGTAGGGAACGATCGCGTCGTAGCCGCCGATCGCATCGAGATACGCGACCGTCGCGCTGAATCCCGCGAGCAGCTCGAACGCCGGCGTACCGGTCTCGAACCGCGACGGCGACGGGCGCGCTTTGTACGGCCGCCATCTCTCGGCGAGCTCGCGCCGGACATAGGAGATGCCGAGATGCGGGCCGCAGAACTTGTACGGCGAGCACAGCAGCACGTCGCAGCCGATCTCGGCGACGTCGATCGGCTCGTGCGCTGCGAAGTGCACTGCGTCGATCCACGAGACCGCCCCCGCCTCGCGCGCGAGCGCGCAGATCCGCTTCGCGTCCGCCGTCGAACCGACCGCGTTCGACGAGAGCACGAACGCGACCACGCGCGTGCGCTCGCCGAGTCGCCGCTGGAGGTCGTCGTAGTCGACGGTCAGGTCGTCCGTCGCCTGCACGACGGCAACGTCAAAACCCTTGTCGGCGCCGAGCTCGACCCACGGCGCTACGCCGGCGTCGTGGTCGAGCTGCGTCGTCAGCACCTCGTCACCCGGGCCGAAGTCGCGCCCGGCCGCACGGGAGAGCGCGAAGTTGAGCGTCGTCATGTTGGCGCCGAACCAGATCTCCTCCGGCGTGGCGCCGAGGAAGCGCGCGGCGTCGCCCTTCGCGCGCGTGACGATCTCCTTGATGGCGTCGCCGGTCGCATACTGCGCGCCGAGGTTGCCGGACGCCGTGCGCAGCGCCGCTGCGATCGCGTCCCCCACCTCGTCCGGCACCTGCGTGCCGCCGGGCGCGTCGAAGAACGCAAAGCCGTTGAGCGAGGAGTAGCGCGCTCTGACCGCGTCGATGTTCACGGCAGCTCGCCGACCAGGATCCGGCTCAGGACGGCGGCATCGATGTTGCCTCCGGAGACGATTGCGACCACCTTGTGCGCGCCGTCGAGCCGACCCGAGAGCGCCGCCGCGACCGGCAGCGCGCCTGCGCCCTCGGCGATCACGCGCGTGCGCTCGGCGAGCAGACGGACCGCCTCGGCGGTCTCCTCCGTCTCGAGCGCGATGCCGCCGTCGACGAGGTCCTCCGTTCGGCGCCACATGTTCTCGAACACCTCGTGGCCACCGGCGGCGTCGACGAACGAACGCGTGAAGGAGACTTCGCGGCGCCGACCAGCAGCGAGCGACGCCGTCATGGGAGCGCCGGTCGCCGGCTCCGCTGCGATCACACGCACGTCGGGACGTTGCGGCTTGATCGCGCTCGCGATGCCCGCGATCAGGCCGCCGCCGCCGTAGGGCACCACGACCGTGTCGAAGTCGGAGAGGTCCTCGAGCAGCTCGAGGCCGATCGTGCCGTTCCCCGCGATCACGACATCGTCGTCGAACGGGTGCACGAGGAGGCCGTCCATGCCCTCGTAACGGCCGGTGCCCATCGTCTCCCACCACACGTCGTACGGGACAGCGACGATGTGGGCGCCGTAGCGCTCGATCGCGTCGAGCTTGGTGCGTGGCGCAGTATCGGGGACGACGATCGTGGCCGGCACGCCGCGCAAGCGCGCCGCGTAGGCCACACCCTGCGCTGCGTTGCCGGCGCTCGTCGTCCAGACGCCGCGCGCGAGCTCATCGTCGCTCGCCTGCAGGATCGCGTTGCCGGCGCCGCGAAGCTTGAACGATCGCACCGGCTGCAGCAGCTCGAGCTTCAGCCAGATCTCGGCATCGCTCTCGACATCGAACCGGACGAGCGGCGTGCGTATCGCGATCCCTTCGAGCCGCTCACGTGCGCGCTGGATCTCGGCGAGCGGGATCACAGAGACGCGACGGTGCCGACGTTCTCGGCCTCGGCGCGCGCGAGGATGTGCTCGGCGGCGACCAGATCCTCGATCGCGAGGCCGAGCGACTTGAAGAGCGTGAGCTCGTCGTCGTTGCGCCGTCCCTCGGCGGTGCCGTTGACGAGCTCGCCGATCTCGGCGCGGATGTGCTCCGGGCCGACCAGTCCCTCCCGCTGCGGCACCAGGAAGTCGCCCGCCTCGTTGAGAGTCGACTCCCGCCGGTCGACGAAGACCGCGGCGTCGCGCACCGTCTGCGAATCCACTTCGCGCGCGTGCGGCTGGCTTGCGCCGACGACGTTCAGATGCACACCGTCCTTCAGCCACTCGCGGTGCACGATCGGCTCGACCGAATTCGTCGCGGTCACCACGACGTCGGCGTCGCGGAGGGCCTCTTCGGCGGTCGCGACCTCTTCGACGCCGTCGAGCTCGCGCGCCGCGCGGCCGGGCGTCCGGCTGGCGACCAAAACGCGCTCGAACGTTCGAACCGCCCGCATCGCTTCCAGATGCGCCTTTGCCTGGATACCCGCGCCGACAATCGCCAGTGTGGGTGTCTCGCTGCGAGCCAGCAGCCGCGTTGCGAGTCCTGACACCGCCGCGGTTCGAACGGCGGTAATGCCGCCCGCGTTCATGAGCGCGCGCGTCTGCCCCGTCTCGCCGTCGAGGAGCGTCACGAAGCCCTGGTGCATATCGAGCCCGCGCGTCTGGTTGGACGGGAAGAGCGAAATCGTCTTCAGCCCCCAAAGCGGCCGGTCGCCGCCTCGGTGCGACGGCATCAGCGCGAGCAGGCTTTCCTCGCCCGGCGGCTGCACCATCCAGCGCAGCGGGTTGTGCACGTCGCCACGCGAGACGGAGCCGAGCGCGTCGGCCATCAGGTCGATGCATTCGCTCATCGGCAGAAGCCGGCGAACGTCGGCCTCGTCGAGGATGCGGATCTTCATTCCGGTGGGTTCATCCGCGTCAGGTCGTTCCGCACATCCCACAGCTCGGGATAGAAGCTCTGGTGGATCAGCCGCCCCATCACCTCGACGGGTGTGCCCTGAGTGCCGATCACGTCGCCGCCGATCGTACGCTGCACGACTTTGAAGTGACGTACGCGCCAGACGACGACGCGCTCATCCACCTCGATCAGCAGCTCCGCGAGCGTGTAGAGATCGTCGAACTCGCGGCCGCGCGTGTAGACGTCGACGAGCGAGAGCCCGGCGCGTGTCCGCGCGCGGTGGAACGCGTCCCCGAGCGGCTTCGCGACCCGTCGCAGCTCGCGGAAGCCGGGCGAATCGAACCCGCTGCCGTGGCCGAGCGCCTTGCGCACTTCGGTGTACTCCCACGGCGACATGTGCTCGAGCATGTCGAGCGCCGCGGTGACGAGCTTGAAGCAGTCGACGGCGCGGCGCAGCAGCCGGTTCGCCGCCTGTAGGTCGTCGGCGTCGATGCGCGCTGTCGCCTCCTCGAGCTCGTTCCAGGCGAGCTTCAACCAGAGCTCGGAGGACTGGTGCACGGTCTGGAACAGCAGCTCGTCGCGGTGCACCTGCTCGTCGTCGTTCTTCTGCAGCGCGAGCAGCTCGTCGGTGCGGAGGTAGCGCTCGTAGTCCGAGCCCGAGGTGCCGGGCAGAACCGGCTTCGACAATTCGCTCATTGAGGCGCACCCATACCAGGAATGCCTCCCGGCGTGGGTGCTTCAACGATCGGCAGGCCGGCCGCCGCCCAGGCTTCGAAGCCTCCCTCGACGTCGCCTGCGTCGGTGAAGCCGAGGTCGACGAGCGAGGCCGCCGCGAGGCTCGACGAGAACCCGTGCGCGCAGAGCATGACGAGGGTGCGGCCCGCGAGGTTGGGATTGGCGAAGCCCGACGCCTGGTCGCAGCGCCACTCGAGCACTGATCTGGGCACGTGGATCGAGCCGGGAACGATCCCGTCGCGCGAGCGCTCGTCGTTCGAGCGCAGGTCGACGATCAGCACGTCGGCCGCCGCTGCCTCTGCCGGCAGGTAGCGGCGAATCCGCGAGCGGGCCTCGGCGAGCATGCGCTCGATCGCCATGACGCAACGCTCGCAGAGGTATCTGACACCTTCAAGTAGGGTCGGCGTGCATGCCGACCCTGGTCGTCGTGAGCGGCCCGCCCGGCTCGGGCAAGACGACGCTCGCGCACGCTCTCGCGGGCGCGATCCCCTGCCCCGCGGTCTGCCGGGACGAGATCAAGGAGGGCATGGTCCACTCGCATGGCGCCGACTTCCAGGGCGCGCCGGGCGACGAGCTCACGCAACGAACGCTGCCGCTCTTCTTCGACGTCATCCGCTTGCTGATCGAGGGCGGCGTGACGGTCGTGGCGGAAGCGGCGTTCGTCGACGAGCGCTGGCGGGACGGGATCTCGCCGTTCCGCGAGCGCGTGGATGTGCGCGTCATTCGGTGCCGTGTGCCCCCGCGCGTCTCGTTCGAGCGGGCCGGCCTCCGGGCCGCCTCGAACGAGCAACGGCGCCGCGCGCACGGCGACAGCACGATCGACAAGCAGCTCGCCGACTGGGAGGAGGCGTTCGCGGGCTTCGAGTACGCCTCGCTCGACGCGCCCGCGATCGACGTCGACACGACGGACGGCTACGCGCCCGACCTCGAGACGATCGTCCGCTTCGTCAACGACTGACGAGTGGAACACGTCCTCTGGATCGGCGGCGCGCCGGGCGCCGGCAAGACGACGGTCGCGACGCGGATCGCCCGGCGCCACGGACTCCGCTGGTACGGCGCCGACACCCGCACCTGGGAGCACCGCGACCGCGCGCTTCGAGAGGGGAATGCCGCTGCACACCGCTGGGAGGCAATGGATCCCGTCGAGCGGTGGACGACTCCGACCCCGGAGGAGATGCTCGCGATGTCGCTGCACCGCGAGCGCGGGGCGATGGTCGTCGACGATCTCCGAGCGCTGCCGCGCGCACCGCTCGTCGTCGCCGAGGGCACGACGTTGCCGGCGTGGGCCGTCACAGCGCCGTCACGAGCCGTGTGGCTGATTCCGACGCGCGAGTTCCAGGAGCGGGCTTTCGCAGAAAGGCAGGTTGCGCCCGGTATCGCCGCGCTCTATCGCCTGTATACGGACGTCGTCGCCCAGGAGGCGCGCGGACACGACGTGCGCGTCCTCACGATCGACGGAGCCAAGAACATCCCTGCCGTCGCCGCGGAGATCGAAGAGCTGCTGGGTGAGGCGCTGACGGCCGGCCCGCGCGCGGAGACGAGCGACGAGCGCCACCGTCTGCTGCGCGAAGCGAATCTCACGATCGTCGAGCAGGTTCGCGGCTACTACGCGCGCCCGTGGGCGAACGGCGATCCGGAGGCAGTCGAGCGCGATTTCCTCTGCGAATGCGGCGATCCGACCTGCGACGCGCAGGTGCTCGCACCGATCGCAGAGGCAGCGGCGGGCGCCGTGTTCGCGCCCAACCACGTAAGGTCCGCGCCGTGAGCCGGCTTGGACTTCGGGAGTTCGCCGAGCGCTACACGGCGGCCTGGTGCAGCGGCGACCCCGCGAGCGTAGCGGCGCACTATGCACCCGACGGCTCGCTGACGATCAACGACGGCGAGCCGTCGATCGGCCGCGCTGCGATCACCGAGGCTGCGCAATCGTTCATGACCGCGTTTCCCGACATGCAGGTGCTGATGGACAGCGTCGTCGTCAACGACAACGGCGGCGAGTACCACTGGACGCTCGTCGGGACGAACACAGGCCCCGGTGGGACAGGCAACCGCGTGCGGATCAGCGGCTTCGAGGAGTGGACGATCGGCGACGACGGCCTGATCGCTGCCTCGCTCGGCCACTACGACCAGGCCGAGTACGATCGCCAGCTCGTCGAAGGTGTCTGAGACTTTGAGGGTGTCAGACACGGTTTCCGAGGGGTAGACCGAATCCGTGAGCTGGGATCTCTACCTCGTGCCGGCGAAGCACGGTGATGATCCGTCCGAGTGGCTCGAGCAGGTCGCGGAGGAGGATTACGAGGGAGACGATGCGCGGCGCCACGCCGAGGCGGTTCTCGCAGTCGTTCCAGAGCTGGAGCTCCACGGACCCTTCGGCTCCGAGTACCAGCTGACGGCAACCGAGGAATCGGGTCTTCCGGTCGACATCGGCCTCCACGGGAATCACGCGTCGATCTCAATTGCGTACTGGGACCTCGGACCGCGCGCCGCGGAGCTCGCGGCCTTGGTCGTTCGCGCCGCCGAGGTACTCCAGGCACAGACCGGCTGGGTTGCCTACGACCCGCAGGAGGACCGCATCGTCGAGGTCGACGAGCTTTACGACGTCTTCGGCGCCGGACATGCACAAGGGGTTGTGAAGACCGCCGAGATCATCGAGAGCCTCGAGAAGCCGAAACGGAAGCGTCGCTTCGGCCTCTTCTAAGCGATCGCTACGCGTCCGTCTCGATCAGTAGCCACCCGTCGCCGCCGCGCGTGCACCAGCGTGCGAGCTCCGCGATCGTCGTCGCTGCGGCGATCCGCTCGAATGCGGCTTCGTCGAGCACGTGCTCGCGATAGACCGACGAGCGGCGCGTGCCGCGGAAGGCGCGGATCGCGACGCTAGACATCGACTCGCGCTTCGGCCTCCTTGAGGAACTGGTGCACGAACGCGATCGCCATGCTCCCCTCTCCGACGGCGGCGGCGACGCGCTTCACCGGGCCGAACCTGACGTCGCCGCACGCGAAAATGCCGGGTACGCTCGTCTCGAGCAGATACGGGTCGCGCTCGAGCTCCCACCGCCCTGCCTCACGGACGTCGGTGCCGGTGAGCACGTAACCGCGTTTGTCGAGCGCGATCTCGGGCGGCAGCCAGGCCGTCTCTGCGTCGGCACCGATCAAGATGAACAGCCCGTCGGAGTCGAGACGCTGCGTGCCGCCCTCCCCGTTCGTCACCTCGAGCGCCTCCAGCGACGCCTCGCCGTGCGCGGCGACGACCTGGGCACCGAAGAGCGTCCAGATGTTCGGCCGCGTCGCGAGCTGGTCGATCAGGTACCGCGACATGCTGCGCTCGAGGCCCGTGCCGCGAACGAGCAGCGTCACGTTCCGCGCGTAGGTCGAGAAGTGAAGCGCCGCCTGCGCCGCGGAGTTGCCGGCGCCGACGATGTGGACGTCGAGCCCGTGCGTGCCGGCTGCATCGCTGCGCGCCGCGCCGTACGAGATGCCCTTCCCCACGAGCCGGTCGAACCCCTCCACTTCGAGCTGTCGCCACGCGACGCCGGACGCGAGGATGATCGTCCGCGCGCGCAACGCGTCACCGCCGTCGAGATGAACCACGCGTTCGTCCGTGTCGATGTCCGTGATCGTCCGCGTGACGAGAATCTCGGCGCCGAGCCGGCGCGCCTGTTGCAGCGCGCGGCTCGTCAGCTCGTCGCCCGACACGCCCGACGGAAAGCCGAGG
>JBKPRG010000002.1:0-68496 GCA_046765815.1 Actinomycetota bacterium
CTGTTTCCCAAAGGACTCGCTCGCCCTGAAGCAGCTCGCGTCGAACTCCGGTTACCACTTCCAGCTGCTGTCGGCCGTGATCGAGGTGAACGAGCTGCAGAAGCGCCGCGTGATCGGCAAGCTCAAGCGCCACCTCGGGACGCTGCACGGCAAGACGGTGGCGCTGCTCGGGCTCGCGTTCAAGGCCAACACCGACGACATGCGGGAGGCGCCGTCGATCGTGCTCGCCTCGCGCCTGCTGGCGGAGGGCGCCGTGGTTCGGGCGTGGGACCCGGTCGCGGACGGAGGCAAGCTCCCGCGCGGCGTCGACATCGCCGGGTCGGTGATCGAGGCGGTGCGTGACGCTGACGCGGCCGTGATCGTCACCGAGTGGGAGGAGCTGCGCGGCCTCGCGTCCGAGGAGGTGCGTCAGGCGATGGCGAACCCGCTGATCGTCGACGGCCGCAACCTGCTCGACCCCGCCGAGACGCGCGGCGCCGGGTTTGTCTACGAGGGCATCGGTCGTCCGAGCTCGCCGACCGACGTGCTGGCGGAAACGCCCTCCCAGGCGTAAGTGCTGGAAGCGATCATCCTCGCCGGCGGCAAGGCCGAGCGGCTCGGCGACGCTGCCGGTGGACGGCCGAAGTCGCTCGTCGAGATCGTTGGGAAGCCGCTCGCCGCCTACCAGGTTGGGCGCCTCGCGCACGCCGGAGTCGAGCGCGTCATCGTCTCGTGCGCCGCCGGGCAGGGCGCGCTGTTCGAACGGGAGCTGACCGGGCTCGGCCCCGAGATCGTCGTCGCCGAGGAGCCGGAGCGGCTCGGCCGCGGCGGCGGGATCAAGTTTGCAGCCCGTTCGCGAGCGACCACCGGCGATGTCTACGCGCTGAACGGCGACGAGCTGGTCGCGGTCGACTTCGCGGCGCTTTTGGCCAAGCATCGCGCCGCCGGCGGGCTCGCCACGATCACGATCGCACAGCCCAAGTCGCAGTTCGGCCTCGTCGACGTCGACGACGGCGACGTCGTGCACGGCTTCCGCGAGGCGGACCGCGTCCCGTACTGGGTCAACTGCGGCAACTACGTCTTCTCCGACGAGGCGATCGCCCGCTTTCCCGACCGCGGCGACCACGAGTCGACGACCTTCCCGGAGCTGGCGGCAGAGGGCAGCCTTCACGCCTACCGCCACGAGGGGCTCTGGCTGACGGTGAACACTCCGAAGGAGCTGCGGGTGGCCGCCGAGCACGTCGAAGCGCACCCGGAGTGGCTCGCGTGAGAACATCGCCCGAGATGGGCGTCGACTCGCCGAACATCGACAGCCTCGATCCGTGGGCCCAGGAGGTGTCGCGGGTCGACAAGCCGTGGGGCTACGAGCTGATCTGGGCACACACCGAGACCTACGTCGGCAAGGTGCTGTTCGTCAGGGCCGGCCACTCCCTGTCGCTGCAGTTCCATCGCGAGAAGGACGAGGCCTGGTACGTCCAGTCCGGCCGCGCGAAGCTGGAGCTCGGCGACGTCGGCGACCCGGTGCTGAAGGACGAGGTCGTCGGCGCCGGCGCCGCCTTCCACTACGTCCCGGGCACCGTCCACCGCGTGACGGCGCTCGAGGACACGACGATCCTCGAGGTCTCGACGCCGCAGCTGGACGACGTCGTGCGGCTGGAGGACGCCTACGGGCGGGAGGGGACCTCCGAGCCGTAACCTTGACACGGCTGTGGTAAGCTTCGGTCGATGTCCGAGCTCCGCACCGTGGGCGCCGCCGCCGCCGAGACCGGCTGGTCGGCACGCATGCTCCGCTACCTCGAGGAGCAAGGCCTCGTAGCGCCGCGCCGCACCTCCTCCGGCTACCGCCTGTACGGGCTGGGCGAGCTGAACCGGCTGCGGGCGCTGAAGGAGCTCCGCTCGACCTTCGGCGTCGAGCTCTCCGACCTTGCGTTCGCCCGCCGGCTCCGCCGCGAGCCTGCGTTGCGCCAGGCCGTCGACGGCTGGCTGGCAGCCGCCGCGGACGCGGAGTCGTGGGTCGAATGGGAGCAGCGCAAGCACGAACGGCTGCTCGCCGCATGACGTCTCTACACTGCCCCGCGATTGCGTTGGAAAGGAAGCCGTGGCGACGACCAAGCGACACGATGTAAAGGATCTCGCGCTCGCGCCCGAGGGCGTGCGGCGCATCATGTGGGCCGATCGGCAGATGCCGGTCCTGCAGGCGATTCGCGAGCGGTTCGAGCGCGAGCTGCCGCTGCAGGGCTACCGGATCTCCGCGTGCCTGCACGTGACGACGGAGACCGCGAACCTGATGCGCACCCTGAAGGCGGGCGGCGCCGACGTCGTGCTGTGCGCGTCGAACCCGCTCTCGACGCAGGACGACGTCGCGGCGGCGCTGGTCGACGAGTACGACATCCCCGTCTTCGCGATCAAGGGCGAGGACAACGACACCTACTACTCGCACATCGAGGCGGCGGTCGATCACAAGCCACAGCTGACGATGGACGACGGCGCCGACGTGATCGGTGTTCTGCACAGCGCGCGGCGCGAGCAGCTCGGCGACATCATCGCCGGCATGGAGGAGACGACGACAGGCGTCATTCGGCTCAAGGCGATGGAGGCCGACGGCGCGCTTGCGTTTCCGGTCATCGCCGTCAACGAGGCCCGGACGAAGCACTTCTTCGACAACCGGTACGGGACGGGCCAGTCGACGATCGACGGGATCATCCGCGCCACCAACGTCCTCATCGCGGGCGGCAAGTTCGTCGTCGCAGGCTACGGCTGGGTCGGGCGCGGCGTCGCGCTTCGCGCCAAGGGCCTCGGCGCCCACGTGATCGTGACGGAGGTCGATCCGATGCGCGCGCTCGAGGCGCTGATGGACGGCTACGAGGTGCTGCCGATGGCCGATGCGGCGAAGATCGGCGACATCTTCTGCACCGCCACCGGCGACAAGCACGTGATCGCGCGCGAGCACCTCGAGGTGATGAAAGACGGCGCGATCCTGTGCAACACCGGCCACTTCAACGTCGAGATCGACATCCCGGCCCTGCGTGCGCTGGCCGCAGAGACGCGGGAGGCGCGCAACTTCGTCGAGGAGTTCAAGCTGGCCGACGGGCGCCGGATCTACCTGCTCGCCCAGGGTCGCCTCGTCAACATCTCGGCGGCCGAGGGACATCCGGCAATCGTCATGGACATGAGCTTCGCGAACCAGGCGCTCGCCACCGAGTACGCGATCGCCAACGCCGCGTCGCTCGAGAAGAAGGTCTATCCCGTGCCGACGGAGATCGACGAGGAGATCGCGCGGCTGAAGCTCGCGACGATGGGCGTCACGATCGACCGGCTCACGGAGGAGCAGGCGGCCTACCTCGCCTCGTGGGACGAAGGCACCTGATCCGTCTCGCCGCGCTCGTCGCGGCCCTGCTGTGCGTGCCGGCCGCCCTGGCCGGCACGCGCGTGTCCTGGGTCGTCCAGGGGAAGACCGAGCCCGACGGCTCGCAACGCGCTCACGCGTACTTCGCGCTGCAGGCGAGCGATCTCGGGGCCTGGGTTCGTCGGATGACGCCGACGCACCAGGCGCGGGTCAAGCACGTCGATTTCGGCAAGTCGGTGCTCGTCGCCGGCTTCCTCGACGGCAACGCCTGCGTCTTCGATCTGAAGCTGAAGGGATACACGTTCAACCGCGGCCGGTTGATCGTCGACGTGGCGTTCCGTGAGCCGCGGGTCGGCGTCGCGACCTGCGTCAAGAGCAGCACCAGTTACGTCGTGGTCGCCTTCAGCCGCGCTCAGCTCGGGCGCACGCCCACGTTCGTCGAGCTGCGGGCCTTTGCTCACTCCTGAGCGGATCCTGCGACTCGAGGACGAGGCCGTCGTCCTCCTCGACCAGCGCCTGCTGCCCCTCGAGCAGGTCGAAGTGCGCTGCCGAACTGCGGCGGAGGTCGCAGACGCCATTCGCACGATGGTCGTGCGCGGCGCGCCGGCGATCGGGGTCGCAGCCGCCTACGGCTACGCGCTCGCCGTCGCACGTGGCGAGGATCCGGTCGCGGCGGACGAGGTGTTGCGCAGCTCGCGGCCGACGGCGGTGAATCTCGCCTGGGCGCTCGACGTGATACAGCACGAGCCGTCGTACGAGCGCGCGCGGCAACTGCACGTGGACGAGGTCGAGCGCTGCCGCCGGATGGCGGCGCACACCGCCGACCTTCTGGCGACCGGAACGCGTGCGCTGACGCATTGCAACGCGGGCGGCCTCGCGACGGGCGGCTATGGCAGCGCCGTGGGCGCGCTCGTCGCGGCGAGCGAGCGTGGCCTGCTCGATCACGTCTGGGTCGACGAGACGCGGCCCTTACTGCAGGGCGCGCGGCTGACCGCCTGGGAGCTCGAGGAGGCCGGCATCCCGCACGCGGTGATCGTCGATTCCGCCGCGGCGTCGCTGATGGCAAGCGGCCAGGTCGACTGCGTGATCACCGGCGCCGACCGCATTGCGGCCAACGGCGACACCGCCAACAAGATCGGCACGTACGCTCTCGCGGTTTTGGCGCATCATCACGGGCTGCCCCTCTACGTCGTCGCTCCGAGCTCCACGGTCGACCTGGCGACTCCGGACGGCGCGGCGATCCCGATCGAGGAGCGCGACCCCAGCGAGGTAACCGCGCGCTTCACCGCGCGCAACCCTGCGTTTGACGTCACGCCCGCGGAGTTGATTTCCGCGATCGTCACCGAAGCGGGCGTGCACCGCCCGCCGTACGCGGCCTCGCTCGCCCGGGACCCCGTAGCGGCGTGAAGGCGCTCGTCCTCGCCGCTGGCTACGCCACGCGGCTGCGTCCGCTCACGGACACGTGGGCAAAGGAGCTCCTCCCGGTCGCCGGCACGCCGATCGTCGACACGATCGTCCAACGCATCGAGGAGGTCGCCGAGGTCGACGAGATCCACCTCGTGACCAACGCGGGCAAGGCCGCCGCGTTCGAGCGGTGGGCCGAGGGCCGGGACATCCGCGTGCACGACGATGGGACGACGTCGAACGACGACCGCCTCGGTGCGATCGGTGACATGCGGTTCGTCGTCGAGCAGGCGGGGATCGACGACGACCTGCTCGTGATCGCCGGCGACAACCTGTTCGAGTTCAGCCTGGCCGACTTCGTCGCCTTCTGGCGCGGCAAGGGCCTCGCAAGTGCGGTCGCGGTTCGCGATGTCGGCTCTCGCGAGCTCGTCAGGCGATACAGCGTCGTCGAGCTCGGCGCCGATGACCGCTTGCTCGCCTTCGTCGAGAAGCCGTCCGAACCGCAATCGACGCTGGCCGCGATCGCGACGTATCTCTTCCACCGCGAGCACGTGCCGCTTATCGAGGCCTACCTCGAAGCGGGCAACGAGCCGGACCAGCCGGGCAGGTTCGTCGCCTGGCTGCACCAGCATGAGCCCGTCTTCGGCTGGCGGTTCGCCGGCGACTGGTTCGACATCGGCGACCTCGAGCAGTTGCAGCACGCCGACAACCTTCTGCGGGCAGAGCGCGGCTTGCCGCAGCGCGCGGCCTACTCGCCGGACTAGCTGCCGGTCAGGAGGCCCAGAGCCGGTGCCGGATGGCGTCGGCCATCGACGCGGGCGCGGCGTCCTTGTCAGGCCCGCGCCAGAGGAGTGCGGCCGCCACAAGCCACGGTGCGACGAGCGCGGGCAAGAGCAGCAACGACCACCAGTGTGGGGTATGTGCGATCACGTCTCCAGTGTGCGGGCCACTCGGGTGCTGCCGCCGGCGATGCGGCAACCGTTTGCAGAATCGTCACAACTTGTTTTCAGACTCGGCATCAGAATTCCGACCAGGACGCGGCCTGCGGCGAGATGCCGAGCAGGATCTCGAGTCGCTCGGGCAGGTACTCCGGGAACACCGCATAGGACGTCAGGCGGACGTGGCCTTCGACGAGGACGAGGGGCCGCAAGTCCGGCGTCGTCAGCGCGATCAGCTCCGGCGGTGACGGGGTCCGCTGCACCGCCGCGGCGATCGGCTCGTGCCCGGCGACATCTGCGTCCCGTGCGGCGCCGGCCCTGATCCGCTCCGCCGCGTCGCGCGGGCGGCGACTCCCACCCGACAGCTCGAGCCACCAGTCCCAGTCGATGTACAGGATGTCGAGCACCTCCTCGGGGCTCAGCGCCGCCCGATGCCAGGCGACGTCGAGCGGGAAGCCGTTGAAGAGGCCCTCGCGACGCTCGTAGGCCCGGTGTTCGTCGAGCAGCCGGCGACGGGCCGTGTTCTGGCCGGCGTCCCTGACGTCGGGATGCCGTACAACGGCGTCCGCTAGGCCGTCGCGAGCAAGCAGCGTCTCGATCGCACCGCCGAACCGCTCCGACGCGAGCTCTCCCCGCAGGAAGACCGCGATCATCTCGTCTTCGCTGATCGGGCCGAGTAGCTCCATCACCGGACCCTAGACACGGGCGTGTTTTGTCACGAAGTCGGCGCAGACACGTCACTGTTTCCCACGTACCGTCGACGGCGTGGCTCGTCGACCTTCTGTTCCCATCTCGGTGCGTCGCGTGTGGCGCGTCGGCGACCGGGCTCTGTCCGGCCTGTCGAGCCTCGCTGCGGCCGCTGCCACCGCCCCGCTGCGCCCGCTGTGGGGCGCCGACGGCATGGCCGGTGGAACGGTGCCGCGAGTGCTCGGGGCGACGCCTGGCCTTCGCCGGCGCGACGGCGGCCTTCGCCTACACCGGGCCCGCGCGGCCGTTCGTGCGGGCCTGGAAGGAGCGCGGCCTCCGCCGGCTCACACCTCTGGCTGCCGAGCTCGTCGCAACCTACGTCGCCGCGCCGGCAGCGGACGTCATCACGTATATCCCGCCCGACCCGGCACGGCAGCTGACACGCAGCCGCCACCCGGCCGAGGCGCTCGCGGTCGAGCTCGCCGCGCGCTGGCAGCTCCGGTCGGCCGATCTCCTCGCCCGGACGCGGTCGGCCCACCGGCAGGCCTCGCTGCCCCGGGCGGGCCGGCGTGCCAACGTCGCAGGCTCGTTCGCCGCGATTGCGCAGGCACCCCCGTGGGTCGTGCTCGTCGACGACGTGTACACGACCGGCTCGACGGCGAGCGCCGCCGCCACCGCCCTGCGGGCAGCCGGCGCACGGCACGTCGAGGTCGTCACGTTCGCTCGGGCCGTCCGCTAGTCTCGGTCCGTCCCGATCGACCACCACCAGGGAGGCGGCCATGAGGCTTCAGGTGAAGGGCAAGAACGTGGAGGTCTCCCCGGCGATCCGCGAATACGCAGAGCGGAAGCTCGCGAAGCTGTCGAAGCAGCTTGCGGACCAGACGCAGGTCGAGCTCGAGCTGTCGGAGCAGAAGAATCCGTCGATCGCCGAGAGCCACGTCGCCGAGGCGACGATCTTCACCAAGGGGCCGACGCTACGGGCGCGCGAGGCGTCGCCGGACATGAAGGCGTCGATCGACCAGCTCGTCGACAAGCTCGAGCGTCAGGTGAAGAAGTACCGCGAGCGCCGCATCGTGGAGCCTCGCCGGCACGCGCCGCACAACGGCGAAGACGCCGCCTGAGCCGCGTGGGGCTGTTCCGCCGTCGCGTTCCGCTGCACCGGCGGCTCGCCGAGGAGGCCGACATGCTGGCCGGGCTCGGAATTCCGGGGCGGCCGCCCGCGCAGGCGGCCGAGCCGCCGGGCTGGGACGGTGAGGCGCGCGGTGAGGCGGGCATCCACGGTGTGCCGCGCGCCCGCCGCTGGGACGCCGTCGCCACCGCCGTCGCACCCGGGCTGCGGGGTGAACGCGTCCACCTGGTCTCGCTCGCCGACGGCACGCTGATCATCGAGGAAGATGAGCCGGACGGAGCCCTCACGCCGCTGGCGGAGGCCGTCGACCGCACGCTCGCGCCGCCGTACAAGGCCGAGGCCGTTCGGCGCGAAGGCGACACGTGGGCGATCGCCGCCTCACGGATCGAGCTGGTCGCGGTGCCGGGGCTGAGCGGCGACGACGTCGAGCTCGCGACGACCCGCGACGGGCGCGTGCTCAAGGTCGACGGCCAGACGACGCTGGGCCGCGCTCCGGCCCTCGAACGCGTGGGTGAGGCGCAGGGAACGGAGTACGTGGTGCGGGCGCGGCGGGTCGACGGCGACCTCTGGGAGGTCGAGGCGTCGCCGCTCTGACCCGCCGGCGAGCGGAACCCGCCGAACAAGGCTAGGGGCCGGAATCTCCGGGCCTTGGGACGGAAGGACTCGGGGCGGTACCCTGTCTCCCATGCCCGCGATCGGATCGCTCGAGAAGGCGCTGCGGCTGGGCGAAGGCAGGCGCATGAAGCGCATCGCCGAGCAGGCCGCCTACATCGGGACGCTCGAACCGGACTTCCGCAAACTCTCGGATTCCGAGCTGCGCGCGAAGACGTCCGAGTTCAAGCAGCGTCTCGAGAACGGGGAGGAGCTCGAAGAGCTTCTGTTCGAGGCGTTCGCCGCCGTCCGTGAGGCGCGCCTGCGCGAGTCCGACCAGCGCATCTTCGACGTCCAGCTGATGGGCGGGATCGTCCTGCACGAGGGCGACATCGCCGAGATGAAGACCGGCGAAGGCAAGACGTTCGTCGCGAGCCTGCCGCTGTACCTGAACTCGCTGACGGGAGAGGGTGTCCACCTCGTCACCGTCAACGACTACCTCGCCCAGCGCGATGCCGAGTGGAACCGCGGCGTGTACGAGCGACTCGGCGTGAGCGTCTCGTACATCGAGGCGATGATGCCGTTCGAGGAGCGGCGGACCGCGTACGGCGCGGACATCACGTACGGCACCAACTCCGAGTTCGGCTTCGACTATCTGCGCGACAACATGGCGATCAGCCTCGAAGGCGTCGTCCAGCGCAGTCACAGCTACGCGATCGTGGACGAGGTCGACTCGATCCTCGTCGACGAGGCGCGGACGCCGCTCATCATCTCCGGCGAGCCGCAGACCGCCGCGAAGACGTACTACGACTTCGCACGGGTCGCGAAGGTCCTGAGTGGCATCCAGGCCAAGAACACGAAGCTCGAGGACGAGAAGCTCGCGCAGGAGTACGACTACCTCTACGACGAGAAGCACAAGACGGTCGCGGCGACGGAGAGCGGCATCG
This sequence comes from Actinomycetota bacterium, assembly GCA_046765815.1. GTDB lineage: Bacteria > Actinomycetota > Thermoleophilia > Gaiellales > Gaiellaceae > PALSA-600. The sequence goes on from JBKPRG010000002.1 coordinate 9,022, forward strand.
AGAAGGTCGAGCGCGCGCTCAAGATCGAGCACCTCTACGCGCCCGGCAACACGCAACTCGTCAACCACCTCCACCAGGCGCTCAAAGCGCAGGCGCTCTACAAGCGCGACGTCGACTACGTCATCCAGGACGGCGAGGTGAAGATCGTCGACGAGTTCACCGGCCGCATCATGGAAGGGCGGCGCTGGAGCGAGGGTCTGCACCAGGCGGTCGAGGCGAAGGAGGGCGTTCCCATCCAGGAGGAGCACCAGACTCTCGCCACGATCACGCTGCAGAACTACTTCCGCCTCTACGAGAAGCTCGGCGGCATGACCGGCACCGCGAAGACGGAGGAGAAGGAGTTCGTCGAGATCTACGGGCTCAACGTGGTCGAGATCCCGACCAACGTCCCCGTCGCGCGTGCCGACGAGAACGACCTGATCTTCAAGACGGTCGACGCGAAGTTCGCCGCCGTCGTGCAGGACATCAAGGAGCGGCACGAGAAAGGGCAGCCGGTCCTGGTCGGCACGATCGCCGTCGAGACCTCCGAGTACCTGAGCGAGCTGCTCAAGCGCCAGGGCGTGCCGCACAACGTCCTCAACGCGAAGGAGCACGCGCGCGAGGCGGAGATCATCAAGGACGCCGGCGTGGTCGGCGCGGTCACGATCGCGACGAACATGGCGGGCCGTGGCGTCGACATCAAGATCGACGACCACGTTCGCGAACTGGGCGGGCTCTACGTGCTCGGCACCGAGCGCCACGAGGCGCGCCGCATCGACAACCAGCTGCGCGGCCGCTCAGGCCGCCAGGGCGACCCGGGCGAGACCCGCTTCTACCTCTCCGGCCGCGACGACCTGGTGCGCCTCTTTGCCGGCGACCGGATCCACAACATCATGGAGCGCTTCAAGCTGCCCGACGACCAGCCGATGGAGGCGAGCATCCTCTCGCGCCAGATCGAGAACGCGCAGAAGAAGGTCGAGGAGCAGAACTTCGTCGCCCGCAAGAACGTCCTCAAGTACGACGACGTGATGAACGTCCAGCGGCAGGTGATCTACGAGCAGCGCAACCGCGTGCTGCACGGCGAGGATCTGAGCGAGGACATCCGCGAAGAGTGGCTTCCCGAGGTCATCTCGGACGTCGTCGCCGGCTACACCGAGAACGAGTACAGCGACGAGTGGGATCTCGAGGGCCTTGTTGCGGCGATGGAGAACGTCTACGGCACCGGCGTCACCGCCGAGGAGCTGAAGGGGCTCGACCGCGAGGCGGTCGTCGAGGAGTTCGTCGAGGACGCCTCCGACGCGTACGCAGAGCGCGAGAAGGAGCTCGACCAGATTCAGGAAGGGCTGATGCGCGACCTCGAGCGCTTCATCGTCCTCCAGGTCGTCGATACGCGCTGGCGCGAGCACCTGGAGAACATGGACTACCTGCGCGAGGGCATCCACCTCCGCGGCATGGCGCAGAAGGATCCGCTCGTCGAGTACCGGAACGAGGGGCACGTCATGTTCCAGGACCTGAACGGCGCGATCCGCGAGGAGGTCGTGACGCTGCTGTTCCACGCCGAGGTGACGGCCGACGACGCGGCCGCGGCGGAGCAGCTCCAGCAACAGCAGCAGGCCGGCAACGGCGCGGGAGCCCTCAGCTACGAGCACCAGACGCTCGCGGGCTCGGAGGCGATGCTCGCGGCGGGCACGTCGACCGTCGCGTCGGCCGGCGGCGGCGCGGTCGCGACGCCCGTCGCGCCGCGCCCGAAGGTCAACTCGGCCGTCGAGAACATCGGTCGCAACGACCCCTGCTGGTGCGGCTCGGGCAAGAAGTTCAAGAAGTGCCACGGCGCATAGGGCGCCGTGGAGCTCCAGCCGCCTGACCCGCCCCTCGCGGACGACCTGATCGCGCTCGAGCCGCTGACGCAGGCGCACGTGCCGTGGATGCTCGAGCTGACCGCGGACGACCAGATCGTCCGCTTCACGCGTGTCCCGGCGGGCGCCGACGAGGCGTTCGTCAAGAGCTGGATCGGCCGCTACGAGAATGGCTGGGCAGACGGCAGCCGCGCCGGGTTCGCCGTCGTGGACCACGAGGGCAACCAGCTCGGGTTCGCGGCCTTCGTCCAGCTCGACCGCGACGCGGACGAAGGTGAGATCGGCTATGCGATCGACCCCGCCGCCCGCGGCAAGGGCGTCGCGACGCGCTCGCTCGACCTACTTACGCGCTGGGGCTTCGACGTGCTCGAGCTGGCACGCATCGAGCTGATCATCGACGTCGCCAACGGCGGCTCCGCGCGGGTCGCCGAGCGCGCCGGCTACTCCTTCGAGGGCGTCCTTCGTTCGAAGCACGTCAAGGACGGCCTCCGCGCCGACCTCGGTGTCTGGTCTCGCCTCCGCAGCGATGGCCATCTAACGTAGGGTTCTCGCTTGTGAGCGGCGCGGAACGTCGGCTGCTCGCCCGCGAATGGACCCTCTCCGCCATTATCGCGGCCGGTCTCGCAGGCGTGCTCATCTGGCTCGGACCGCCGGGCGTCGATCTGGCCGCCCACTCGTACCAGCGCACGTTCCTGCTCCAGCACGGCTTCGCGATCTGGAACAACTTCTGGTACGCCGGGCGCTACTCGTTCGTCACCTACAGCTTCATCTACTACCCGCTCGCGGCCCTGATCGGGATCAAGCTGCTGGCGGTCGTCTCGATCGGCGTCGCGGCGCTCGCTTTCGCGCTCGTCGTCTGGCAGGAGTGGGGGCCGTCGGCGCGCTTCTCGAGCCGGACCTTCACCTTGCTTTGGCCCGGCGTCGTGCTCTCGGCTGCGTTTCCGTTCGCGCTCGGCGCCATGTTCGCGCTGCTGGCGATCGCGGCGCTGCAGCGCGGCCGACGCCGGCTGTTTGCGCTGCTCCTCTTCCTGACGCTGCTCGCGAGCCCGCTCGCGCTGCTGCTGCTCGTGCTCGTGCTTGCCGGCGGCGCGGTGGAACGGCCGCCGAGGCGGGCAACGGTGGCGGTGATCGTGATCGCCGTCGCGTTCGAGCTGGTCCTGCGGCGGATGTTCCCGGAGCAGGGCAAGTTCCCGTTCAGCGTCGCGGATCTCGTCCCCGGCACGCTCTTCGGCATCTTCGGCCTGCTCGTCACGGTGCGCGTTCCGGGAGCGCGCCGCCTCGCAGGCCTGTTCGCGGTGTTCCTCGCGGCGACGATCGTCGCGTTCATCGTCCCGGGCGACCTCGGCTCGAACGTCGAGCGGCTGAAGTTCATGGCGATCCCGCTCGCGCTCCTCGCGGCGACGCTGGCACCGAAGCGGATCATGCTCGCGATCCCGCTGGTGGCGGTCGCCGGCTTCTGGAACATCTCGGCGCTCGCCCACACCGTGCGCGCCGCCGCCGCCGACCCCGCGCACAGCGCGACCTACTGGCAGCCGGCGATCGGGTACCTCCGCTCGCACCTCAGCCCGTCGTACCGCGTCGAGGCCGTCGACACGATCGAGCACTGGCCGGCCGCGTATCTCCCGGACGCCGGCATCCCGATCGTGCGCGGCTGGTACCGGCAGAACGACTTCCCGCAGAACGAGCTCCTCTACGACCGGAACCTGGCCGCGAAGGCGTACCAGGCCTGGCTGCGGTCGCTGGGCGTGCGCTACGTCGTGCTCACCGACGCGCCGTCCGACTACAGCTCGCGCAGCGAGGCGAACCTCGTCGGTTCGGGCCGTTCCGGGCTGCTCCCGGTGTTCTGGAGCCCGCACGTGACGATCTTCGAGGTGCCGGACGCGAGCCCGATCGTCACCGGCGCCGGCGAGGCGACCGTGATGTGGATGTGGCCGTCGCGGCTCGTCGTCTCCGTCACGAAGCCGGGGCGCTACCGCGTCAAGCTGCGCTGGTCGCCCTACTGGCGCACCTCGGGAGGGTGCGTCTGGCGGGGGCCCGACGGCACCGTGCGCCTCAAGGTGCCCGATCCCGGGCTCGTCGCCCTGCGCGTCTCGGTGAACGTGGCGCGCGGCTTCGAGACGCTCGCGGGGCTGAGCCCGAAGCGCTTTTGCGCTGATCCGGACTAGCTACCATCCGGCGGTCATGACCGACGACGCCAGACCACTCACTGAGCAGCTCGACGAGCTCGGGGCCCAGCTCGACTGGGTCCGTGAGTACCTTTGACCCGGCGTCGCTCGAGCAGCGCTCCCTAGAGCTCGAGGCGCAGATGAACGAGCCCGGGTTCTGGGACGACCAGAACCAGGCCGCGTCCGTCTCGGCCGAGCACGCGCGCCTCTCGCGGCGCCTCGAGGGCTACCGGCAGCTGACGCAGGAGTACCAGGACGCGCGCGAGCTGGCGTCGATGGACGGCGGCGAGATGGAGAGGGAGATCGCCGCGTCGCTCGTCCCGCTGCGACAGGAGCTCGACCGGTTGCAAGAGGCGGCGCTCTTCGACGGCGAGTACGACCCAGGCGACGCCGTGGTCACGCTGCAGTCAGGAACAGGCGGGACGGACGCGCAGGACTGGGCCGAGATGATGCTGCGGATGTACGAGCGTTGGGCGTCGAACCGCGGCTTCAAGGTCGAGCTGCTGGAGGCGAGCCCCGGCGAGGAGGCGGGCCTCAAGTCCGCGACTTTCACCGTCGGCGGCGAGAACGCATACGGAATCCTCAAGGCCGAGCGGGGCAAGCACCGCCTCGTGCGCCTCAGCCCCTTCGACCAGGCTCACAGGCGCCACACCGCGTTTTCGACGGTCATCGTCGCGCCGCTACTGCCCGACGACTCGGACGTGGAGATCGACGAGAGCGACCTCAAGGTCGACACGTATCGCGCCCAAGGTGCCGGCGGCCAGCACGTCAACAAGACCGACAGCGCCGTCCGCATCACCCATCTCCCGACCGGGATCGTCGTGCAGTGCCAGAACGAGCGCTCGCAGTCGGCCAACAAGCAGACGGCGATGCGCGTGCTGAAGGCCCGCCTGATCGAGCGCGTGGAAGAGGAGCGGGAGGCGCTGATGGCGAAGGAACGGGGTGGCGCCGCCGACACCGGCTTCGGCGGCGAGTCAATCCGCTCCTACGTCCTGCAGCCGTACCAACTCGTGAAAGACGCCCGCACGGGCCATGAGACCGGCAACATCCAGGCAGTGCTCGACGGGGATCTCGATCCCTTCATCCGCGAGTACCTGCTGGCCCGTGCCGCGGGAAGGATCGTCTAGTCGGTGAGGTACACTTGCCGCACCTTCGCACCGGGGCGCCTCGCTTCCGACGTCCCGTCTGAACCGCAGTGCAGGAACCGCAGCTGACAGACACGCCGGCGACCCTGGTTGCCGAGGAACCGATCGCGGAGACGCGTCCCAGCGCCGCGTCGATGATCGTGTTCGACTCGGTGACCAAGGTCTACGAGCCGGACGTCGTTGCCCTGCGCGACGTAACGTTCCACATCGACAAGGGCGAGTTCGTCTTCGTCGTCGGCGCCTCCGGCTCCGGCAAGTCGACGCTGGTGCGGCTGCTGCTCAAGGAGCTCGAGCCGACCGGCGGCAAGATCGTCATCGGCGGCCGCGAGCTCGGCCGGCTCAAGTCGTCCAAGGTGCCGATGCTGCGACGCAACATCGGCTGCGTCTTCCAGGACTTCAAGCTCCTACCGCGGCGCACCGCGGCGGAGAACGTCGCCTATGCGCTGAAGGTGCAGGGCGAGGGCAACGCGGCGATCAGGAAAAAGGTGCCGGAGGTGCTCGCGATGGTCGGTCTGTCGCACAAGATGCACTCGCTCCCCGACGAGCTTTCCGGTGGCGAGCAGCAGCGCGTCTCGATTGCGCGCGCGTTCGTCAACCACCCGCCGCTGCTCGTCTGCGACGAGCCGACGGGCAACCTCGACCCCGACACGTCGGTCGGGATCATGCAGCTGCTCTATCGCATCAACCGCGCGGGCACGACGATCCTGATGGTCACGCACGACCGTGAGATGGTCGACAAGATGCGCAAGCGCGTGATCGCGCTCGAAGAAGGCCGTCTCATGCGCGACGAGCGGCGCGGAGGCTACGAATAATGGGCAACCGCGGCAAGCTTCTTGTCTCCGAGGCGTGGCGCTCGCTCGGCGCGAACCTGTCGACGACGGTCGCCGCGACGATGACGGTGCTGATCGGGATGTTCCTGCTCGGCCTGTTCATCGCGCTCGGCTCCTGGACGGTCTCGTGGTCGAACCACGCGAAGAAGCAGCTCGAGGTGAAGGTCTTCTTCGTCCCCGGCGCATCGATCCAGCAGCGCAACGCCGTCGCGCGGATGCTCGAGCAGAACCAGTACGTCAAGCCCGGCAGCATCGACTACATCTCGCCGGAGCAGGGGCTCGAGATCATGAAGAAGCGCTATCCGGAGCTCGTCAAGGACCTGCCGTCGAACCCGCTCGGCGCTGCGATCAACGTCACGCCGAACAAGCCGGAGAACGTCGACAAGCTCTACAGCTCGATCACGGAGCCCAAGCTGCCACCCGGCGTCGACCGGGTGCGCGACGGGAAACAGGTGTCGCACTACATCCTCCGAGTTGCTCACGTGATCGAGGTCGTGTTCACGATCGCGACGGTGATTTTGTTGATCGCCTCGGTGCTCCTGATCGCGAACACGATCAGGCTCTCGATCTTCTCGCGGCGACGCGAGATCGAGGTGATGAAGCTCGTCGGCGCGACGAACTGGTTCGTGCGCGGGCCGTTCATGCTCGAGGGGCTGTTCTGCGGTCTTCTCGGCTCGATCCTGGCGGTGGTCTTCCTGACGCTCGGGAAGGTGATCGCGTTGCCGGCGATCTCGTCCCATCTCTCCGGTGACTCCGACGTGAAGGCGCTCAGCTTTTCGATGACGGCGCTGATCATGCTCGGGATGGGCCTCGGGCTCGGCGCGCTCGGCTCGGGCCTCACCATCCGGCGCTTCCTGCGCATCTGAGCGACTCGAACCGCGTCGTCGTCGAGGTCGGCCGCCGCGGCAAGCTCGTCGTGGGCGAGCCCTACTTCACGCCGGGCGTCCCGCTGGTCCTCGACACGAAGGGCGCGGGCGATCTCGAGCCGGGCGACCTGGCGGCAGTCCGCACAGGCCGAGGCCGGGCACACGTCGAGCAGAACCTCGGTCGCGCAGACAACGTCGAGAACGTGCTCGAGGCGCTGCTCGTCGAGCGCGGCGACCGTGAGCCGTTCGAGCAGCACGAGTTTCGCGGCATCGACATCGCGAACCGGGTCGACCTGCGTGACCTCCTGACGTACACGATCGACCCGGACACGGCAAAGGACTTCGACGATGCGCTCTCCTTCCGCCGCGAGAGGGACGGCATCCGCGCCTGGGTGCACATCGCGGACGTCTCGTGGTTCGTCGGCGCCGGCTCGCCGCTCGATCACGGCGCGGCCCGTCGTTCCTTCTCGACGTACGTCCCCGGCCGCGTGGCGCCGATGCTGCCGCACGAGCTTTCCGACGACCTCTGCTCACTGCGGCCGCACCAGGATCGCCTGTGCGTGACGGTCGAGATCGCACCGCACGGCGAGGCGCAGTTCTACCGCTCGGTGATCCGCTCCGACGCGAGGCTGACGTACGGGCAGGCTGCGCGGCGCGAGGCGGCGCCGGAGATCCTGGAGGCGCTCGCGTTGAACGACGAGCTCGCGGCCGGGTTGCGCATGCAGCGCTTCGCGCGCGGCGCCCTGCAGGTGCAGACGCCCGAAGTCGTGTTCCGCTTCGACGGCAAGGGCGGCGTCGCCGAGGCGTGGCTCGAGGGCGAGCCGCATGCGCACATGCTCGTCGAGGAGCTGATGGTGCGGGCGAACGAGCTTGTGGGCGGGTTCCTCGCCGGCCGCCGGCGCGACGCGCTCTACCGCGTGCACGAGCGTCCGGATCCACTCTCGCTCGAGCACCTGCTCGCCAAGCTGGCCGACCTCGGGGTGCCGACGCCGCCGGCGCCTGAACGGATGACGCCGGCGCAGGCCGCCGAGCTGGCCGGGGCGATCTCGACGCGTGTCTCTGAGTACACCCAACAGTCGGGACGGGGACGCGAGGCGTTCCCGGCGCTCGTCCTGCGCGCGCTGAAGCAGGCCCGCTACGACCCGAAGAACTTCGGCCACTCCGGGCTGGCAAGCCCGGCCTATGCGCACTTCACGTCGCCGATCCGCCGCTACCCGGACCTCGTCGTCCACCGCGCCCTCTTGCGCGAGCTCGGCCTCGCCGACGATCCGCTGCCGGAGGACCTGCCCGCGCTCGCGGAGCACACGTCCGGGCGCGAGCGCGAAGCGGCGCGCACGGAGTACCTGGCGGACGAGATCTGCCTCGCCTGGCTGCTCGAGCGACGCCTGTTCGAGCGCGGCTGGGAGGAGCCGTGGACGGGCGAGATCACGGGGCTCATCCCGTCGGGGCTCTTCTGCCGCTTCGGCGAGGTCTTCGAGGGCTTCCTGCCCGCGCGCCGCCTGCACGGCGAGTTCTTCGAGCTGAACAAGCTGGGCACCGCCCTCGCGGGCCGCACGACGGGGCGGACCTACCGGCTGGGCGACCCGATCGAGGTGCGCGTCCAGTCGATTGCGCGGCACGAGGGAAAAGTGGAGCTGACCCCGGCGTGACTCGCCGCGTGCGCATGGCGGCCCGCCATCAAGTGCTCTTCTTGCCAGGCGGGGTCCTGCCGGCCGAGCCGGCGTATGCGGCGTTGTTCGACGTGCTCGGCGAAAGCGTCGACGCGGTTGCGAAGGATCTCGAGCTCTATGCAGCGGATCGGCCGCCGCCAAGCTACAGCCTCGAAACCGAGATCAGGGGGATCTTGCGCGAGGCCGATGCTCACCGCTTCGACCGGTTCCACCTCGTCGGCTACTCAGGCGGTGGCGCGTCATCGCTCGCGTTTGCCGCGCAACATGGCGATCGCCTGCGCAGCTTGGCGATGCTCGAGCCTGCGTGGGCAGGGAACGAGAGAACGCCGGTAGAGGACGCGTTGGTCGCGCGCTTCCGCGCGCTCGAGTCCTTGCCACCCGCCCAGTTCATGGCCGGCTTTGTCGGGTTGCAACTCGCGCCCGGTGTCGAGCCTCCGCCGCCTCCAGCCGGGCCGCCGCCGCCGTGGATGGCGACGCGACCTGCGGGCCTGCGCTCCTTGATCCAGGCTTTCGACCACGGCGATCTCGACCTCGACGCGCTGCGAGCGTTCGACCGGCCCGTCTACTTCGCGCTCGGCGGCCGCAGCAACCAGGACTACTACGGGCGCATGGCGGAGCGGCTCGACTCGATCTTCCCCGACTTCACTCTCGAGACGTTCCGCGAACGCCACCACTTCGACCCGCCCCACCGAGTCGAGCCCGAACATCTCGCCAACTCGCTGCTCGCACTCTGGCAGCGCGCAGAGCCCTAGGCGATTCTCGGCAGCGTCGCGGGCCGCGCGATGTACACGTGCTCGCAGTGGCGGAATACGTCGAGCTTGTCGGCTCGAACGCGATCGTCGCCGGGCCCGCAGTCGATCACGTCGCGCTCGCCGTCGTTCGCATAGATGTAGTCGGCCCCGCGGCCGGCGTCGACGGCGTCGCTGCCGCGTCCGGGCACGATCCGGTCGCTGCCCGCTCCGGTGCGGATCGTGTCGTTGCCGTCACCCGCGTCGACGAGATCGGGGCCTGAGCCGGCGCGGATGTCGTCGTCGCCCCACTGGGCTTCGACCACGTTCTGGCCGTCGCCCGCGCGGATTGTGTCGGCGCCTGAGCCGCCGATGATGATGTCGCCGCCCAGCGTGCCGACGAGCAGATCGGGGCCGTCGCTGCCGTCGAGGCAGCGGCCGCGGAGCGCGCTGCCCGTGTACTGCGGGTGGACCGTGCACGGCGTGGGGGTGAGGCGGATGGGCTCGCGGGTGCTGTCCGTCGGCGCGGCGTAGAGCGTGCTGCCGTCGGCGTAGGTCCAGCCGACGACGTCCGGGACGACGGTGACGAGGCGATCAGGTGACGTCGGCGTCGGCGAGGCCGGCACGGCGGTCGACTCCTCTGGCGTCGCCGGGCGCATCCCCGTGCCGTCCGGCGCAACGACATACGAGTCGTAGTTCCAGGTGTGCGTGCCGAGGTTCGTCTGGAAGCGGATCAGGTCGTTCGAGAGCCAGACGGGGTCGAGGCTGTTCGGGTAGTTGACGTAGGGGACGCCCGCGCCGGCGGCGCCGACCAGCACGAAGCCGCCGACGATCGAGAGGAGCGCGAGGGCCCGCATGTGTCGGACGTTACGACGAGGCTGTTAGCGCGCAGTCAGCGTTGCGTTACAGCTTGTGCCTTCAGATCAGCGAAGAGCGTCCTCGAATCGCGGGTCGTCCCGAACGGCTGCGAGGTCGTCGTCCCTGCGCGCCTGCTCACGGAACGGCGGGAACAGCTCGACCGAGCGCCGGAGGTGGCCGATCGTCTCGTCGCTGGTGTCGCCCGTGAGCGTCGCGAAGCACGCGTAGTTGTAATGGAAGCCCGGGTGGTCGGGCGTGTGCTCGAGGCCGCTTCGGACCGATGCGAGTGCGTCGGCGTAGCGCTGCTCTCCGTACGCGGCCATCGACTCTCTGTGGAACGGCCATGCGTCCCCCCAGTCGAGCCCCTGGTACGCCTCGCCGGGCGTCGCGCCGAGCGCGAGGACGATCCCTTCTCCGGTTGCCTTCCGCCGCGTTTCCGGCGGGACGTAGACGAATGTCCCTGCGGGCGCGTCGACAGTCTCGCCGTTGACCTCGAAGCTCGCCTTCCCCTCGAGGACGATGTACAGCTCCTCCTGGCCCGAGCCGAGCTCATCGTGCTCGGAGATGAGCGTGCCGTCCTCACTCGGCGTGTAGGCGTTGATCCCGAAGCCGTGGATCCCGAAGTGCTCGCGCACCGGGATATCTCTGCCGCGCCGCTCGATGTCTTCGAGACGCCCGGCTTGCCACTTCGAGTCGTTGCTCATCCGATCCCCCTCCGTCTGAACGCGGGTCGATGCGAAGCTTCGATCGTACCGAGGGGGCTAAATGAGGCGCCGTTCGTGCGCCCAACGCGTCAGCTCGTGGCGCGACGAGAGCTGGAGCTTCCGCAGCACGCTCGAGACGTGCGCCTCGACCGTCTTGACCGAGAGATGGAGCCGCGCCGCGATCTCCTTGTAGCGGTAGCCGCGCGCGATCAGCTGCAGCACCTCGCGCTCGCGCGCGGTAAGCGTCTCGAGCTCTGCGTCCGCGCCGACGGGGTCGCCTGCACGGAACGCGTCGAGGACGAAGCCGGCGAGCCGCGGCGAGAAAACGGCATCGCCTTCGGCGACGCGCTCGATCGCGTCGGTCAGCTCGGCACGCGAGATCGTCTTCGTCACGTAGCCGCGGGCACCGGCACGGATGACACCGATCACGTCCTCGGCCGCGTCGGAGACCGACAGCGCCAGGAACTTGACGCCGGGGCGCTCGGGCGCGACGGCCGCGATCACTGCCTCGCCGCCTCCATCCGGCAGGTGCACGTCGAGGAGCACGACCTCTGGGTCGAGGTCACGGATCAGCGGCACGGCCTCGGCGACGCTGCCCGCTTCGCCGACGATCTCGGCGGCGCCGCCCAGCTCGTTGCGGACGCCCGCCCGAAAGAGCTCGTGGTCGTCGACGAGAAAGACGCGCCGTCTCATCGCGGCAACCTCAACTCGACCTCCGTACCGGCGCCGGCTGCCGAGGCGATCGTCGCCGTGCCGCCGGCACGGCGCATGCGACCCTCGATCGACTCCGCGATCCCGCGGCGGTCGCCGGGAACGGCTGCGCGGTCGAAGCCGGCGCCGCGGTCGCGCACGAAGACGGAGATCGCGTCGTCGTTCGCCTCGGCGTAGACCGCGATCTCGTCGCTGCCCGAGAACTTCGCCGCGTTGGTCATCGCCTCGCGCGCGGCGAGCACGAGCTGCTCGACGCCCGTATCTACGGGCACTCGTCCCGAGCTCGCGAGCTCGATGCGCACGCCGTGCAGCTCCTCGACGTCGGCGGCGGCATCCGCGAGTGCGTCCTCGAGCGTGCTCGCGCCGTCGACGCCGGTGCCGTAGAGCCACCGGCGGAGCTCGCGCTCCTGCCGGCGCGAGATCGCCGCAACGCGCACGGGGTCGTCCGCGTGCCGCTGCACGAGCGCGAGCGTCTGCAGGACGGAATCGTGCACGCGCGCCGCGACCTCGGCTCGCTCGGCAGTGCGGATGCGTTCCGCACGCTCGGTCGTCAGCTGCCAGACCCACGGGCCGAGCAGGAGGAGGAAGGCTCCGGCGATCGCTCCCGGCGCGAGGAATGAACCCGACGGGCCGATGTCGCTGAGCACGATCACGGCACCGATCATCGTGAGCGCGACCGCGAGGATCGGCAGCGTGCCACCCGGTCGCAGCGAGCCGCCCCGCCGAAGCGAGATCACGGCCGCAAGCAGGATCAGCGCGATGCCGAACACCGTTCCGGTGGAGAAGCCGAAGGCGAGCAGGAGTGCGAGCAGCGCGGCGAAGACCAGGCCGGCCGCACGGCGAGCTCTGCCGCGCGAGTACGCCCAGAGCGCGAAGTAAAGAAGGATGCCGGCGCCCCCCGCGATCGCGAGCAGCGCGAACGCGAGCCGGACGAGCGTCGCGTCGACGCGAAGCGTCGACGCGAGCCCGCCGCAGACTCCCGCGATCACGCGGTCCTGCTCGCTCCGCTCGAAGGCGGGCGCCGGGATGCTCGTCACTGAGCCCGCACCACGTCGATCCGCCCGGCTCCGATCTTGGCGTCGAGGACGAGCCCGCCCTTGCCGGTCTGGATAGCCGCGTTCGTACCGTCGTCGTGACGGTTGAACACGTAGACGTCGCCTGCCTTGGCGTGCGCGTCGACGCTGACCGCTGTGTCGCGCGGGACGATCACCTTCAGTCTCCCGACCCCAACCGACGCCTTCACATGCGCGGGAGCCGTGACGTGGGAGAGGTCGACGCGCAGGTCGCCGATACCGAGCTCGTAGGACGGCCGGACGTCGGCTGCGGCCGCCGGCTGGTAGGTGCGATCGCCGACCCCGTCCGAAAGGCTGAGATCGAACCACGAGAAGGCGGCGATGACCGCCACTGCGACCGCGACCGAGAGCAGCGAGACGAGGGCTGCGACGAACCGAAGCACGCGCCGGCTACCACGCTCCTGCCTAGTTGCCCAGAGGATGATCAGCCCACCGACGAGGATCAGGGCCCAGCCCGCCCCGGCGGACGGCCAGAGGTCGCCCCTCGAGAGGAGCACGGCGATCGCCACGCCCACCAGGCCGAGGCCGATCAGGGGCGCCGGCCGCTCACGGCGCTCGGCGAGCGCCCGGGCGGCGATGGACTGCTCCTCGCCCTCGACCGGCATCACGAGGACTGCCGCGAGGTAGACGAGGACACCGGCTCCGCCGAGGATCGTCAGGATGACGAACCCGAGGCGGAACACGTTCGGGTTGAGGTCGAAATACCGACCGAGGCCACCGGCGACGCCGGCGATCTTCTTGTCGGAACTGCTGCGCTCGAGGCGCTTGATGCCTGCTGTATGTGTGGTGTATTCGCTCATGCCTCGAGGGTGCCGACGGGAGGCCCGGACGGCTATCCGGAATCACCCTGGTCCGACCCTCAACGCTACTCTCGTCCTTCCATGGCCGAGAAGACGATCGCCGAGAATCGCCGTGCGCGGCACGACTACCAGCTCCTCGAGCGCGTCGAGGCGGGGCTGGTGTTGACCGGCACGGAGGTGAAGTCGCTGCGCGACGGGCGGGTCACGCTCGCGCACGCGTTCGCGGACATTCGCGACGGCGAGGCCTGGCTGCACGGCGTCGAGATAGCGATCTACGACCACGGCAACCGCGCCAACCACGAGCCGACGCGGCCGCGGAAGCTCCTCCTGCACCGGCGGGAGATCGACTCGCTCTACGGGATGGTGCGGGAGAAGGGGCTGACGATCGTGCCGACGCGGCTCTACTTCAAGGACGGGCGGGCGAAGATCGAGCTCGCCGTCGCGCGCGGCAAGGAGCAGCGCGACAAGCGCCGCGACGTCGCCGAGCGCGAGGCGCGCCGTCAGATGGAGCGCGCAGTCAAGGGTCGTCGCTGAGGGTCACGTCGACGCGTCCGTCGCTGCGCTTGGTGATGCGCAACGGATACCGGTTCGTGCCCTGGACGACGACATCCATCGTTTGGCTGTCGGGCAGGATGCGGCGGCCGAGCTCGCGTCGCGCCCCGAGCCAGTCGCGGTGCCGCGCAAGCGCCGTCTCGACGGCCGGCGCGATCTCGCTCTCCTGGAACGGCTTGACGAGGTAGGCGTAGATGCCCGCGCCGATCGCGCGCTCGACGAGTGCTGAGTCCGAGTAGGCGGTGACGAGCACGATCGGGATCTGCTGCGCCGCCGTGATGCGCCGCGCCGCCTCGATGCCGTCGAGATTCGGCATCTTCACGTCGAGCAATGCGAGGTCGGGCTCGTGCTCGCGCGCGAGGGACACCGCCTCAGCGCCGTCGCGAGCCTCGATCGTCTCGTAGCCGGCAGCCCGGAGGGCGGAGCACAGGTCGAGCCGGATGATCGTCTCGTCTTCTGCAACGAGGATTCGCACGGGCCACCTCACTGGTCGAAGGAATCGACGGCGGCGTCGCCCTGGCAGTTCCGGCGCTGGTTCCTGCCGGGAGAAACGGTAGCTGACGCCCCAGCTACCGTTGCCGCGTGCGCGCGCTCGGGGTGGGCCTGGCGTTTCTCGTGCTCGTGGCCGCGGCGGGTGGGTCGACCGTCCCGGCCGACCTCGTGCCCGCACGGCTGACGCTCCAGGCGGCCGACGTGCCGACGGGCCGGCTCGCCTCGCAGGGACCGGTGCACGAGCAGGGCTACGTCGCCGCGTACCAGCGAACGTTCAGCTTCAAGTCGCCGAGCGGCAGCTCAGGCTTCCTCTTGGTGCAGTCCGAGGCGCTGCTGGCGGGCACCGTCGCGCGCGCGGCTTCCGGCCTCGACCGGCTGCGCGCGACCTTCTCGTCGAAGACGGGGCGGGCAGCGTACGCGGCTGCAATCGCGAATGCGCTGGCCGTGAAGGTCGCTGCCGTGCGCGTGTTGCCGCCGCGCATGCCGCGAGTCGGCGACCACGCCGTCGAGCTGCCGCTGAGCGTGGTCGTGGGCGGGCGTCGCGTCTACGAAAGCGTCCTCTACATGCAGCTCGACCGAGTCGTGAGCGAGATCGTCGCCTCGGCCGTTCGCCCGGTCGCCCCGGTGGAGAGCCGCCGGCTCGCGGCGCGGGTTGCGACGCACATCGGCGATGCGCTGAAACCGGCGAGCCTGGCACCGCCTGTCGTGACCGGAGATACGCAGGTCGGATCCGCGTTGGCGGCCGCGACGGGCGACTGGCGGGGAGAAGCAACGTTCACCTTCCAGTGGCAGCGGTGCCAGGACGTGGGCGCGTGCACCGACATCGCCTTGGCGACGGACGCGGGCTATACGACCGCAGACGCGGACGTCGGCTTCGAGCTGCGTGTCGTGGTCACCGCCGCCAACCGCTTCGGCACGGTTGCCGTTCCGTCCGCTTTGACGGCTGTGGTCGTCGCGCCGCCGCCACCGCCGCCTCCACCGGAGCTACGATGAGGGCGAACGTACATACGGGGGCGCCATGGCTTCGACGTGGTTGGTTCTCCGGATGAGCTGCAAGCGGAGGTCTCCGGTCGGCCTCCTAAAACAACCGGAACCAAACGCAAGTGCGGATCACGATCTCGCACTCGCTGCCTAAGTCCTAGCGACTTAACGCAGCGTGTCGCCCCGGGCGCGCCCGCCGCCCGGAAGCGGCATCAACAAGCGGGCTCGGCGCCAAAGGAGAGCCACTCGCCGGCGGCGCGACATTTCAGGAGGGCTAGCTCGTCGGTAGGTCGGTCGCCAACCGGCCGCCGAGCGAATCGAAAGGGCGGCCTAAGCTTGTAGACGCTCATGCGGGGCTTCCGCGGACGCGGGTTCGATTCCCGCCGCCTCCACTTTTCGGGACACCGCGAGCGTCGTGCGTGCTGTTGCCACCAGGCCGCCGACTTCCTATCTTCTTGACATGAAGGAGCTCAGCGAACGGGACGTTCATTGCGCGCTCGACATCGCAGCGACTGCAGCGGCAGGAGGGAACGGAACCGCCTTCGGGCTCGAGGCTGTCGACGCAATCGCAACGGCGATTCCGGCCGACGACGTGGCGTACGTCGAATGGCGGTTTGGCGACGGCGACGTTCTCCGCGTCGCTCAGCAGTCAGAAGAGCCGTCGTGGATCGACGATGCGCTCGCCGCCACGTGCGACTCGTACCCGCTGCGCGACATCGATCACGCTGGCTGCCTGGAGCCGCTGAGGATCAGCGACGTCGTCTCACAGGCGCGCTTTCGCAACAGCGCGTTCTACTCCGCTGTCATGAGGCCGCTCGGCCGTGAGCACGAGCTGAAGTTGTGGCTACCGGCGCCTCGCGGCCATGCGCGCTACTTCGAACTCGAGCGCCCTCCCGGCCGGGACTTCGAGGAGCGCGATCGTTCGCTCCTCTCCCTGCTCCGACCGCATCTCGCGCGTCTTCGGTCGCGTTGGGAGCGGCGGCCGCACATGCCCTCCTTGACGGAGCGGGAGTTGGACGTTCTCAGTCTCGTTGCGCAGGGGCTGACGAACCGGGAGATCAGCAGGCAGCTGTTCATTTCGCCGGCGACTGTCCGAACCCACCTCGAGCACATCTACGACAAGCTTGGGGTTCGGAGTCGCGCAGCCGCCGTAACTGCCGCATTCCGCAGCGCCTCGTAGCACTTCTGGCTCGAAATACGTCAGATGACCGATTGCAGCTGAGATTGCGGCGCTCCACCGTGTCCCAAAAGGACGACGAGGGGAGGGAGGAGGGATGCGTTCACTCGCATTTGTGACGGTCAGCATGGCGGCGTTGGCAGCGTCGGTCTTCGCATTCGGCGCCGAGGCCGGACCGCCGTGGGGCCCGGAGACGCCGCCGTTCAACATCGAGGTCATCCTCCGGGACGTCACCGGCAGCGGCGGATTTGGTCACGTCGAGTTCCGTCAGCCGAACGACGGCGCAAAGATCGTCTACCTCGACACATGGGTACGCGACCTGACGCCGAACCGTGCCTACCGGCTCCAGCGCGCGGTCGATACGACGCTCGACGGCAGTTGTCCACGCGTCGAGACCGACTGGCTCAGTCTTGGCAAAGGGCTCGTGCCGCAAACGATCACGACCGATGACCGAGGAACCGGTCGGGAGGACCTGTGGCGTGATCTCGGCGCGGCGCCGACGGGCAAGCAGTTCGACATCAACTTCCGCATCGTCGACACGGTCAGTTCGGCGCCGGTGCTCGAGAGCGGCTGCTACCGCTTTACGGTCGACCTCTAGCATCGAAAGCTACGGGGGCGGCCCACCACCCCGGCGGTCGCCCCCTTCTCGCTCGCTATACCCAGGCGCCGGCCGTCTAGTGGCGCATGCCCTCAGTCACCATTCGGTCGAGGACGCGGGGCCTTGCCGCCGGCCCGGGTGCGGTCCGTTCTCCATCCTGCTAAAGCTGCGGCGCGACCGGCTCGAGCAACCCGAGCTCGTGTGCCCGGCCGGTGGCCTCCGTTCGCGAGCGGCAACCGAGCTTGGCGAGCATGTTGCGGACGTGCATGTCGACCGTACGTGGGCTGAGAAAGAGCCCGTGGGCAATCTCGCGGTTCGTGCGTCCCACGGCGACCAGGCGCAGGATCTCGAGCTCTCGTCGTGTGAGGCCGCCCTGCTCCAAGCCACGCGCAGCCCTGCGGCCGAGGCGCTCGTCGACCTGCTCGTCGGCGGCCGCGAGATCCGCGGCGGTGCGGTTGGCGAACGGACGCGCGCCGAGCTTCCTGAACGTGTGGTACGCGCCGGTGAGGCGCTCCACTCCAAGCTCCCTCTCGCCGGCGGCAATGAGTGCAGTTCCCCCGCGCGCCTGCGTCAACGCGCGCTCGAAGGGTGCCTCGATCTCGGTCAGGCGCTCGAGCGCCCGCCCGAACTGCTCGGCCGCGGACGCGGCGTCGCGTTCGACCAGCGCGACCTCGCCGAGCGCGTGGGCGAGTGCGGCGACCGTGTCCGCGCCGGCGAACCGCGAGGCCCACGCTGCGGTTGCGTCTGCGCAGGCGTAGACGAGCCTGCTGTCGCCTCGGCGCGCGGCAAAGGTCGACGCGAGCCGCAGCCCGCGCGCGCGTGACGCGGACATGTGCTCGACGTCCGCCGCCACGAGCTCGTTCCAGCGCGGGCTCGCGACGTCTTCGAGCTCGTCCACGAGTGCGAGGCCGAACTCACATCCGTGCGTGCTGTCCACCATCCCGACCTCACGGGTGATGGGGAGCGCTCGCATCAGCAGTCGCCGCCCGCGCTTCGTCGCGCCACGCGCTGCGGCGATCAGGCCGAGCGTCATCTCCGCGTGCGCCGTGTTCCACTTCTGAAGGGAGGGCCGCTGGAGCAACGCGCGCGCGAGTTGCTCTGCGCGCGTCCATTCCCCCGAGTTCCCCAGCACCACGGCCATGCAGCCGACGCACAATTGCTCGTCGTCGCTCAAGTGGTTGGCCCGGCAGTACACCAGGGCGTCGTCGAGCGCCGCCTCTGCAGTGGGGTAGTCGGCCCAGTCGTTCGCCGTCGCCCCGAGCGCCCAGTACGCGGTCACGGCGGCCTCGACATGATTACCGTCGACGGCGACGGTCAGTGCCGCACGGAGCAGCTTGACGGCTTCGTCACGAGATCCTTCGCGTCCGGCCTTGAAGCCCTTGCTGCTCAAGCAACGCGACTCGACATCCGACCTGCCGGCGCGCCGCGCGGTCTCGAGCGCTCGATCGAGGAGGCGGTCGAGCTGTGCCGGATCTTCGCGCCAGAGACCTTCGGATGCGGCATAGAGCTCGACCGCGGCGTCGCCGTGAAGGCCGACGGCGTCGAACGCGTCTGCGGCTTCGAGATGCGCGGCCGCCGCCTTCGGCGAGGCGCCCTGAAGCTCGTAGACGGTTGCCAGCTGCCGCTGCACCTCGGCGCGCCGCTGTTGATCCACGGCCTCGTGGAGGCCGTCGGCGACCTCTTCCCATGCGCCGCTGGCCTCAGTGAGTGCGCCGGAGAGCTGGGCGCAGCGAGCGAGCTGTGCGAGGGCATCGAGTCGGCCCGACTCGTCTTCGCCCTCGGGCCAGATCTCGAGCGCCACGCGGCCGGCGGCTGCCGCGTCCCGGTACGCGTGCACCTCGCAGGAGCGTCGCGCCGCCTCGATGAGCAGCGGGAGCGCGCGTCGGCGCTCGCCCGCGGCCAGCCAGTGCTCTGCGATCAGGCGAGGCTCGGCGCCACGGGCTTCGAGCAGCGCGGCCAGCTCCCGGTGCAGGGAGCGACGTCTCGGCCAGTGGGTGTCCGCGTAGATTGCTTCCCGGACCAGGTCGTGTCGGAAGGCCGCGATTCCCGGCTCGAGCTCGTACAGCAGAGCTCGATCGAAGAGCTCGCCCAGACCGGCTTCGCGGCCGAGTCGTGCGAGCAGGTCGAGCTCGACTTCGAGGCCGACGGCGGCCGCCGCCTCGAGAGCATCGCGTCCCTCGTCGGACAGGCCCTCGGTTCGCACACGCAGAGCGTCGCGAAGCGTCTCGGGGATCGGCACGCTCGCCCCCTCTGCGAGCTCGAAGCCGCGTGGTCCCGCTGTAAGCCGAGCGCTTTCTCGCAGCGCGGCCGCGAGCTCCTCGACGAAGAACGGCACGCCCTGCGTACGGTCGTAGAGCGCCACGCTCAGCGCCGGGCCCGGCTCCCCGCCGAGCACCCGTGCCGCGATGTGCGCCGTCGCATCGGCGTCGAGCGGCTCCACGCCGAGCTCGGCGAGCCGCCCCGCGCGACGCAGCTCGGTACGGAGTCGGCGTAGGGGATGGCCCCGCGGGATCTCGTCGCTCCGGTAGGCGCCGAGCACGAGGAGAGCCCACTGCTCCGCGGCTTCGGCGAGCGACGGAAGGAACTCCAGCGTCGCCGCGTCCGCCCACTGGAGGTCGTCGAGAAAGACGACTGTCGGCTCCCGTGCCGAGATCGTCGCGAACGCGCCTCGCAAGGCCTCATAGAGCGTCTCCCGGTCCGTGACCTCCGGCGCCGGTCCGAGCTCCGGCAGGAGGACGCCGAGGTGAGCGACGGTCGGGTCCTCCCGCGGAAGCGACGCGCGATCGCGCCGGAAGTGGTGGCGGAGCACGGCGGCGATGGGCGCGTACGGCGAGCCGCCATGCTTGGCGGCGCCTCTCAGGCAGGCGAGGTGCGCGGCGGTGACGGCGGCCTCGGCGAGCCGCGTCTTGCCCATGCCCGCGTCCCCTGCGAGCAAGAGCAGGCCGCCTTCGCCTCTGGCCGCCCGAGTGACGAGCTCACGGAGCTGTTCCAGCTCGCGTTCGCGACCGACCACGGGATCTCTCCTTCTCACCCAGCCGAGTGTAGGAGGCGCCGGCGGGCATGCAAGCCCGCCGGCGCCTGCGACCTACCGGGTGGACACGTAGATGTCGGACGCGCCCGTTCCGCCCTCGCCGGTGCCGGGTGCGCCGGCTCGACCGAAGAGGAGCTGGTCCGCGTCCCAGGAGAGCGAGGGCCGTGACTCGCCCAGACTCGTGTTCACGTTCGGGCCGAGGTTGACCGGCGTCGACCAGGGGTCGTCGACCCTGTCGCGCGTCGCCGTCCAGATGTCCTGGCCGCCCGCGCCGCCCGAGCGGTTGGACGAGAACACGACCTCGCGACCGTTCCTGCGCACGTTCGGCTGGATGTCGTTGGCGGTCGCGTCGTTCAGCTCGGTGATCGGCGTCGCCGGTCCGAAGCGAGCCCCGTTCTGCCGCTCGCTCAGGTAGATCTGCCCGGGAACATTCGGGGTGACGGAGCTGCGCGAGAAGTACAGGATCTTCTTCCCTCGGAGCGTGCCACTGGCGTCGACCCACGACGGTCCTTGCTCGTCGAGCTCACTATTCGGGCCGGCCGGAGCGCAAAGGAGGCGTTGCGGCTCCGCCCAGCCGCCGCCCTCACGGTGGGTGAAGTAGATGTCGCCCTGACCGCACGCGCCGGGGAGCGCCTCCCTGCTCACGAAGAACAGCCCACGCTTGCCGACGGGCGTTGGACAGAAGTCGTCTGCGGCCGAGTTGACGGGCTCGCCGAGGTTCTGCGGAGCACCCCAGGGCGCACTCGTGCTCGCGCGGGTGGCCATCCAGATGTCGAGCCCGCCCTTTCCTCCGGGGCGGTTCGAAGCAAGGTAGAGACTGAGGCCGTCCGGTGATTGTGCCGGGCAGCCGTCGACGGACGGCGTGTTGATCTCCGAGCTGTTGCCGCCGGTCTCGTCGATCTTCTGCGCCGTACCCCACTGCGAAAACTGCATCGCGCTCGCGGCGCCTGCCACGACCACCGCGAGAATCGTCGCCGCGAGGAGCGCTCCACGTGTCCGGTGCATCGTGCCTCCTTCGGTTGCCAGTCAGTAGCCGCTGACGCTAGGAAGGGAGGCGCGACACCGCATCAGCCGAGTTGCCGTAGTTACGGCTCAGGTATGCCGTATTTCGCGAGCAGTCCGGAGCGAATCGGCTCACTGACGTGATCGGGACGAGACGGCGGGAACCTTGCGCGGGTTCGAATCCCGCCGCCTCCATCATCATCATCATCATCATCACTGTTCACGTCTCACTCACTTCCGAGTTACGAACGCCTCAGTGCGAACGCGACTGCCTGGTCCCAGGTCAGGGCGCCACCTTCGGCGAAGGCGGCGTCGGCTCGCTCCTTTCCGAGCCGGGCGCGGGCCGGGCCTAGGTCGCGCTCGCGCCACGTCTCGGACAAGGGCGGGGCATGGGAGACGCCGAGCTCGATCCACTTCGATGCGACAGCCCCCTCCAGCCGCAGCGCGTCTTCGTCTCGGCCGAGGCCGGCTGCCGTAAAGGCGAGACCGAGGATCTCGATCGTCTGCTGCATGACGTCCCCGATCGTGAGCACTGTCTCGAGGGCGCTCACTCGGTGCTGCTCGGCAAGGGCGTAGTCGCGCCTGTGCATGGCGCAGTCCGCGAGGTAGTGATCACCCGAGATCATCGTCGAGACGTCTTCGCCGTCGCGGGTGGCCGCGTGGAGCTCCCGTGCCAGCGGTTCCGCGCGCTCGAACTCGCCCGTCGCCACGAGCAGCTGGCAGACGCCGGCGATCGAGCGGTTGACGAGCGCCCGGTGACCCAGACGGCGGGCGTGCTCGAGGTTCTCCTCGAACAGCTGCCGCGCGCTCGACTTGTCTGCGCGCATGTAGTGAGCCCAGCCCAGCATGTCGCGGGTCGCCGCCAACTCCGTCTCGTCTCCGGCGGCGCGCCATAGCTCGATCGCCCGTTCCAGCCGCCCGTACCCGGACGTCTCGTCGACGTCGACCCATGAAAGGGCGGCCAACGCTCGGGCTGTAAGCGGCCCGTCATCGACGTCCGACGCAAGCGCCTCTTCGAGCCGTCGCGTGCCCTCTGCGAAATGTGATCTCGTCGCCCAGAACCAACCGAGCGCACCCGCGAGCTGGAGCTGGCCGAGTGGATCGCGGTCCTCCAAGTCGTCGAGTGCGGCGCGGAGATTGTCGTGCTCTTCCTCGAGCCTCCGCGTCCACGTCAGGCCGCGGTCGAACCTCTCCGCATAGGCGAGCTCGCCGAGCGCGACGTAGTGGTCGGCATGCCGGCGGCGCGCATCGACGAACTCCCCGGACCCCTCGAGTAGCTCCCGAGCGTACTCGCGGATCGTCTGGAGCATCCAGAAGCGGTCGGCGGTTCGGCGCAGCAAGCTCTTGTCGTGGAGCGATTGCAGCACTGCGATGTCGGCGCCGGCGACTTGCTCGGCGCTCTCGAGCGTGCAGCCGCCGCGAAAGACGGCCATGCGAGTGAGCAGCTTCTTCTCCTCCGGCGCGAGGAGCTCGTAGGACCAGGCGATCGTCGCACGGAGCGTCTGCTGGCGCGGATCCGCGTCGCGGCCGCCTCTGAACAGGTCGAGGCGCTGCGAGATTCGTTCGAGGATCTGAGCCGGCGTGAGGACGCTGATGCGCGCAGCGGCCAGTTCGAGCGCCAGCGGCAGGTTGTCAAGCCGGCCGCACAAGTCGGCGATTGCCTCCTCCGGCGCGACCCGCGCCCGCGCACAGAACAGCTCGACTGCATCCGGCTCGGCAAGCGCAGGCACCGCGAAAACGATCTCGCCGTCGACCCGCAACAGCTCCCGGCTCGTAACAAGCAGACGCAGGTTCGGGCAGGCTTGCAGCAGCGCGGCCAGCTCGACGGCCGACTCGACCACTTGCTCGAGGTTGTCGAGCACGAGCAAGAGCTGTTTGTCGCCGATGTGCGCTGCCAGCTCCTGTTGCGCACCCAGGGTCCGCGCGATCGTCTCCACGACCAGGGCCGGATCGCGCACCGGAGCCAGCCCGATCCAGAACACTCCGGCTGGGAAGTCGCTCACCAAGTCCCCTGCGGCCTCGACCGCCAGCCGGGTCTTTCCCGTCCCGCCCGGTCCGGCGAGCGTCAGCAGCCGCGCGCCCTCGTCGCGAATGAGGTTGAGAACCGCGGTCACCTCCTCGTCGCGTCCCACGAACGAGGACAGCGGCACGGGGAGGTTCGTGTTGGAGATCGTCCGCAGCGGTGGGAAGCGGCCGGACCCGAGCTGGTACAGCGAGACCGGCTCGGCGAAGTCCTTCAATCGGTGCCGGCCCAGGTCGAGCACGTCGACTTGGACGAGCTCGTGGGTTGTTTCGGAGAGCAGCACCTGGCCGCCGTGCGCCGCGCTCATGATCCTCGCCGCCTTGTGGACGTCCGGACCGACGTACTTGGGCGCGTCGAGCAACGGCTCACCGGTGTGCACGCCGACCCGGATCCGTGCCGGCCCGTCGCCAAGCGACGCCATCGCCTGCGTCACCGCCGTGACGGCTTCCGACGCCGATTCGAAGGCATAGAACAAGCCGTCGCCCGCGTCATCGACCTCGTAGCCAAAGTGCGCACCAAACGCTTCCCGAAGAGTTCGTCGCTGGCCGGCCAGAGCCTCCCTGAACGCCTCGGCGCCGATGTCGCCGAGCAGCGCCGTCGACCCCTCGACGTCGGTGAACACCAGGGTCACCGTTCCCGACGGCTGCACCGCCACGGAACCATCATCCGCCGCGCGCGTCTCCGGGACAAGCTGGTCTCTTGCCGCCGCCCGCCCTGCCGACGCCCGAGGTCGCGCCGGCACATTGGCGCCAGCCCCCACGGAGGCCCCGTCCGCGAGCGGCTGGAGGCAGGAAGACGCGGTGGGGCGCCGGGACGCCGCCGGACTGTTGCCGCCGCGGGTCAGATAGTCGTTCCTAAGGGCTGGCCCACTGCCCCGCGGCTGCTGCTGCCGCCGGGGACGAGGTACATCTGCGTTGCCTGCGAATCCGGCGGCATAGGCCGCTGGCTCGTACCGAAATTCGAGCCCGTAGACGCGCTTCCCGGTCTCGCCCGACGCGAAGACTCTGGACGCGGATCGCTGATGGGCGTCGGCGGCTGATCGAGGGCGAACATAATCCCGGAGGTGCTTCACGACCCCGCGCTCCACGAGCCTTTGACCGACGAGCCGTGGGACGAGGCCCGCTTGCGCGACGGCATACGCGCGATCGTGGCCGACGCCGATGCGACCTTTGATCCGGTCGAGCTCTGGCCGGCCGACGAGTGGGACGGTTGGGAGGCGCCGCACCCGATGAAGGATCTCTACGTCGGTGCATCCGGCGTCCTCTGGGCGCTCGACTTCCTGCGCAGGCGCGGCTTTGCGGAGACCGGGATCGACCTCGCCGCTGCGTCGCGGCGCACGCTCGAGCTCTGGAAGGAGGCGCCCGACTACTCTCAGTGGGCGGAGAGCGAGGATTTTCCTGTTACTCGGCCGTCCGCGTCCTCGCTGCTCCTCGGGGAGAGCGGCCCGCTGCTCGTCGCCTGGCGGCTCGAGCCGAGCGACGAGCTTGCGGATCGGCTGCACGGGCGCGTGCGCGAGAACGTCGGCAACGAGGCGATCGAGATCATGTGGGGCGAGCCCGGAACGATGCTGGCAGCGCAGGCGATGCTCGCCTGGACCGGCGAGGAGCGCTGGCAGTCGGCGTGGCAGGAGAGCGCCGACTCGCTGTGGGCGACGCGGGAGGAGGACGGCCTATGGACGAACCGGCTCTACGGCGAGACGTTCCGCAGCCTGACGCCCCTGCACGGCCTCGTCGGCAACGTGCTCGCACTCAGGCCCGACCCGCGGCGCGCGCAGCTCGAGCGCGAGACAGCCGAGATTCTCGCGCGGCTTGTGGTGCGCGAAGACGGGCTCGCGAGCTGGTTCTCGCGCGAGGACTCTGACAGCGACACGGTCAAGCTTCAGTGGTGCGGCGCGGCCGGGATTCTCGCCGTCGCCTCTTCCTACCTCGACGAGGAGCTCGTCGTCGACGGCGCCGAGCTGATCTGGCAGGCAGGCCCACCGGGGATGGAGAAAGGCTCGGGCATCTGCCACGGCACGGCCGGCAACGGGTACGCGTTCCTGAAGGCGTTCGAGCGGACCGGCGACGAGCTCTGGCTCGAGCGGGCGCGACGCTTCGCAGTGCACGCGCTCGGCCAGATCGAGCGCCGCGGGCACGGCCGCTACTCGCTGTGGACCGGCGACGCCGGTGTCGCGCTCTTCGCTGTCGGCTGCCTCGACGCGCGCGCGGCCTACCCGGTGCTCGACAGCTGGGACTAGGGGCGCCTGCGCGACTTCCTCGCCCGAACGTGCCGAAGTACCACAGGGAACGTGTCACCGTGTAGGCCTGGGCGTTCGGCAAGGTCAGTCCCAAAGCCGAGTCGCGAGTTCTTGGAACACTCCCCCAGGAGTGTTCTACGAAATGCTCCAAGAGGTCGGATGAACGAGAAGACCGGCGGCTCCAGCCGCCGGTCTCGTCGTTCATCCGGCTACTCGAACCGACTCCAGGAGCGTCAGCGCGTTAACGGAGCCAGGGCGCGAGGAACGTTTGGATCTCGGTGCAGCCGCGTGGGTTGTTGAGGCGTCCTTGGACGCGTCGTTGATCGATGGCGATGAGGGTCGGGACCTGATCGATGCGCAAGCGTTGGGCGAGATCGCTCCGCTGTGCGACGTCGATGATCTGGAGGTTGAACGTGTCGTGGTTGTGGCGACGCTGTAGGACCTGGGCGAGGTAGCCCTGGACACGGCGGCTGTGGCCGTCCGTTCGCGAGGTGAAGAGCAGAAGCATCGGCTTCTCCGACGTCGATGCCGGGATCTTTCGTGTCGCAGCGCTCGTCATCGCGGATCCGTTCGCCTTGGATCCGAGCGGATCGCGGTCGCCGCGCCGACGCCGATTTTCTCGATCACGAGGTAGTCGTCGTGCTCTTCGACTGCCCGGTCAACGCCGTCAAGCTGGTGTCCCGGGACAATCGCGAAGTGCGTCGGGAATCGGCGCACTGCTTCATAGGCGGTGAGTGTGAGAGCGACCGTCTCGAAGCACTGAGGGTCGCCGCACTCACAGATCATGACCCAGGGCATCGAGTCGTCCCAGCTCTGGCTGAGCCTACGGCTCTCCTCGTTGACTTCTCGAACCACACACTGAGTGACAGCAGCGTGGACTGCCGCGGATTCAGGGTCGCCGCCCTCGACCAGAACGAGCGACGGCTCGTCTCGATCGAACTGCGAGGTCGGTTCCGACGACATCGAGTGTCTCCTCCTCGGGATCAAGCCGCTGTACCGAGGATCGACCGCCGACCACCAAGGATCGGCCTCGCTCCGCTGGTTACCTACCAGCTCGACACCCAGAACCCTGAATGCCGGGCCTGAAGAAATCATAGCTCCGGCCCCGTCGGCAAATCAAAAGCCGCGCTATGGTAGGTGGAGCGCTTCGTCCGCCGGGTCTGTACCTCCTGCTTCTCCGTTCCCCTCGGGCGCCATCCTCGTTTCAAGGAGCAGGAGAGAGCAGTCATATGCCTGGTTTGCAGGGCGAAAACGGCCAACTGGCCACCGCCGCCGGTACAGCCATCACCCGCCTGCATCGTGAGCACTACGGCCGTGGTGCAACCACGACCCGTGTCGTCTACCAGCGCAACTTCCTGATCGTTTTCCTCGAGGACATCTACACCCCGGTCGAACGGACCTTGATCGACGCCGGGCAACGCGACACCGTCCGCAAGACCCGCCAGGCCTTCCAGGACGCAATGGCGGACAAGTTCACCGCAGCGATCGAGCAGATCACCGGCCGCAAGGTGATCGCCTTCCTCTCACAGGTCCATTTCGACCCCGACCTGGCCACCGAGACCTTCATCCTCGACCCGAGCGAGGAAGACAAAGCGGCGACCCTGAGCGCAGAACACTAACGCCGGCAAAGATCTCGTGGGTCCGCCGGCCGTATGACCGGACCCCCGCGGCGATCTCATCGGTGCGCGCTCGCGGGTTCCTTTACGCTGGCGCGGTGACGGTAACGCCGGCGAGGCGAGCGTGGGACGAGCTCTTCGCGACGCGTGCACGGGGCGGTGTCGGCGAGGGGATCGCGGACATCCTCGCGCTCCTCGCAGTGCCCGGTCTCATCTCCTTCGCAGGCGGCTTTCCGGATCCCGAGACGTTCCCTCGCGGGCGCGCGGCCGAGCTGCTCGCGGAGTTCGCCGAGTCTGGCGAGTCGAGCGCCTTCCAGTACGCGCCGACGCGTGGTCTGGCGGGGCCGCTCGACGCGCTTGCCGGGCGCATCGAGACGACGCAGGGACGACGGCCCGCCGACGACGAGCTGCTGATCACGAGCGGCGCGATCGAGGCGCTCGAGCTCGTCGGCAAGACGTTCCTCGACGCCGGTGACGTGGTGGTCGTCGAAGGCCCGACGTACCTCGGGGCGTTGATGGCGTTCCGCGGCTTCGCCGCGAAGGTCGACGTGGTGCCGCTCGACGACGAGGGGTTGCAGGTGGACGACCTCGAACGGCGGCTCGAGGCGGGCCTGCGGCCGAAGCTGCTCTACACCATCCCCGACCACCAGAACCCGGCCGGCGTCAGCCTGTCGGCCGCGAGGCGCGAGGCGCTCATCGAGCTCGCCGGCCGTTACGGCTTCCTCGTCTTCGAGGATGTCGCATATCGCGAGCTCGCCTTCGGCGACGAGACCCTCCCCAGCCTCTGGTCGCTCGGACCTGACGTGGTCGTCCAGGCAGGGACCACCTCGAAGACGTTCTTCCCCGGCGTCCGCCTCGGCTGGGCCACGGCGCCGGCTCCGATCTCGGCGCAGCTCGTCTCCGCGAAGCAGAACACGGACCAGTGCGCCGCCGCGCTCGGCCAGCGGCTCTTCGAGGAGTACGTGCGCCGCGGCTGGCTCGACGAGCAGCTGCCGGTCTCGCGAGCGCTCTACCGGCGCAAGTGCGAGCGGATGCTGGCGGCGCTCGAGCGCTCGATGCCCGAAGGCGCGGGGTGGACGACGCCGACCGGCGGCTTCTTCTCGTGGTTGGCGCTCCCCGACGGCGGCGACGCCGAGCTTCTAGCCAAGCGCGCCGTCGAGGCCGGCGTCGGGATCGTGCCCGGCACCGTGTTCTTCCCGGACGGCCGCGGCGCCGACAAGGTGCGCCTGTCCTTCAGCTTGGTCGACGAAGCCGCGATCGATGCGGGGATCCAGAAGCTGGCGGCGCTCTTGTGACGCTCGATCCCGACCGCTACTTCGCCGCGGATGCGTCCGTTCAGCAAGCGGGCGGGGGCGCCTTCGTCACCTGGGAGGAGCTCGACGCGATCGAGATGGTTCCCGGCCTCGCGTTCCAACCCCTGCTCGGGGAGAACCTGCTGGTCGCCTTCGTCCGGTTCGCCCCGAACACCGTTGCGCCGGTGCACTGGCACGACGAAGAGCAGATCTCGTTCGTGCTCGAGGGCGAATTCGAGTTCGAGGTCGGCGGCGAGAAGCGGATCGTCCGGCGCGGCGAGGCGGTCTTGATCCCACCGAACGTCCCGCACGGGGCGCGCACGTACGACACCACCTGCCTGGAGGTGGACGTGTTCCACCCGCCGCGCCGCGGCCTGCTCGAGGCGATGGGCAAGGCCGACCCGAGTTCCTAGTGGAGCTCGGCCTCGACGGCAGGCGTGTTCTCGTCACCGGCGGCTCGAAGGGCCTCGGCTACGCGATCGCGGCCGAGCTGATCCGGGAAGGCGCGCTCGTGGCGATCTGCGCGCGCAACGAGGACGAAGTGCTCGCCGCCGGACGAGAGCTCGGTGCCGTGCATGCCCAGGCGGCCGACGTCACCGACCCCAACCAGGTCCACACGTTCGTCGACGACTCGGCGCAGGCGCTCGGCGGCATCGACGCGCTCGTCAACAACGCCGGGCGTGCCCACCCCGGCGGCTTCGAGACGTTGAGCGATGCCGACTGGGCCGCCGACGTCGACGTCAAGCTCTTCTCGCTGATCCGTTGCTCGCGCGCGGTGCTACCGCACCTCCGCTCCGCAGGCGGAGGACGGATCGTCAACATCGGCGCCGTCTACGGCCGGTACCCCGATCCCGTCTTCTTCGGCACCTCCGTCAACCGGGCTGCGGGCAACTCGTTCACGAAGACGCTCGCGCTCGAGCTGGCGAAGGACGGCATCCTCGTCAACGGCGTCAACATCGGCTACGTCGTCACGCCGCAGTGGGACAACATCCACCAGCGGCGTGCGCCGGAGCAGCCGCGGGACGAATTCTTTGCAGAGCTCGCCGCGAACGAGGTGCCGCTGGGGCGCTTCGGTACGCCCGAGGAGGTTTCCGGCATCGTCGCATTCCTCCTCAGCGGCCGGGCCGGGTACATCACCGGCGCGTCGATAGACGTCGCCGGGGGGATGGGCAAGTACGTGTAGCGAGCTCGCGCGCTGGTGACGCGGCACCGGACGCGAGAGAATCGACGGGTGCAGCCCGAGCTCCCGACCGGGACGGTGACGTTCCTCTTTACCGACATCGAGGGATCGACGCGGCTGCTCAGCGAGCTGGGCGACGGGTATGCGGAAGTGCTTGCCGAGCATCGCCGCGCGCTGCGAGACGCGTGGCAGCGGCACGAAGGGGTCGAGGTCGACACGCAGGGTGACGCGTTCTTCGTTGCCTTTGCGCGTGCCTCAGATGCGGTGGCGGCAGCCGCCGATGCGCAGCTCGCACTTGCGGGCGGCCCGGTACGAGTGCGGATGGGGTTACACACCGGAGAGCCTCTCCGGGCCGACGAGGGCTACGTCGGATTCGACGTGCATCGTGCGGCGCGGATCGCTGCCGCCGGGCACGGCGGGCAGGTGCTCCTGTCGCAGGCGACTGCGGATCTCACCGGCGCCGACCTGCGCGACCTCGGCCTCCATCGGCTGAAAGACCTGAGCGCGCCGGAGCGTCTGTTTCAGCTCGGGACGGAGGACTTCCCGCCGCTGAAGACGCTGCACGAGACGAACCTGCCGGTTCCAGCGACGCCGTTCCTCGGCCGCGCGCGGGAGATCGACCAGATCGCGGGTCTGCTGCGGGGGCCCGAAGTCCGGCTGGTGACGCTGACCGGCCCCGGCGGGAGCGGCAAGACACGGCTTGCGCTGCAGGCGGCCGCGTCGGCCGCAGACGACTACGACCGCGGGGTCTGGTGGGTGCCGCTCGCCTCGCTCGCCGATCCGGCGCTCGTCGAGACCGCCGCCAGCCAGGCGCTGGGCTCCAAGGACACGTTGTCGGCCACGGTGGGCGACAAGCGACTATTGCTCGTACTCGACAATTTCGAGCATCTGCTCGACGCGGCTGCGGACGTCGCCGAGACGATCGGCTCGTGCCCGCGGCTGACGGTACTCGTCACAAGCCGCGAGCCGTTGCACGTCGACGGAGAGTGGGAGTTCGTCGTCGACCCATTGCGCGAACAGGAAGCGGTCGAGCTCTTCCTGCAGCGGGCCGCCGCCGTCCGCTCGGACTTCGCTGCGAACGGCGAGGTCGGCGAGATTTGTCGGCGGCTCGACTGCCTGCCGCTCGCGATCGAGCTGGCGGCCGCCCGGGTGAAGGTGCTCGCCCTGCCGGCGCTGTTGGAACGGCTCGAGCAGCGACTGCCCCTGCTCGCCGGAGGCTCGCGGTCGGCACCGGAGCGGCAGCGGACGCTGCGCGCGACGATCGCCTGGAGCTACGACCTGCTGACGCCGGACGAGCAAGACCTCTTCGCCCGTCTGGCGGTCTTCGCCGGCGGTTGCACGCTGGAGGCCGCCGAGCAGGTCTGCGGCGGCGACCTCGACGGCATCGCTTCGCTGGTCGACAAGAGCCTGATCCGTCGCAGCGGCGACCGCTACTGGATGCTCGAGACGATCCGGGAGTTTGCGGAAGAGCGGCTCGAGGCGCTCCGGGACGTCAGCGAGCTCCGCGACCGGTACGCGGCCTGGTATGTCGCGCTCGGCGAGCGCGCCAATCCGGAGCTCGTCGAGCGACGGAGTCCTGAGTGGCTGGACCGGCTCGACGCTGAGCACGCGAACCTGCGGGCATCGCTCGAACACCTGCTCGCGCGCGAGGACAGAGACTCCGCATTGCGGCTGTCCGGTGCTATCTGGTTGTACTGGGCGCAACGGGGGCACTGGACCGAGGGCCGGGGCTTCCTGGCCTCCGCGCTCGCGCTCGGCGGCGACGTCCAGCCCGAACGGCTCATCGATCCGGGCTGGGGTGCGGCGATCCTGGCCATCTGGCAGGGCGATTACGACGAAGGTGAACAGTGGGCGAGCCGCTTGCTCGAGCTTTCGCGGGAGGCGGGACTGCCGCGCGCCGAGGCCGTGGGAGTGCACACGCTCGCGATGGCCGCCGGCGATCGTGACCAGGCGCGCGCGCTGTACGAGGAGTCGATCGTGCTCGCCCGTGACGTCGACGATGGGTGGCTGCTCTCCGCCGCCACGAACAACCTCGGCGGCCTGTACCTGAGTGAGGGGAACTATGAGCGCGCGATCGAGCTGTTCGAGGAGAGCCTGGCGATCGGCGAGGCGCGCGGCGACCTCGACCGACGCGCACGCGAGCTCACCCACCTCGGCCACGCGACACGCGGGCTCGGCGACCTCACCCGTGCACGCGACTACTTCCGCGGCGGGTTGGTGGCCGCGGCGGAGATGGGTCTCGTCGAGATGGAGCTCAGCGCGATGTGGGGTATCGCGGCCCACGAAGCCGAAGCCGGCGACGTGGTCACCGCAGCGCGTCTGCTCGGCTGGGTGAACGAATCGAGGGCTCGACTCGGCGCCCCACATGACGCAGAGGACATCGAGTTCGAGGAGAGCCTCTGCGACATCATGGGGCCTGACCGATTCGCAGCGGAGCTTGCGGCCGGGGCAGTGCTCAGGCGAGAAGACGCGATCGACCTCGCGCTCGGGCGGAGCGATTCGGCGTAAGACTGCGCCTGTGGAAGTCTCCGAAGTCCAGTACGCGAAGAGCGGCGACGTCAACATCGCCTACCAAGTCACGGGCGACGGGCCGTTCGATCTGGTCTTCGTTCCCGGTTACGTCACGCATCTCGAGCTTCATTGGACGATCCCGGGCTTCGCTGCCTTCCTCGAACACCTGTCGTCCTTCTCCCGACTGATCCGGTTCGACAAGCGGGGCACCGGCATGTCCGACCGTGTGAGCGGCGCCCCAACACTGGAGACGCGGATGGACGACGTCCGCGCCGTAATGGACGCCGTTGGCTCCCGGCGAGCTGCCTTCTACGGACTGTCGGAGGGAGCCGCGATGAGCCTTCTGTTCGGCGCGACGTATCCAGAGCGGACGGCGGCGCTCGTGATTCGCAGCGCGTATCCCCGGCGCATGTGGTCGGCCGACTACCCATGGGGCCAGAGCGAGGAGGAGTATCAGCGCGAGCTCGAGCGTTCGCTTCGTGTCTTCGGTCCGCGCGAGCAGGCGAGAGAGGCTGTCCGATCGCTCGGTCAGTTCAGCGATGAGGAGACCGAGTCATTCCTGCAGATGCTCCGGTTCGGCGCGAGCCCGGGCGCCCTCGAAGCGCTCCACCGAATGAATAAAGAGATCGACGTCCGACACGTGTTGCCGGCCGTGCGCGTGCCGACGCTCATCCTGCACGGCTCGGACGATGCGATCGTGCCCACGGAGGTTGCCCAGTACGTCGCGGCGCAAATTCCGACAGCGCGTGTGCGCGAGCTCCCGGGTGTCGGCCACCTCGCACTCGGTGGGCGGTCAGCCGATCGCATCACCGAGGAGCTCGAACGGTTCCTGAAAGAGGTTTGGACGGCCGGCGGGTGGGAGGAAGAGGAGCCGGACCGGGTCCTTGCCACCGTTCTGTTCACCGACATCGTCGGCTCGACTGCGAAGGCGGTCGAGCTTGGCGACCGGGGCTGGCGTGAGCTTCTCGAGCGCCACCATGCGCTGATCCGCCGTGAGCTCCTCCGTTTTCGCGGCGCCGAGCTCGACGTCGTTGGCGACGGCTTCTTCGCGCGGTTCGACGGGCCGGCGCGCGCGGTTCGCTGCGCCTGCGCGATCAGCGAGGGCGTGGGCGAGCTCGGCCTCGAGATTCGCGCAGGCTTGCATACCGGTGAGTGCGAGTTGATGGACGGCAAGGTTGGCGGGATCGCAGTACACATCGGAGCTCGCGTCGCGAAGGAGGCGCACCCGGGGGAGGTGCTCGTCTCCAGCACGGTCAAAGACCTCGTCGCGGGCTCGGGTCTCCGCTTTCGCGAACGAGGCGCCGCGGAGCTGAAAGGAATCCCCGAGGAGTGGCGGCTGTACGCCGTCGAACGCGGCGCGTGAGCGGGGCGGGCGGCTCGCACCGTCATGACCGTCGCTTGCCTGCATGCAAGGATCGCCCATGAGCTTCAACGTCGCAGCCGACGCTTACGACCGGTTCATGGGGCGGTACTCGGCGCCCCTTGCTCCCCGGTTCGCCGAGTTCGCGGGCATTGCCGACCTCGCGCACGTCCTCGACGTCGGTTGCGGCCCCGGCGCGCTGACGGCTGAGCTCGTCGCGCGCGCGGGCGCGGTGACCGCGGTCGATCCCTCGGAGCAGTTCGTCGAGGCCGTCCGAACCCGGCAACCTGACGTCGACGTGCGGCGCGCGCCGGCGGAAGAGCTCCCGTTCGGAGACCAAGAGTTCGACGCGGCACTCGCGCAACTCGTGGTGCACTTCATGGCCGATCCCGTCGCCGGCTTGCGCGAGATGGCGCGCGTGACGCGGGACGACGGAATCGTCGCGGCGTGCGTCTGGGATCACGCGGGCGGCGGCGGGCCGCTGGCTCTGTTCTGGAATGCGGCGCACGAGCTGGAGCCGGACGTCGAAGACGAGTCGCGGCTGGCGGGAGCGCGTCGCGGTCATCTCACCGAGCTGTTCGTCGCGGCCGGGCTACGCGAGGTCGAGGAGGCAGCAATCTCGGCCGATGTCGAGCATCCGACCTTCGAGGAGTGGTGGGAGCCGTTCACGCTTGGGGTCGGCCCGGCGGGCGCGTTCGTGGCGGGCCTCGACGCGACGGGGCAAGGGCGCCTCCGCGACGCGTGCCGCGAGAGGCTGCCGGCGGCACCGTTCACGGTCTCCGCACGAGCGTGGGCGGCGCGAGGAAGGGCGTAACGTCCGAGATCGTCGGCCGTGAGGTCGTCCGGTTGCTGTTTGCCGCATCGCTTCTGCTGATCGTTGGCTGCGGCTCGCAGGCACGGCCGGCGCTCAGCCCGGCCGCAGCGCAGGCCCTCCGCACGTGCGTCGACCGCTGGAACGAGGGGAACATGACCGACTGGGGACCGGCGCCTGCGCGTGTCGCGCTGCGGCGTCTCGATTACACACGACGTCGCCCGCTCGGCCTGCCATCCGGGCCGCGCCGCTGTGTCGTGTCGGTCGGCGTTGGCCGGAGGCAGAGCTGGACCTGCGAGCTGGACTTCTTTGGCGCCTACGCGTGCCCGTTGCGGCACGAAGGCGACTACATCCCTCTCCACGACCCGAACGCCCGCATCGACGCCGACGGCGTGCTGACGCTCGCAACGCCGGTCGCCGGCACGCACGCGCCGCCCCAGCTGCCGTGGCAGCGCTACCCGCGAGCCGACGGCTACGTCGAGCCCTGGGCATCCGGTGGCGCGTTGCGTCCCGGCCTGCGGTTCGGCTCGACGTACAGCGGCGGTGGCACCTGTAGTACCCAGTTCGGCTCGGAGGTGACCCCCTCCAAACGAGCCGTCCGTTGCCTGTGGCGCGGCATCTATCAGCTCGATCCGTGTTTCCCGCCCCCTCGGCCGAAGTGGAACCACCGCGGTGGGGTCGTTGCGTGCTCGTACGGCGAAGGCGCGACGACGTTCGGCCGGTTTGTGCTCGCGCGACCGTCATACCGGGCGATCGACTTCCCGGATCTCCAGGAGTGGTCGGGCATCGGCGCGATCAGGCTCGATGAGACGCGCGCCGAGCTCGCGCACGACTACGACGCGGTCGGTCACCGCTACCACAACGGCTACTACGTGCTGCACGGGAGCCGCGTCTACGTCGCGTTCCGGGCCGGTCGTGTCAACGAGATCGCCTTCACGACGCGCTACTACCGAGCATTGGACAGGTTCGGTGTGGGTAGCCGCATCCCGACCGGCGGCCACTGGCGCGGCTTCGTCTGGAACCCGACTCTGCGGGAGAAGCCCTGCAGTTGCTGGGTGAAGGTCGGTAACGGCCCGCAGTCGCTCGCCCCCACGGGCGCGAACTTCCTCAAGCACTGGGTGATCGTCTACGTGCACGATGGCCGCGTGTCCGAGATCTACATGGCTCAGCACTACATCGACTGATGAGCGACGCGCTGCAGGCTCTGTATGCCGGCGACGTCGAGCGCGCGAGGGCGTTGCTCGGGGCAGACGACGACCTCTCCGTGTTCGACGCCGCGGCCTTCGGTCGCATCGAACGGCTACGGGCCATCCTGCAAGCAGACGCATCCCAGACGCGCGCGTTCTCGGACGACGGCTTCACCGCCTTGCATCTCGCCGTGTTCGGGCGGCAAGAAGAGGCAGCCCAGGTCCTGATCGAGCATGGTGCCGGCCTCGACACCCGGTCGACGGGGGCGATCGCCCGCGTCCCGCCCCTCGGTACCGCCGCGTTCGTGCGCTCGGTGCCGCTCGCGCGCCTGCTGCTCGACGCCGGCGCCGACGTCGACGGTCGGGAAGAAGGAGGCTCGACTGCCCTGCGCGCCGCCGTGCAGAACGGCGACGAAGAGCTCGTGGACCTCCTGCTCGAGCGCGGGGCCGATGCCAGCCCGCTGTTCGCTGTGATCCCGACGACGACCCTCGCCGACCTGCTGGGCAGCGAACAGGTGATGGACATCGGCATTCGCCCGCTCTGGGCGTCGCCGCGCATCGCCGGGCCGGCGTTCACTGTGCGGTGCCTGCCGGGCGACAACCTGATGCTGCACGCGGCGATCCATCGCGCCGAGCCCGGCTCGGTGATCGTCGTCGAGTCGGGTGACGTGGACTACGCGCTCGCCGGAGGAAACGTCTGCGCGGTTGCGCAGCGCCGCGGGATCGCGGCGTTCGTGCTCGACGGCGTGATCCGAGACCTCGGCGAGGTCCGCAATCTACGGTTTCCGGTGTTCGCTCGAGGGGTGATC
Source organism: Actinomycetota bacterium (assembly GCA_046765815.1). Lineage (GTDB taxonomy): Bacteria > Actinomycetota > Thermoleophilia > Gaiellales > Gaiellaceae > PALSA-600. Next base: position 45,265 of record JBKPRG010000002.1, read on the forward strand.
CCGATTCCAGGCGCCAAGGCCGTCGTCGAGCCACTCAACGTCACGGTGCGCTGCGGCGGCGTGAGCGTCAGCCCAGGCGACGTCGCGGTCGCAGACGAGGACGGGGTCGTGGTCGTGCCCGTCGCGCGGAAGGAACAGGTGCTCGAGGACGCCCGTGCGAAGCTCGACCGTGAGGCGGGGGAGTCCCTCGACGAATGGGAGGCCGCGCACCGTAAGCGGATCGACGAGATTCTCGAAGACGGGCGGGCAATGCAGTAGGGTCGAGCGATCGCAGTGCTCGACCGCCAGTTGGAGCTCGCGGCCGCGATCCGCGGGCAAGTTCTTGACCGGACGCATCCCGAGTACGAGCTCGCGCGCGCGGTCTTCAACGGCGCGATCGATCGTCGCCCGGCCGTGATCGTGCGTCCGCTCGATGCGGCTGACGTCGCGGTGGCGGTCGATTTTGCGCGCAGTGCGAGCTTGCCACTCTCGGTTCGCGGCGGCGGCCACAACGTGGCCGGTCACGGCGTCTGCGACGACGGCGTAATGATCGACCTGCGTCTCATGCGCGAGGTTCGCGTCGACCCACTCGAGCAGATCGCGGAGGCCGGGGGAGGGGCGACCTGGAACGACTTCGACCCCGCGTGCCAGCGCCACGGCCTCGCCACGCCCGGTGGGACGTTCGGGACGACAGGGGTCGGCGGGCTAACACTCGGCGGTGGCCTCGGCCACCTGATGGGCCGCCACGGGCTCACGCTCGACAACCTGCTTCAGGCAGAGGTCGTCACCGCCGGCGGCGACACCCGGCTCACGGACGAGGCGACGCACGGCGAGCTTTTCTGGGGGCTTCGGGGGGGCGGCGGAAACTTCGGAGTCGTGACACGGTTCGTCTTCCGTGTGCACGAGCTTCCACCCGTGACCGGCGGCATGCTCGTCTACGACTTCGAGCGCGCGCCGGAGGTCCTTCGCGGCGCCCGCGACGCCGCCTCGGGCACGCCCGACGAGTTGACGACCTTCTTCGTGCTCGGCCGCGACCGCGCGACGGGTCAGCGCCTAGTCCTCCTCTCCGTCTGCTGGACCGGCTCGTCCGACGACGCTCGTGCGCGGCTCGATTCGCTTCGCTCGCTGCCCGGGCTCCTCGTCGACGCGGTTCGGCCGATCAGCTACCTGCAGCTTCAGGGCATCTTCGGCGAGGTCCCGTTCGGCCTACGCCACTACTGGAAGGGGCATTTCGTCACAGGTCTGCCCGACGAGCTGATCGACTTCGTCGTCGAGCACTTCGCCAGGCGGACCTCGCCGCTCGGCACGATTCTGATCGAGCCGCTCCACGGCTACGCGACGCGCGTCCCCGACGACGCCACCGCGTTCGCCAACCGGCACGCAGCCTTCAACCTGAGCGGTATCTCGGTCTGGGACTCGCCTGCGGACGACGAGGGCCAAATCGACTGGGCGCGCACGTTCGGCGAGGGAATCCGGCCGTACTCCAGCCGTGGCGGCGGCTACCTCAACTACATGGCCCGCGACGAGCCGCTCGAGCGGGTCGAGGCAGCGTTCGGCGCCGAGAAGTTCGAACGGTTGCGTGAGCTGAAACGGGCGTACGACCCGGGCAACCTGTTCCGCCAGAACCAGAACATCCCGCCGGCCGGGTAGCAACGTGGAGCAGCGAATCAGCCTCGTGACGCTCGGCGTCGCCGACTACGGGCGTGCGTGCGCCTTCTACGAAGCGCTGGGGTGGAAGCCGCGGCTCGACATCGAGGAGACGGCGTTCTACGAAGCGAACGGCGTGATCCTCGTCCTGTGGGCGCGCGACAAGCTCGCCGCGGACATGGGCATTCCGGACACCGGCGAGCGCTGGGGCGGTGTCGCCCTGGCCCACAATGTGCGGTCAGGCGAGCAGGTGCGCGAGCTTGTCGAGCTGGCCCGCAGCAACGGCGCCGAGGTCACGCGCGAGCCCGCGGAGACCTTCTACGGCGGCTACGCCGGCGCCTTCCGCGACCTTGATGGCCATGTGTGGGAGATCGCGCACAACCCCGGCTTCGGGCTGGACGACGACGGCAACATCGTCCTGCCCGAGCCGAGCTCCTGACTACGGATACGACAGGAGGTTCACGGGGACCGTGTTGGCGTTCGTCGGGTCGCCGACGTCGTTGACGACGTGGTCGATCGTGCCGTGGTTGGTGATCGACAGGTCGAGGATGTCGTGCAGCTTTACGCCTGGGGTGTCGGGCACCTCGAACGCGTGGCTCGCGTGGATCGTCGGGTCGACGTTGAAGAAGCAGTAGCTGCCGAGGCCCCACGCCTCGTGGGTCGTGACCGAGTCCGCGACCTTGTACGCCGCGAACCCGAGCACGCCGTCGTGCTGCCAGGCCGCCTGATTCGGCGGGTCATACGGCATCTCGTTCTGGAACATGATCGTCCTGCCGCCGTTGCCGTTCCAGATCACGTCGTACCGCTGGAAGTGCTCCGAGAAGAGGCCGGTCGCCAGCACGTCCTCGCCGTTCACGACGACCCCGGTATCCGCAGTGTTACTCGTCCAGCCGACGCCGGTGCCGTGGTCGGCGCGCCACGCCCAGATGTCGTCGAGAATGACGTGGTCGCTGTTCACCTCGAGGGCAACGGTCGCCTTCCCGACGTGCGGGCCGCCGATGCGGAAGAACACGTCCTGGAGCGCGGTCGGGTTGCGGGCGCCCGTGTTGCTCTGCCCCTGACCTGCGGACTGCGGTGAGCCCACGCGGAGGAGGACGGGCGAGTTGACGGATCCTGCGTCGAAGATCAAGCCGGAGATCTCGACGCCCTGGGCGTCGGCCACCGTCATCGGGATCACGCCGTTCTCTGCCTCGAGTGTCGCCATGCCGAGCCCGAGCACGATCGAGCCGGGCCGCCGCACCTCGAGCGTCTGGTCGATCGAGTAGACGCCGGGCGTGAAGATGAGGTTCATGCCCGCGGCGAGCGCGGCGTTGATCGTTGACGCGCTGTCACTGGGCTTCGCGATGAAGAAGGTCCCGATCGGGAGCGAGCGGCCCGGAGTCTGCCCGGAGGCCCACGTCGTTCCCGCTGAGTCGGTCTGGGCGTCGGGCACGAAGACGGCGAACCGGCCGCCCGAATCGACGTAGAGGTACGGCTTCTCGCGCGAGACCGGATTCGTGGCGAGCGTCGTGTAGGGCGGATTCGGGAACGACTGCGCGGGGGCGCCGTTCACGCCCGCGAAGACCTGGTTCCACACGGCGTTCGTCCAGAAGTCCACGTCGCTGTTCCGGACGAGGTACTGCTGCTGCGAGCCGTTCACGACGACGCTGCCCGAGAACTGCGAGTCGGCGATGAAACCGCCGCTCGCGTACGACGGGCCGCTGCAGTAATCCATGAGCGTCGCAAGGCCGTTCACGTGCACGCGTCGCATCGGCGCCGCCTGCGACGTTGCCCAGAACTCGCCGAACTGACAGGCGCCCTTGCCGGCGACGTCGATCGTCAGGTTCGAGACGGAGCGCCAGAAGTTGACCAGGGCCGTGCAGTTATCCGGCCCGAAGCACTGGTTGTACACGTCGATCGTGCCGTTGACCGTGACGTCGCCCGGCGAGCTGCCGAGACCGGCGACGTCGGTGTAGTAGCCGACCTGGAAGTTGAGCGGGTCCGCCGGGGAGCCGTACGAGCCCGGCTTGAACAGGAGCGCGTAGCGCTGGGTCCCGAACTCGTTCGAGACCTGCTGGTTGGCGATGTCGTCGACGACGGCCTTGATCTGGCTCGTCGTCATGCTCGGGTCGAAGAGCTTCACGTTGGGGCCGAAGTCCGGCGGCGGTGGCGCGCCGGTGGCGGCGCCGGCGAGCACGGTCGACACGAGGCAGCAGGTCAGGGCGGCGACGAGCAGGCGGAACGACATGACGGAACCCCCCTTGGTCCATCGTCACGGGCGTTGACAGCGGGATGCTCTCACATCGACTGCGATCATCGGACGATGAGCCGCGACCGGTGGGCCGAGTGGCTGGCGGTGCGTCGCTTCGGCGGCGATCCCGAGGTGCGCCGGCGCAACCTCGCCGACCTGACCCTGATCCGGGACAAGGTGCTCGACCTGGCCGCGTTGGAGGAGGGTGAGTCCGTCCTCGACGTCGGCTGCGGCGAAGGCATGATCGCCTTCGGCGCGATCGAGCGCGGCGCCGGGGAGGTCGTGTTCAGCGACGTGTCGAGCGACCTCCTCGACTTCTGCCGGCTTGCCGCGGGGGAGCTCGGCGTCTCCGACCGCTGCCGGTTCATCCAGGCGCCGGCGGAGAACCTCGCCGGGATCGACGACGCGTCGGTCGACCTCGTCACGACCAGGTCGGTCTTGATCTACGTGGCCCAGAAACGCGAGGCGCTGCGGGAGTTCGCGCGCGTGCTCAAGCCGGGCGGGCGGATGTCGCTGTTCGAGCCGATCAACCGTTTCGCGATGCGGGACGCCGACACGCTCTGGGGCTTCGACCTGAGCGGGGCCGCCGCGGAGGGTGCCAAGCTCCGCGCCGTGTTCGAGCAGGTGCAGCCGCGGGACTCCGATCCGATGCTCGACTTCGACGAGCGCGATCTGCTGCGGCTCGCCGAGGAGGTCGGGTTCTTCCCGATCCGCCTCGTCCTCGAGGCGGACGTCAAAGGATCGGAGCCGCGGCCGTGGGCCTCGTTTCTCAACATGTCCGGGAACCCCAACATTCCGACGATTGCCGAGGCGATGGAGCAGGTACTCACGCCGGTCGAGCGAGAGCGGCTGACGGCCCATCTTCGCCCGCAGGTCGAGGAGGGCCTCGGCGAGTGGCGCATGGCGTGCGCGTATCTGGTCGGGCAACGGCGGGCTTGAGAGGCGGTTCGCTCAGGCGTACGATCGTTCGAGACGATCCCGCTCCGCACTGCGGCGCGATGGAAAGGGAGGGTGATCGGATGATGGGCAGGCTGATCCGGCGCGCGACGTTGCTGGCGACGGTCGGCGTACTCGCCGGCGGCGGAGTTGCACTCGGCTGGGAGGGCAACGGCAACCACAACGGTTGGAACAACAAGAACCAGCGAGGTTGTCCCGACGGCTACGTGACCGCGCCCGCGGCCAACGAGCCGAGCGTCGATCTGAACGGCGACGGCACGATCTGCATGAAGGTCTCCGGCAAGAGTGGAGACAACTTCATCGACAACATCTCGAACCACTAGATCGCGTCGATTCTCCGCGCGGCCCGGCCGTCGGAACGGCTAGGGCCGCGCGGCGCTGTGCGCGATGAGCTCGGCCGCGTCCTCGATGGAGATCGCGTCGGTGTTGAGCACGAGGTCGTAGTGCGTCGGCAGCTCACGGTCGACGTCGTAGAAGCGCTTCAGATACTCGCGCCGTCCCGCGTCGGCGTTGCTGACGACACGCTTCGCCTTCCCGACGTCGATCCCCGCGCGCTCGCCGACGCGTTGCGCGCGCGTGTCCGGTGAGGCCGTGACGAGGACCCGGAGCACCCGAGGGCCTTTGTCGAGCGCGTGGGACGCGGCATGCGCGGTGATCACGACATCGCCGCGGGCGGCTGTTTGCTCGATCGTCTCGCGGATCAGCGAGCGGATGTCGGAGCTGGGACGTTCGTCCTCGACCGGGTACGGGATCGCGCCGCCGAGCGCGATCGCGCCCGCCCCGCCCTCCGAGATCGACTCGAGGATCCGCGCGGCGAACGACTTGCGACGCTCCTCGTCAGCGACATCGGCGGGCGAGAGGCCGCCGCGGGCCGCCGCCTTGGCCACGATCTCCTCGTCGACGTGCAGGAAGCCGAGTCGCTCCGCGACGAGCCGTCCGACCTCGTCGCCGCCTGAGCCGGTTGCGTGGGAGATGCAGATGACGCTGCAGGGCATGACGCGACGCTAGAACGCGGCCGTGCCGGCGTCAACGTTAGGGTCGTCCGGGTGAGCGGTGGGGACATCCCGGCGCGCCTCTTGCAGCGCCTCGACGACCTCGGTGCCGTCCTCGCCCGCCGGGGCGACGCGATCGCGTTGATCGGGCTCGGCTCGGTCGGGCGCGACCTCGACCGCTTGGACGAACACTCCGACATGGACTTCTTCGTCGTCGTCGACGACGGTGCCAAGCAGCGGTACCTCGACTCGATCGACTGGCTCGAGGAGCTCGCGCCGATCGACTTCACCTTCCCGAACAGCGTCGACGGCCGGAAGGTTCTGTTCGCGGACCTGCTCTTCGCCGAGTACGCGATCTTCACGCTCGACGAGCTGCGCGCCGGGTCGTTCCCTCCGGGCCGCCTGGTCTGGGCGCGTGCCGACGCGCCCGCCGGGCTCGAGCGGGCCGGTCGTCCCCGTACGCCGTCGCCGTACGACTACCCCGAGTACCACCTGAACGAGGCGGTGACGAACCTGTACGTCGGCCTCCACCGGGACGCCCGCGGCGAGCGCCTGACGGCGACGCGCTTCATCCAGTCCTACGCGGTCGAGCGGCTGCTGGACTACCTCGAGTTGAGCGGCGCGCCCGGTGGACGGCAGGACGAGTTCGTGATCGAGCGCGGCGTCGAGCGGCGGTTCAGCCCGGACGTCCTGCCGCTGGCCCGAATGGTGCCGGGGTACGACCGTAACCGGGAGGCCGCGCTCGCGATCCTCGACTGGCTGGAGGCGCGCGTCGAGGTGCCCGCGACGCTCGCGAGCGAGATCAGGCGACTTGCCGCCGACCGCTAGGGTGCGAGGCGATGAAGGTTGGCGAGGCGCTCACTCGCCGCAGCGATCTGCAGACGCGGGTAGTTGAGCTGCGGAACCGACTGGCGCAGAGCGCGCGAGTGCAGGAAGGCGAGAAGCCCCACGAGGACCCGGCGGCCCTGCTCGCGGAGTTCGACGCCGTGGCGAACGAACTCGAGGATTTGATCCGCCGGATCAACGAGGCGAACCTTCGCATTCGCCTCGGTGACGGGCGAACGCTGACGGCTGCGTTGGCGCGCCGCGACTCGATCACTCTCCGGCATCAGGTGCTTCGCGGCCTCGCGGAGGCGGCGTCCGAGGCGCACGACCGGTACAGCCGCTCGGAGATCAAGATCCAGAGCACCGTCGACGTCGCCGAGATCCGGCGGCGCGCTGACGACTTGGCGCGCGAGCGTCGTGAGCTCGACGTTGCGATTCAGGAGGCGAACTGGGCGAACGACATCGACGCTTGAGGTGAGTCGGTAGCCGCAAGGGGCGAGCGGCGTGCACCAGGCGGCGACTGCCCAAGTCGCATCCGGTGGTGCCAAGGGCGGGCACCTGGGGTCCGATTCCCCAACTGCACAGCGCAGCGCCCAGCACCGGGCATCAGTTACTGCGCACGCTCACCGTAACTACCGGGTGCAGAGCTTGTCCCGAGCGGTGAGGGTGGGAACGGGGAACTCACTTCAGCAGCTTGCCGTCGACACGTCGCGCGCGGCGAGCAGTAGCCGCCGGAAGCGGTCGCGCTCCGGGTACGCCTCGACGAACGCACATAGGTCCGGGAGCAGCGCGCGGGCCGTTTCGATCGTCCGGATGCCGTTCGCGGCCGCCGCGAGCCTCGCCTCGCAGAGGTCCTCGATTGCCTTGCCGCGCAGCTCGCCGAGCCGGCGGACCGTCGGCTGCGCGAACTCCCGGTAGAGCACGTCGAGCAGCGGCTGCTCGCTCTGCCACAGCGCCAGCGCGTCCTCGAGCGAGGGCACGCGTTTGCGCGGCTCCTGCGTGCTCGCCTTCTGCACGAGCCGCTCGAAGCACACCGAGTCGAGCTGCTCCGGCTGGATCAGGATCGCGTAGCCGGGCGCGCGCGTGATCACTGTCTCGACGCCGAGCGTCTTGCGCAGGTACGACACGAGGTTGTGCAGCGACGACCGTGCCGTCACGGGCGGGCGCTCGCCCCAGAGGTCGTCGACGAGCCGGTCGACGGAGACGACCTGGTTCGCGTGGATGATCAGATCGGCGAGCAGCGTGCGCTGGTGCGCGCTGCGCGGCGTCAGGTCGACGCCGTGCGGATCGACCACGGTCACGGGACCGAGGATCTGGAAGCTCGTCAGCACCGGCTGAGCCTAGGGCGCCGTCGTTACGAACCGGTCAAGCGGCCGTTACGGATCCTGCCGAGAGTGGTTCGCGATTTGCGTCAGCCGAGGAGTGTCCCGGCGGTCACGAGCAAGCGGTTGCCGGCACGGGCGTACGCCGTCCCGGCCCGCGCGTCTGCGGCCGCGAGCAGGAGCCGGTGGGCCACGCGGGCACGGCCGCTTGCCGCCCATTTGGCGCCTGCCCGGGCGTAGTCGGTGTATGCCGTGAGGGCGAGGGTCTTGGCCCGGCGTCCCTTCAGCGTCGACGGCCGCTGGGCGCCGATTGCGGTGCGCGCGAGGAGCGCGTCCCGCCGGAACCGGAGCGCGGCCGCCGTCATCCGACGCGGATGACGCTGTCGTGCCGCGAGCGAGACGGCGCGAGCATCGGTGGCGATCGTCGTCGACCAGCGGTCGAGCGTCGCCTTCAGCGTCGCGTTCGAAGCGGCGGCGGTGCCGGCGAACAGTGCGATCGCCGCCAGGCCGGCGACGAGCGCCCTAGTCGTCGTCTGGCTCCTGCGCGTCGTCGTTCTCGTCCTGCTGGTCGTCGCCCTGATCGTCGTCGGCGGTCGGGTTCGTCGCCTCGCTCTCGACGTCGTCGGCGGCCTCGGTGACGTCGTTCGCGGCGCCCTGCTCGTCGTCACCCTGCTCGTTCTCGGTCTCCGCCGTCGTCGCGGTCGCCGTCGACGGGCTCGGCTGGTGGTCGTTCGCGAGCGCGGATGCGACACCGAAGCCGGCGAGCAGCGCGCCGGCGGCGAGCACGATGACGAGCTTCCGGTTCACCATGTTCCTCTCCTCCCGACGGTCACGTGAGTCTGCACGGATCGGTATCGAGGCAAAGCCGGTCAAGCGATGTCCCCCGTTCGGGGGACGAGCATCGTCACCGAGCCGCCGCCGGCGAGCACGCGGGTGTACCCGTACGCAGTACCCGCGGCGGCCGCGGCTGCCGGCAGCTCGGGTGAGACGAAGATGCGGTCGCGGGGCCAGCTCGCCTCCGGCGACCAGTCGCCGGCACTGCGGATCGTGACGGCGACGAAGTCCCCGGCCGGAATCGGGTCGGCGGCTTCGGGGGAAACGGTCAAGTTCGAGACGTTCAGCGTCAGCGCGCTCAGGTTCTGCCCGTTGCGGACGAGACCGGCCGAGATCAGCTCGCCGAGGAGCCTGATGAACGCCTCCAGCCCGGAAGCGGGTGTCCAGAGCTCAGGCGGCCGCTCGACCTGCAGGAAGGCGTGGGCGGTAAGGAGCGCTTCGAGCTCCGCCGCCGTCAAGGCGCTAGCGCCGCTTGCGTTTCCGGCTCGCGGTGCCTCCGCCGCCCGGACGTCCGCCGCGCTGCTGCTGTTGCAGCCGCCGCCGCATCTGGCGGTTGGCGGTCTCCTGCACCTCGCCCTGCTCCTGCGCCGCCTCCATGTACGCGCGGCGCTCGGCCGGCGTCAGGCGGCTCATCGCCTTCTGCACTGCCGTCGGGTTCGGGTTCGAGGAGACCGGTTCGAGCTTCTTGATCGCCGAGGCGAGCTCGGGGTTCTGCCGCTCGATCGCCTTCGTCGACACGCTCGCGAAGAAGCGGCGCATGAACCCGATCCGCGACAGCGACTTGATCAGCGGCTTGAGCAACGCGCCGTTCCGGTACCGCCCCAAGACGATCAGGAGCAGGAACAGGACGAGCACGACGCCGACGATGACCAGCGGCAGATAGAGCCACCACATAGGCCCGATGGTACTAGGACGAGAGCCTCGGTCAGCGGCGCGAAGTTAGCGCCAGTCCCCAGGCAATGAGCGCGCTCAGCACGAATGCGGCCCAGATCCACCAGGCGATGCCCGATGAAGGCGGGTGCGCCGGGGGTGCGGGGTGGACATTCACCCCGGAACGATTCCGATAGGGGATGTCCTGACGGTTCCCGGGGTGTAAGGATTCTCTCAATGTCGGGGGAGCGTGAGCGCGTTACGGCTCGGGGCGACACGGGAAGCGGAGAGGAATGACTGCCGATCCGATCGCACTCCTACTCGAGCACGGGGACGAGCACGGCTGCGTCCACATGACGGAGCTGTACGAGCTCGTCCAGAAGCTCGAGCTGGAAGAGGAAGAGGTCGAGGGCCTCATCGAGCGGCTCGAGACGCACGGGATCGAGCTGACGGACGACTGCTCGCGCGCGATCGAGGAGGACGTCGCCTACACGAACCAGCAGATCGCGTCGGCGACCACCGACTCGTTGCAGCTGTTCCTGAACGAGGCCGGCCGGTACGCGCTGCTGACGGCGGCGCAGGAGGTGGAGCTGGCGAAGCGGATCGAGGCTGGCGACAAGGACGCGAAGGACCTGCTCGTCAACTCGAACCTGCGCCTTGTCGTCTCGATCGCCAAGAAGTACCAGGGGCACGGCCTGTCGCTGCTCGACCTGATCCAGGAGGGGATCATCGGGCTGATCCGCGCGGCGGAGAAGTTCGACTGGCGCAAGGGGTTCAAATTCTCGACCTACGCAACATGGTGGATCCGCCAGGCCGTGCAGCGCGGCGTGGCGAACAAGGCGCGCACGATCCGCATCCCCGTCCACATCGTCGAGCGCGAGCAGAAGATCTCGCGCGCGGAGCGGGAGCTGGTGGCGAAGCTCGAGCGAACGCCGTCCGACGCGGAGGTCGCGGAGCAGGCGAAGCTGCCGATCAAGCAGGTGCGCGAGGTGCGCGCCGCCGCTCGCGCGGTCGCGTCGCTCGACCGCCCGGTCGGCGAAGACGATTCGGCGGCGTTCGGCGACCTGTTCGCGAGCTCCGAGGCGACGCCGGACGAGCAGGTCGAGGTCGACCTGACGGAGAAGGCGCTGCACGCAGCGGTCGCAGACTTGCCTGAGCGCGAGCAGAACATCCTGAAGCTTCGCTACGGGCTCAACGGCGCGCAGGAGCCGAAGTCGCTCGAGGAGATCGGCCGCATCATGGGGATCACGCGCGAGCGCGTCCGCCAGCTCGAGGCCGAGGCGTTGCGGCGGCTGGCCGAGCGGCGCGAGATCGCCGCGCTGCAGGCTGCCTAGGAGACGATCCCGAGCTCGTCGACGAGGGTGAAGAACGCGCTCGCGTAGGGACTCTCGGCCGTCGACTCGCGCAGCACATCCCAGTCGATCTGCTCGCGGCACGCGCGGGCGATCTCGAGCACGTCGTCGTAGTCGACCTCGTGCTCCTTGAGCGCGCGCAACTTCGAGGCGAGCACGTCGGTGACGCTCATCACCTTGATCGTGATCGCGTAGATCTCCATCTCGTCGGCGCGCGTCAGGATCGCCGGCACGTCCTGCGGCCGGTTGTTCGGCGCGTAGATCAGGTCGATCACAGCGCCGTTGTCGTCGCACACCTTGTACAGCCAGCCTTCCGGCGGTCGCTGGGCCTGGAAGCCGGAATCGACGAGCAGTTTCAGCGCTCGCTCAGCGTCCTCGCGCGGCAGGACGAAGTCGACGTCATGGTCGGTCTCTGGCCCGCCGCGGGCGTAGACGGCGAAGCCGCCGGCCAGCGCGAACTCGATGTCGTGGTCACGGAGCACCGCCGCGGCGCGCTTGAGCGCGTCGAGGAGCGTGCCCGAAGTGACGTCACTGGTCATGCCACGCCTCGGTACCCGTGTCCGGGAGTGCCAATCCTGGGCATACAGTCTCATGCCCCCGAAGACGATCAGGGTTGCCGCCGCGGGCGACATCCACGCAGGCGCCGGCGAGGAGCGGCGCGTACACGAGTCGTTCCGCCGCGTCGAAGAGCGCGCGGACCTGATCGTGTTGGCGGGTGACCTGACGCAGCACGGCCAGCTCGACGAGGTCGCCCTCGTCGCGGGCGCATGTCGCGAGCTGTCGATCCCGACAGTGACCGTGCTCGGGAACCACGACTGGCAGTCGGATCGCCCCGCCGATCTCACGCGCGAGCTCGTCGAGGCGGGCGTGATCGTCCTCGACCGCTCGCACACGATCCTCACGATCGGAGGTGCGAGCGTCGGCATCGCCGGAGCGAAGGGGTTCGTCGGCGGCTTCGGCGACCAGTGGGCCAACTTCGGCGAGCCGCTCTTCCGCGAGGCGTATGCCGAGACGACGCGCGACGTCGAGGGTTTCGACAAGGCGCTCGCGAGCATCGAGCCGTGCTCGGTTCGCATCGGGCTGCTGCACTACGCGCCGACAGAGCTGACGCTGTTCGGCGAGCCGGAGCGGCTGTGGCTCGTGCTCGGCGCCGAGCGGCTGGCGGGCCCGATCCGCGCGCATCGTCCGGACATCGTCCTGCACGGGCATGCGCACCACGGCTCGTTCGAGGGCGACATCGACGGCGTCCCCGTCTACAACGTCGCGGTGCACGTGATGGGGCGTGCGTTCTGGATCTTCGAGCTGGACGCGGAGCAGCACACGCCGCAGCCGCCGCTCTCTGTTGACGAGACTTAAGAGCCGACGACTTTGACGAGCCAGCGGCGGGGCCGCGAGCGGTCGAGCTCGATGAAGAGCACGCGCTGGTACGTGCCGAGGCAGAGCTCGCCGTCGCTGACCGGGATCGACTCGCCCGCAGAGCCGAGGATCATCGACATGCAGTGCGCGTGTCCGTTCGCCTGCACCTTATCTTCCTCGCAGTCGACGTTCTCCGTCCGGCGGTCCCAGTCGTCGTGTGCGTAGTAGGTCTCGCGGGCGTGGGGGACGAGCCGGCGCAGGAGCGCGCTGAAGTCCTCGAACATGCCCTGCTCGTACTCATTGACGCGAACGCAGCAAGTCGTGTGGGGCGAGTAGACGCAGCAGATCCCGTCCGAGACGCCCGATTCGCGGACGATTTCGGCGACGTCTTCGGTGATGTCGGTGACGTGAAGGCCGCCCGCCGTCTGGAACGCCCGTTCGGCCTGGAACACCTTCATCGCCCGCGAGTGTAACGAGTACCTTCTGGTCTCCGGGCCCGTAGCTCAGCGGTTAGAGCAGCGAACTCATAATTCGTTGGTCCCTGGTTCGAATCCAGGCGGGCCCTTCATCATCACGCGCCGACGACCCGCCTGAGCGGGCCGTCGACCTCCCCCGAGGTAGGCGCCGTGACCGCGAGTCGGCCGCAGTGGCGGGCCAAGAGGCCGGTTGCGGCAGCGACCTGACCCGCCGTGCCCCCGCGGCCCCGGCGCTTCCGTCACTTTGGGCGCACGCGCACCTCCCGTCGCCAGCCGAGGGGCCAGAAGTCTTGTGCCAAGGTCTAGCCGGGCAGAGCGCAGGTTTGACTAGTTCGCGCGCCACCGGCTGTCCTCCCCCAAAAGGGGGATGTGCATCGCGGGCTACAGCGGGAGCTGCTGGACAGCGACGACGACGCCCAGGACGACGGTAATCACGACGACCAGGATCATGAAGTTGAGGCTGCCGAAGGCCGGGGAGCGCCGCACGAGTCCAACCTAACGCGGTTTTCGCGCTAAATGCTCCCTCGAACAGGTGGACCTCCCCCGCCTGAGGTTGGAATCTGGCGCACGTTGCGGCAAGTAACAACTTGTCACTTGCTCGTGCCAGGCATCAGCAGGCGGAGCGCGCGGGGGAGGCACTCGAGCTCGACCGGCGAGCGCAGCGTGAGCGGCTCCCCGTCCGCGGCGGCGAGCACGACCGGCCGGCCGAGCTCCAGCCGCAGCTGCTGCCCGCTTCGCTCCGTCCAGCGTGTCGGCAGCCAGCCGTCGGCGGCATAGAGGTGAAGCCGCCCCTCCTCGAGCGAGCTTCGCTCGCCGAGCGTGTAGAGGCTGACCTCGTATGCGTTGTTCGCGACGAGCAGGATGCGGGCACGCAGCGTCTCCCCGTCGAGCTTCGTCTGCAGCCGATGGCGCTCGCGGGCCAGGCGCGGGAGGGCCCGCAGCCCCGCCAGTGCCTCACCCCGGCGACGGTGATGCTCGCGGCGGTGGACGAGGTCGGCGTAGAGACCGAGTGAGACGTTGTTCAGGAAGACACGCCCGTTCACGCGGCCCACGTCGATCCGGCGCTCGACGCCACTGAACGCCGCCAGCCCAGCGACGGGGTCGCGCCGATCGAGACCGGCGTCGCGGGCGAAGTGGTTCCGGCTGCCGGCCGGGATGCAGACGAACGGAAGGTCACGCTCGATCGCGGCCGCCGCCACCGCGGCGAGCGAACCGTCACCGCCGGCGACCCCGAGGACATCCGCATCTGCTCGGCGGGCGAGCTCGGCCGCGTCGTCTCCACGCTGGAGCACATGGCACTCGATCCCGCGCTCCGCGGCGGCTCTCAGGAGCTCTTCCCCCGTGCCGTTCTCGCCGGAATGCGGATTGACGATCAGGTAGCCCATGCAGCCGAGAGGAATGTAGGCCGGAACGCCAAATGCCGATGCCTAAAGCCGACATGGCAGCCAGCCAGAAGCCGGACTTTGACGCGATGGTGGCCGAACTCGACAGGCTCGAGCGTGAAGAGCGCGAAATCTCGGCGCTGCGCCGCAGGCTGCAAGACCGCATCGACACCTTCCCGACCGAAATGCTGCGAGCCCGCGAGCGCCAGGTCTCCGACGAGCGCCGCGAGCTCCACCGCCGCATCGACCTGCTCCGCGCCGAGCTCGGGCTTCCGGTCGTGCGCGCAGAGAGCCGCGTCTAGGCCGACAAGGCATGGAAGAGGCGGCACCGGTGCCAGGCAGCGTGCTCGAGCTACCTGGAGAGGGTGCGTTTCGCGTCGAGACGGTTGGGCGCTCGCCCTACCCGGACGATCCCCGGCGGTGCGCATTTGCGCTGCCGGTGCGCGATTTCGCCCTCGGACGCGAGCCTGGGCAAAACTTGCGCAGTGCCCTCTGGACGTTTGCCCAACAGTCTTGACCCGACGGCTGGTCCGTCTGCAACGGCTCTGTCGCACAGTGCTTGGTGCGCGCGGGTCGTCAGGGGGTGGCGGGTCAGGTCGCTGCCGCAACCGGCCTCTTGGCCCGTCCTGCGGAACTCCTTTCCGGCCCGCGCGCTCCTGGGCAGGCCGATCGGTTTTAAGCTCTCCCGGCATGTCTGCGGCTGACGACAAGCGGAAGGCCATCCTCGACGCTGCTGTGCGCGTGTTCGCACGCCAGGGCTACGAGGCCTCGCCGGTCGGGGACGTCGCGAAAGAGGCCGGCGTCGCGTACGGCCTCGTCTACCACTACTTCGGGTCGAAGGAGGCCGTGCTCGAGGCCGTCTTCCGCGAGCAGTGGGGGAGGCTCCTGGCAGCCGTCGCCGGCGCCGAGGACACGGGCAAGAGCGCGCCCGAGCAGCTTGGGCTCGTGGTCAAGATCGTTCTCCGCACCTGGCGCGACGATCCGGACCTCGTGCGCCTGCTCGTGCGCGAGATCACCCGCAGTCCGCATATCCAGGACGAGCTCGACGAGATCGGGCAGGCGTTCGCGAGCCTCGAGCGCATCGTCCGCCGCGGCCAGGACGAGGGCACGTTCCGCGCGGAGGTCGACGCCCGGCTCGCGGCGTGGATGCTCTACGGCGCGCTCGAGGAGGTCTTGACGGGCTGGGTGCTCGGGCAGCTGCCCGACGACGCCGACGCCGTCTCGGCCGCGGAGCAGGAGATCACGAAGACCTTCGTCGGCGGGCTCTGTACGTGATCGACCCGCAGCAGCGCTGGCGGCCGCTGCCCGACAAACCCGACTACGCCGGCTTCCTCTCCTTCGGCGGCGCGCCGATCGCCCAGGAGCCCGCCCAGCTCCGCGGCGTCGACGTTGCGATCGTCGGCGCGCCGACCGACGACCTCGTCTCCGACCGGCCGGGCACGCGCTTCGGGCCGCGCGCGATCCGCGCCGCCTCGTGCCCGCCGGGACCGCATCTCGAGGCCGGAATCGACGCCTTCGCCGAGCTGCGGATCGTCGATTACGGCGACGCGCCCGTCATCCCCGCCGATCCGGTGCGGACGCACGAGGCGATCCATGGGCTGATCGGCGAGGTTGTCGATGCAGGACCGCTGCCGATCGTGCTCGGCGGCGACCACTCGATCACCGAACCCTGTGTGGCGGCGATCGCGGAGCGCCGAGGCCCCGTCGGGCTGATCCACTTCGACACGCACACGGACACCGGACGCGAGGTGTTCGGCGTTCAGCGCTCCCACGGCACTCCGATGTTCCGGCTCGTCGACGCCGCCCGTGTCGTGGGCGACCGCTATGCGCAGATCGGGCTGCGCGGCTACTGGCCCGGTCCTGCCGAGCTCGACTGGCAGCGGTCGCAGGGGATCGCCAGCTTCTTCATGCACGACGTGCGCGAACTCGGCATCCGGGAGGTCGTCGAGCGCGCCCTCGCACACGCCGGCGACGGGCCGATCTACCTGACCGTCGACGTCGACGTGCTCGATCCGGCCTATGCCCCCGGCACGGGCACGCCGGAGCCCGGAGGGATGACCTCCGTCGACCTGCTCTGGGCCGTGCGCGAGATCGCCTCGCGGGTCGAGCTCGTCGGCGCCGACGTCGTCGAGGTGCTGCCTCAGGCGATCGGCTCGGCGGACATCACTGCACTCGTCGCGGAGCGGGTGGTGCGCGAGATCCTCACGGGTCTCGCTTCCCGAAGGTCACACGCTCGAACGGCCACGCCGTAGCGACCCACGCCCGGACGGCCTCCTCCAACACCGGGTCGAGCCCAGCCTCGAACGCGCTCCGCCGCACCCACAGGGTCACACGGGCGTCGTGCGTCTCGGACGGGTTGAGATACACGCAGCCCAGCACCTTGGACTCGTCCGGGGCGACGACCGTGTAGGCGAACGAGCGGCGCAACGCGAACTCTTTCTGGTGCCAGCCGAGGTCGACGAGATTCAGCGTGATCGTGTCGACGAAGGGAGGCTGCGGCGCTCCCTCGTGATCGACCCGTTCGTTGATCGCCTCGAAGTCCTTGACGACGTCATCGATTGTCAGCTTCCGCAGGCGGAAGCGCTCGTGCTCGAGGCCGCGGGGGACCTCGAACCCGTCGGGGACGAGCTCGAACACCGAGCGCAACTCTAATGGACACGAACGTATGTTCGCATTAGCATCGGACGGATGCAGCTGCGCCTCGATGCCGCCGACAGGCTCGTGGAGCTCGTCGAGGAGCGCCGCGGGCCAGTCCCCGTGGACGAGGCGGCGCGGAAGGTGCTCAAGCTCGGACAGGCCGTGCCGGTCGGGCTCGCGCGGACGCTGCTCGACGAGGCGGTGGTCGCCGATGCGCGGCTGCGCTGGTCAGGCGACCTCGTCGCGCTCGCCGCGCCGCCCGGCGAGCACCTGCTGCTCGAGCAGGCGACGTTCGTGGTCTTCGATCTCGAGACGACGGGACTGCGGCCCGGGCTCGCCCGGCCGTGCGAGATCGGCGCCGTGCGTGTCCAGGCGCTGGAGCTCGGCGAGCGCTTCCAGACGCTCGCCAATCCCGGCGCCAAGCTGCAGCCGGCAATCGCCGCGCTGACGGGCCTCCGCGACGAGCAGCTGCGCCGCGCGCCGCCGGTCGCGGCGGCGGTGCGCCGCTTTCTCGCGTTCGCCGACGACTCCGTGCTGGTGGCGCACAACGCTCGCTTCGACATGGCGTTCCTCGACAACGAGACGATGCGGCTCACGGGGCGCCGCGTCGCCGCGACCGTCGTCGACACGGTCGGTCTCGCACGGCGGCTGCTCGGGCGCCAGCCGGCGAACCTCGGCGCTCTGGCGTACCGCTTCGTGACCGACGCGCGACCCTGCCACCGGGCGCTGCCCGACGCCGAGGCGACGGCCGAGATCCTGCTCCGCCTGATCGGGATGGCCCAGGAGCGGGGGGCGCGTTCGGTCTCGGACCTCGTCGAGCTGGCGGCGACGCGGCCGCGGCGCATCCATCGCAAGCGCAACCTCGCGTTCGGCGCACCGCAGCGGCCCGGCGTCTACCTCTTCCGCGACGCGCACGACCAGGTGCTCTACGTGGGCAAAGCGCGCGACCTGCGGGCGCGGCTGCGGTCGTACTTCCGCTCCGATCGGCAGCGGCCCGCGGTCGAGGGCGCGCTCGGCGCGCTCGAGCGGATCGAGTGGCGGATCACCGGCTCGGAGCTCGAGGCCGCGCTCGAGGAGCTGCGGCTGATCCGCGAGCTGCGTCCGCCGGCGAACGCGCGCTCGGCGCGGCCCGACCGCTACGTCTACCTGCGCCGCCGTGGCGACAGCGTTGTTTGTTCCGCAACGCCGGGGGCGCTCGGGCCGCTCAAGAGCCGGCGCCGCGCGCACCTCGCAGCGAGAGCGCTGCAGGGCGTCGAGTGGGAGACGATCGAGGAGGCCCTGCCGAAGCTGCGGGCGAAGCTGAAGCAACTCGCGTGCGACCTGCGCTTCGAGGACGCGGCGCGGCTGCGCGACCGGATCGCAGCGCTCGAAGAGGTCGTTCGCGAGCTGGAACGGATTGACCGCCTTCGGGCGCTCGCGGTGTGCGTCGTCGTCCCGGGCGAGGCCGAGGGCACGCGGCGCGGGTTCTTCGTCGCCAAGGGGCAGGTGGTGTGTGTCCGGCCGTACCACGGGCCGCAGGGGCTCGAGTGGCAGGCCGGGCTCGCCGCCGTCGCGCGCGCGAAACCGGCGCTCGCCCCGGAGGCGGCCGACGAGCTGCTGGCTGTCGCGTCCTTCCTGCGGCGGCCGCCGCCGGAGCTGGACGTCGTTCCGCTCCTACACTCCTACGCATGGAGGACGAGCTCCGGGCCTGGGCAGCCGGCGAAGGCTGGCGCAAGCTCGTCGCCGACGGCGTCACGGCGACGCCTGTGACGCTTCGCCGCGGGCCGGCGGTGAAGATCGTCGAGGGCGCACGCACCGAGACCGTGCCGCGGCCGGACTGGCCGGCTCGGCTCGACGACCTGCTCGCGACCGCGCGCAACGTCCACCTCCTGTCGCCCGACGGGGACCTGCATGCGCGGCGGACGAAGAAGGGGCGCTGGCTCGTCTCGCGCGGGCGGCCGTCGTCGACCAGCGCGCCGTCGGACGCGCACGACCGCGAGGTGCGGCACCCGCTGCCGAAGGAACATCCGCTCTTCAAGGCGACGCGGATCTCGCGCGACAAGGAGCGCCAGGTGCAGCACTACATCGAGCTCCTGCGTGGGCTGCCGGTGTGGGAGCGAGAAGGCGTCCGTGTCGTCGATGCCGGCTGCGGCAAGGCGTACATGAGCCTCGCGCTCGTCGCGTACGGCAGGGAGGTCGGCACCCGCGTCGAGCTCGTCGGGCTCGACGCGAATCCGGGCGTCGTCGACACCGTGCGCGGGATCGCGCGGCGCCTCGGCTACGACGAGGCGCGCTTCGAGGCGACGACGATCGAGGCGTGGTCGACGGACGAGCCGGTCGACCTGCTGGTCTCGCTACACGCGTGCGACACCGCGACGGATGAGGCGATCGCCGCCGGCGTCCGGCTCGGCGCGGACGCGATCGTCGTCGCACCGTGCTGCCACCACGAGCTGGCGGGGCAGATCGCGAAGCACGAGAAGGACGGCCTGCTCCGGCATGCGCTGCTGCTCGGACGGCAGGCAGACCTAGTCACCGACGCGCTGCGGGCAAGCGCTCTGGAGACGCTCGGCTACCGGGTCGACGTGATCGAGTTCGTCGCCACCGAACACACGCCGAAGAACGTCATGCTGCGCGCCGAACGCGACCCTTCGCCGGCACGCACACGGCGCGCGCGCCGCGAGTACGTCGAGCTGCGCGACCACTGGCGCGTGGATCCGGCGATCCAGCGCCTACTCCCGGCGCTAGCATGAGCGCGATGCACGAGATCGGGACCATGCGCGTCAAGAGCGGCCTGGCCGAGATGCTCAAAGGCGGCGTGATCATGGACGTGGTCGACGCCGAGCAGGCCAAGATCGCCGAGGAGGCCGGCGCCTGTGCGGTGATGGCGCTCGAGCGCGTGCCGGCCGACATTCGCCGCGACGGGGGGGTCGCGCGCATGTCGGATCCCGACAAGATCAAGGAGATCCAGGAAGCGGTCACGATCCCGGTGATGGCGAAGTGCCGCATCGGTCACTTCGCGGAGGCGCAGATCCTGCAGGCGCTCGAGATCGACTACATCGACGAGTCCGAGGTGCTGACGCCCGCCGACCTGGAGCATCACGTCGACAAGTGGCAGTTCACGGTGCCGTTCGTGTGTGGCTGCACCAACCTCGGCGAGGCGCTGCGGCGGATCGCGGAAGGCGCGGCGATGATCCGCACGAAGGGCGAGGCCGGCACCGGCGACATCGTCAACGCCGTCACGCACATGCGTGCCGTGTTCGGCGGCATTCGCCGGCTCGGAGCGCTGCGCAGCGAAGAGCTCTACGCCGAGGCGAAGCAGCTGCAGGCGCCCTACGAGCTCGTCAAGTGGGTCGCCGAGAACGGTCGTCTGCCCGTGGTCACGTTCACCGCCGGCGGCATCGCGACCCCGGCGGACGCATCGCTGTGCATGCAGCTCGGCGCCGACGGCGTCTTCGTCGGCTCCGGCATCTTCAAGTCGGGCAACCCGTCGCAGCGCGCACGCGCGATCGTCGAGGCGACGACGCACTACCTCGACGCCGACGTGCTCGCACGCGTCTCGGCCGGTCTCGGCGAAGCGATGGTCGGCATCTCGACGCAGTCGCTCGATCCGGCCGAGCTACTCGAGTCGCGCGGCTGGTAGCTACCTCTTAACCGCGAGGAAAACCAGCACCTGCGCGTTCTTCGGCGCGCGGCCGCCTGCCAGCGGTGACTGCTGGACGACGACGCCGACCTTCCCGCTCGCGACCGGGAACTTGACGTAGATCAGGCGCAGCTGTGCGCTGTTCAGGGCGCTGACCGCATCGTGCAGCGTGCGGCCGACCACGTTCGGCACCTGCATCAGCGGCTTCTGCCCCGGTCCAGTCGAGATGTTGATCTGGACGTGGGAGTGATAGGGCAGCGTCGTCCCCGCCGGCTTCGCCTGCTGCTCGACCGTGCCGAGTGGATCATCGGCCGGAACGAAGAACAAGCTTGCGAGGAGGCCCACACGGTTCATGGCGGTGACCGCGGCCTGCTCGGTCTGGTTGGAGACATCCGGCATCGTCGCCGAGGTGGGCTGAGGCGGCGCAGCGGTCGTCGTCGGGGTCGTCGTCGACGCCGACGTTGTCGCGGCGCCCGTCGACGTGCCCTGCGTTGTCGTGCTGGACGAACGCGCGACCGAGAGAACGACGTCCCAGCCCTTCTGCAACTTGGCGCCAGGCTTCGGAGCCTGGTCGATGATCGTGCCCGCGGGCTGAGTGGACGCGGCCTGCGTCACGACGACGTGCAGGCCAAGCGCTGCGAGCTTGCGCTGTGCATCGGCGAGCGTCTGCCCGACGAGGTTCGGCGCCGTGATCTGCCGCTGCCCGGTTGCGTTCGTCGTCGTCGGCGCCGTCGTCGCGGCGGTGCTCGTCGCAGGCGCGGTCGTGAGGACCACCGTGGTCGGAGCCGGGTTGTCGTTCCGATGGGTCAGGAAGTACGCAAGCGCGATGCCGGCCGCAGCGAGGGCGATCGCGGCGAGGGCGAGCACCATCCCCGCGCCGATCCCGCGGTCGGGCGGCGGCGACGCCTGCGGAGGCGGCGGGGGCGGCGGCGCGACGAGCGTCGGCTCGTCGAGCGTCGGCCAACCTTCCTCGGGCGGCTGGGACATTGATTCCTGTTTTCCGTGCGTAAGACTTCGAACCATGGGAAAACTGCTCGTCACCGGCGGCATGGGAACGCTCGGTCGCGCCTTGGTCCGGCTCGCCGCCGACCAGGGCTGGACCGTCCGCGCGACGTGGTGGCGGCGTAGCCCGGACGGCCCGGCCGAGTGGGTGCAGGCCGACGTCCGCGACGCCGAGTCGGTTGGCCGCGCGGTGGACGGCGTCGACGCGGTCATCCATACGGCGTATCTCCAGGGCGGAGAGGACGAGTGGGCGACGAACGTCGTCGGCGCGGGCCTCGTCGCCGCCGTCGCGGCACCGCGCAGGCTGATCCATCTCTCGACCGATGTCGTCTTCGACGGCACCATCGGCCGTTACCGAGAGGAAGACGTGCCGGCGCCGGTCAACGCGTACGGGCGCTCGAAGGCGGAGGCTGAGCTGCGGGTCGCCGACACGCATCCGGGGGCGACGATTGCACGCACCTCGCTCATCTATGGCACGCCCGATGGCCCACAGGAGCGTCTCGCGCGCGAGGGCCGCCGCTTCTATGTCGACGAGCTGCGCTCGCCGGTGCATGTCGACGACCTCGCCGCCGCGCTGCTGGAGCTGCTCGCACTCGAGGTACCGGGGCCGCTCCACGTTGCCGGAGCAGACGACGTCACGCGCTACGACTTCGCGCTCTTGCTCGGCGCGGACCCGGAGAGCATCGAGCCGGCTCAGACGTCGCCCGAGCGCGCACCCGACGTCACGCTCGACAGCTCACAGGCTGCGCGGTTGCTGGAGACGCGCCTGCGCGGTGTGCGCGAGGTGCTTGCTGACGCTTAAGGTTCCGGTGAGAGCGGCGCCCTTCTGGCTCGCGGCGGTCGGCGGGTTGCTTCTTGTCGCGGCGTCCATCGCGAGCTCGCCGACATTGGAGTTGGTGGGTGCGATTCTGTTCGTCCTCGGCGCGGTCTGGTTCTTCGTGGCAGCTGTTCGTCGCACGCGAAGCGAAGGGATAGCTCTGCGCACGGCCATGGCCCGAGGCGCGCTCGACGCTCTGCGGTTTGCGTGGTCTCTGATGCCCTGACGCCTACGTCCACCGCTCGGCGGCCGCGCGTCCCTCGGGCGTCGCCAGGAAGTGCTCGAGCGGAACGTGCAGCAGCGCGGCTCGGCACTCCGCGAACGAGTCACCGCCGTCCGTCAAGACGGCATTCACGTGCAGGCGCCGTCCGCGGGCATCCTCGAGCCACGCCTTCAGCTGCAGCTCGGTGTTGATCGGCACGGGGCGGCGGTAGCGCACGAAGATGCGCGCGGTCACCGCCGGGAACGCGTACCAGGTGGCGAGGAGCCCGACGGCTTCGTCCAGCACGCCCGCGACGAGACCGCCGTGCACGATCCCGGGGCCGCCCTGGTGGCGCTCGTCGAACTCGAAATACGCCTCGTACTCGGTCAGGCCCTCCTCGGCCGGCAGCGGGAGGTGCAGCCCGTTCGGGCTGTCACCGCAGCCCCAGCAGGCCGGGTCATGGTGCGGCGGGATCCGCATGCCAGACGTTCTCGAACGTCCCGAACCGGAGCTCCTGCACGTAGTGCATCCGCGCTTCGTCGCTGCGCTGGAGGTACTCGGCCTGATGCTCGCCCACGAACGCGTTGTACGCCTCGACTGACTCCCAGCGGTCGATCACGAAATATCGCTCGGGCTCTTCGAGGTCGCGCAAGAACTCGGTGCCGATGTAGCCGCGGCCGGAGCGGAAGAACTGCGCCCACTCGCCTTCCGGGCCGTACACGCGCTCGAACTC
>JBKPRG010000003.1:0-51096 GCA_046765815.1 Actinomycetota bacterium
TTCTGGGAGTTCAAGTTCGACGCGCTGCCGACCGCGCTGCTCGTCCTCGGCCTCGTGCTCGCGCTCGACGAGCGCTGGTGGGCGGCGGGGGTCGCGTTCGGGGCCGGAGCAGCCGTCAAGTGGACACCGGCGATCGCCTGCCTGCTGCTCGTGCTCTGGCTGCTCTCGTTGCGCCGGGTTCGTCCGGCGATCGAGCACGCCGCCGGTAGTGCCGTCGCCTTCGCCATCCTCGTCGTGCCGTTTGCCGTGTGGAGCCCGTCCGCGGTCTGGGCATCCGTGACCCGGCAGGCGCCGCGCGGCATCACGGCGGAGTCGTTCTGGTACCTGCCGCTTCACGCCGTGGGGAAAGCGGAACCGGGCGGAGCAGGGCTGGGCGCCGTCTACGGCGCGGCGATCGTCCCGGGCTGGGCAGACACCACCGCGGTCGTGGTTCAGCTTGCGCTCGTCGCGTCGCTCGCGGTGCTTCTCGTCGTGCGGCGTCCGCGACTGCCGGTCGCCGTGGCTGTCGCGGGTAGCGGGCCCGCCCTGTTCCTACTGCTCAACAAGGTGTTCAGCGCGCAGTACATGCTCACCATCGGCGCGTCCCTGATCCTCGCCGCAGCACTCGTCGGCACGGAGCTCACGGTTGCGCTCCTCGTCGGCGCCGCAGCCGCCGCCAACGTCTTCGTCTACCCGATCGGCCGCTTCTGGCAGGAGGGGTCGCTGCTGCTGTTCGTCACCGCACTCGCCGCGTGTGCCCTCGTCGCGTACAGGGGCCTTACAGACTCCCGCTACCCTCAGCCTCCTTGACGGCCGTCCTCTTCACGTGCGCCGGGCAGCGCGTCGACATCGTGACTGCATTCCGGCGCGCCGGCGCCACGACGATCGCGACCGACGTCAACGAGCTCGCGCCCGCGCTGTACCACGCCGACCGCCGCGCACTCGTTCCTCGGATCGACGACCCGGCTTACGTCGACGCGCTCCGCGACCTCGTCGCGCTGCACGACGTGCGGCTGATCGTGCCGCTCACCGATCTCGACCATCTGGTGCTGGCCGAGGCGCGCGACCGTCTGCGCGGCGCCGTCGTGCTCGTGCCCGAGCCGGAGACCATTCGGCGCTGTTCCGACAAGTTCCTGGCGCACGAGTTCTTCGACGCCGAGGGAATCGGCTCGCCGCGGACCTGGCTTCCGGGCGAGCTGCCGGAGAACGTTCCCTACCCGGTGCTGGTGAAGGCGCGCCGCGGCTTCGGCTCGCGTCACATCTACAGGGCGGCCAACCGGCTCGAGCTCGACTTTTTCCTCGACTACACGACCGCGGAGTCGATGGTGCAGGCGCAGTGCCAGGGGGAGGAGTTCTCGATCGACGTCCTCTGCGACCTCGCCGCGCGCTGCCTCGCCGCGATCCCGCGCACGATGATCGAGTCGAAGGGAGGCGAGTCGATCAAAGGGATGACGATCAAGGACGACGAACTGATCGCTTTCGGATGCAGGGTCGCGGAGACGCTCCGCATCATCGGCCCGGCCAACGTTCAGTGTTTCAGGGAACCCGACGGCGAGCTACTGGTGACGGACGTGAATCCGCGTTTCGGCGGTGGCTTCCCGCTGCCCACGGCGGCCGGCTCCGGCTACCCGGAGCTGGCGCTGCAGCTGGCGAACGGCGAGCGGCCGGAGCCGAGGCTTGGGGACTTTCGCGAGGGCGTCGTCATGACGCGGTTCTTCTCAGAGGTGATCCTGGAGGAGTCGGAGGGGACGCTCGAGCCCGTGCGCGAGCAGGCGGAGGCGGTGCCGGAAGACGCGTGAGGCGCCTCTCCCTCCTGCTCGTCATGGGAGCGCTCCTCACCGGTTGCGGGTCGAAACAGACGGCGGTCACCACCGTCCCGCGCCCGCGTCCCGCGCCGCAGCCCAAGACTGTCGCGCCGGTCCGTCTCCACCACCGCATCGACCCCGTTCTCGTGACCGTCGTCGACGGTGACACGAACCGCCGCGTGCGCGGCGCACGCGTCCGCGTCGGCCGCCACATCGTGCGCACCGACCACCACGGCGTCGCACGTGTGCCGCTCGGCCCGCGGCGGGCGCTCCTCACGGTCGCGGCGAAGCCGGGCTACGGCGAGCGCGCGGTGCGACTGGCGTTTCGCACGCACCCCCAGTCGACGATCCGCATCTTCCGCAGCGCGACGCAGTGGACGATGTACGGCGCCGTCCCCGGGAGGACGCAGACGCAGTCGCAGATTCGCGTCAGACCGCCGTTCCGCGTCGTCTGGTCGCGCGGGCTGGGGTCGCTCGTCGAGTTCCCCGCCGTCGTCGCCGACGGCGTTGCGTACGTTGCCAACGCGCGGGGAACGGTCCGGGCGCTCGACATGCGGAACGGCGACGTGATCTGGCGGCACGACACGCCCCGGGGCAAGATGGCCTCCTCGCCCGCCCTCTGGGACGGTGAGGTCGTCGTGCACGGGATGGACGGCCACGTCTGGGTGCTGCGACGCTCCGACGGACACTTGCTCTGGCACCACACCGTCGGTTCCCCGGTGGAGTCCTCACCCGTCGTCGTGCACGGCGTCGACGTCTTCGGCGCCTGGAACGGGACGATCACCGCGCTCGACCTGCGCAACCACCGTGTCCGTTGGCGCCGCTACACGGGCTGCAAGATCACGTCCTCGGTCGCGGCCCACGGCCGGACGCTGTATCTCGGCGACTACTGCGGTCGCCTGCTCGCCCTCGACGACGGCACGGGACGCGTGCGGTGGGCGAGGCACGTCAACGGCCGGGTCTACGGGACGCCCGCGGTCGCGGCGGGCCGCGTCTTCGTCCCGAGCTCGACCGGAGGCTCGCTGACCGCGTTCTCGACGCGCGGGCGCTTGCTCTGGCGCCGCCACACCGGCTCCTACGTCTACTCGTCACCGGCGGTCGATCACGGCCGTGTGTTCTTCGGCTCCTACAACGGCGTCTTCTATGCGCTCCGCGTCTCGAACGGCGCGACGCTGTGGGCGCACCGCACCGGCGGCCCGATCTCGGGTGCTGCCGTCGTCGTCGCCGGCATCGCCTACGCCGGCTCGTTCGCACACCGGATCGTCGGCGTCGACGCGCGCAGCGGCAAGGTGGTGCTCTCCTTCCCGCACGGCGAGTACGTCCCGGTCTCGGGCGGCGGCCGCCGGCTCCTCCTGCATGGCTACTCGCGGCTCTGGGCAGTGGAGCACAGGTGAAGCGAATCCTGCTCGCGGTGGTCGCGGTCGTCGTGCTGGCCGCGGTCGGCGCAGGGCTCGCGTACTACCTCCACATCAAGCACGCCTCGCGCGACGTGAAGGGCTCGTCGACGGTGGAGTTCGTGACCACGCAGGCGGCGCCGCCCCCGCCCAAGGAGCCGGGGATCGTGTGGCCCACCTACGGCCACGACCCACAGCGGCAGCACTTCGCCAACGGGATCGTGCTGGCGCCGCCCTTCCGCACCGCGTGGATGTTCCGGGCGCAGGCGCTCGTCGAGTTTCCGCCCGCCGTCGCCTACCACCGCCTCTTCTTCTCGAGCAACGAGGGCGTGTTCTTCGCGATCGGCGCCGGGAACGGGCGCAAGGCGTGGCGCTACGT
Organism: Actinomycetota bacterium; assembly: GCA_046765815.1. GTDB lineage: Bacteria > Actinomycetota > Thermoleophilia > Gaiellales > Gaiellaceae > PALSA-600. Next base: position 3,558 of record JBKPRG010000003.1, read on the forward strand.
CTCGCACCGCTGCGTTGCCGCGTCGCCGGCGGTCGACCGGGAGCTCGTCTACGAGACGTTCATGAATGCGCCCCCCTGCAACCGCAAACCGTCGAGCAGCCTGACCGGCGAGCTGATTGCGTTCCGCGTCGGCAGCGGCAAGATCGCCTGGCGCAAGAAGATCGCCCCGTCCGAGTCTTCTCCGGTCGTCACGGCGGGCTCGGTGTTCATCGGCGACTGGAGCGGTCGCGTCTACGCGTTCCGCAAGCGCACCGGCAAGCTGCGCTGGGTGACGAAGCTGCGGGGCCAGGTGAAGGGAGGCGTCGCGGTCTCCGGCGAGCGGGCGTACGTCGGCGACTACTCCGGCCACCTCTACTCGCTGTCCCTCCGCTCGGGCCGCATCCTGTGGACGGCGAAGTCGCAGCCGCGGTTCGGTCACACCGGAACCTTCTATGCGACACCGACGGCCGCGTACGGGCGCATCTACGTCGGCGCAACCGACGGGAAGATGTACTCGTTCGGCGCTACAACCGGCAAGCTGCGCTGGTCGCAGTCGACGGGCGGGTACGTCTACTCGTCGGCCGCGGTCTGGCACGACCGCGTCTTCGCCGGCTCCTACTCCGGCCGCTTCTACGCGTTCGACGCGGCGACCGGCAACATCCTCTGGCAGTTCAAGGCGAACGGGCCGATCTCCGGCTCGCCGACCGTAATGGCGGGCCGGGTCTACTTCGCGACGCTGAAGGGGACGACCTACGCGCTCGACGCGACGACGGGCTCGCCGGACTGGACGTTCCGCGACGGCAAGTACTCGCCGATCGTCGCCGACAAGGACCGCGTCTACCTCGTCGGCTACACGCGCATCTACGGGCTCGACGAGCGCCGCGGCAAGACGGCGAGGAAGATCAGCGCCGTCACCGCACTGCGCGCCTTGCGGCAAGCGGGCTTCAAGCATGTGCAGATCGTGGGCACGCGGCCGCTCGCGATTCGGCTCGGCAAGGACCGCCACCGCGCCCGCCGCAACGTGTGCCACATCGCGCTCTTCGGCGCCGAGGTGAACGTGAAACGCGGCTGGAGCGTCCTGCGTAAGGTCTGCCAATGAGGTACCTGGTCACCGGTGCCGCCGGCTTTATCGGCTCGCATCTCGCGGAGGCGCTTCAGGGCCGGGGCCACGAGGTGGTCGGCCTCGATTGCTTCACCGACTACTACGACCCGGTGCTGAAGGAGGAGAACGCGCGCGGCCTGGACGTGCGGCGCGTCGACCTGGCGGAGGGCGAGCTCGACTTCGCCGGCTGCGACGGGGTCTTCCACCTCGCGGGCCAGCCGGGCGTTCGCAGCTTCGGCGACGTTTTCCCGCTCTATCTGCGGCGCAACGTCCTCGCCTCGCAGCGCGTGTTCGAAGCCGCGGTTCGCGACGGCGTGAAGGTTGTCTTCACCTCGTCGTCCTCGATCTACGGCGCCGCCGAGCGCTACCCGACGCCCGAGGACACGCCGCCGCACCCACTCTCGCCGTACGGCATCACCAAGCTGGCGTGCGAGCACCTCGCCGACGCGTACCGGCGGCAGTTCGGGCTCGACTGCGTCGTCGTCCGCTACTTCAACGCCTTCGGCCCGCGGCAGCGGCCCGACATGGCGTTCACGCGGATCGCGACCGCGCTTGCGGAGGATGGCCGCTTCGAGCTCTTCGGCGACGGCACGCAGTCGCGGAGCTGGACGTACGTGAGCGATGTCGTCGACGCGACGATCGCGGCGCTGGACGGTACGGGCACCTACAACGTCGGCGGCGCGCTCGAGGCGTCGATGAACGAGTCGATCGTCCTGTTCGAATCGGTGTCGGGGCGGAGCCTCGACGTCGTGCGGCACGAGGAGCCGGTGGCCGGGGACCAGCACCGCACGAAGGCGGATACGACGCGGATTCGCGAGGAGCTCGGCTGGCAGCCGCACGTCTCGCTCGAGGACGGCATCAAAGCTCAATGGGAGTGGGCCTCAGCTAGGGTCACAGCCGCATGACGGCCCCTCGTCGGAACGACGACCTCGCCGAGCGCGAGGTCGACCTCGCACGCTGGCGCCGGGCCGTCGTCGCTCTGTGGTGGATCCCGGTCGCCGGGCTCGTGATCGGCGCGATCGTCGGCCTGCTCTTCTCGTTCCGCGGCGGCACGAACTACAAGGCTTCGGCGCTGATCTCACTCGGGCAACCGACGTCGCCCGGCGGCGCGCTCGTCAACGGCTTCGGCACGAACCCGCGCGCGGTCTCGCAAATCGTGAGCTCGGCTGCGGCCCAGGCGCAGGCGGCGAACCGTGCCGACCTGCGGCCGGCGGCGCTTCGCGGCCACGTCTCCGTGGCCCAGGTGGGTGCCGTGACCGGCGCCGGCGCCGCGCGCACGAACCCGCTCATCTCGCTCACCGTCACCGGCAAGCACTCGTTGAACACCGCCGCGGCCGCGAACGCCCTCGCGGACATCGTCGTGCGGCAGACGACGGCCTCCTACGTCGGCGTCAAGATCCGCACCTTCCGTACGACGCTCACCCAGGTGACCAAGCAGATCGCGTCGGTCAACAAGCGGCTTGCGATCATCACGGCGGCCGAGAAGGCGAGCCGCAACCTCGACCCGCTGCAGCAACTGGTCGTCGTCAGCCAGGAGGACAATGCAGAGACGCGCCTCGGCAACCTGATCGCGCAGCAGGAGGCGCTGCAGCAACAGCTCGCGTTCGCGACCCAGGTCGAGAGCGCCCGTGTCGTCGAGCCCGCCAGGTCGCTGAAGGCGGCCGCGCACTCGCGCCGAAGCTCGCTGCTGGTCGGGGCGCTGATCGGGCTGATCATCGGGGCGATCGTGGCGGTCGTCGCCGACTCGCGCGCTCGCCCGGCATGAGAGTCTCGTTCGTCGTTCCCGCCTTCAACGAGGCGCGCACGATCGGCGAGGTACTGGAGCGAATCGAGGCGCTCGGTCTCGACACGCAGGTGATCGTGGTCGACGACGGCTCCACCGACGGCACGGGCGACGCCGCGGCGCAGCACGACGGCGTCGTGGTCCTCCGTCAGGAGAACCAGGGCAAGGGCGCCGCCGTGCGCCGCGGGTTGCAGCACGTCGAGGGCGACATCGTCGTCATCCAGGACGCGGACATGGAGTACGACCCGGCCGAGGTGCCGGCGCTGATCGAGCCGATCCAGCGGGGCGTCGCTGACGTGGTGTACGGGTCGCGCCTCTCCGGCGGACGCCCACAGCGCGCGTACCTGTTCTGGCACCTGGTCGGCAACCGCTTCCTGAGCCTCGTCACCGGCGTTCTGTTCAACACGACGCTCTCCGACATGGAGACCGGCTACAAGGCGTTTCGCGCCGACGTGATTCGGGACTTGCCGCTGCGCGAGAACGACTTCGCGATCGAACCCGAGATCACCGGGCACATCTGCAAGCGGGGCCTGCGCGTGTACGAGCTGCCGATCTCGTACTACGGTCGCACCTATGCCGAGGGGAAGAAGATCACCTGGCGCGACGGCTTCAAGGCGCTCTGGGTGCTGATCCGCGTGCGTCTCAGCTGATGCTCGAGGGGAAGACCGTCGCCGTCGTGGTGCCAGCGCACAACGAGGAGGCGTTGATCGAGGCGACGCTGCAGGGCATCCCCGGCTTCGTCGACCGCGTCTTCGTGATCGACGACGGTTCCTCTGACGCAACCGGCGAGCGGGCGACGGCGTTCGGAGACCCCCGGGTCGAGGTGCTCCGGCACGAGCGCAACCAGGGCGTCGGGGCGGCGATCGTCACGGGCTACCGGCGCGCGCTCGCGGAGCGGGTCGACGCGACAGCGGTGATGGCAGGGGACAACCAGATGGATCCCGACGAGCTGGAGTCGTTCGCGCTGCCGGTCGTGCGCGGCCAGGTGGACTACGCGAAGGCGAACCGCCTGTTCACCGGCTCGGCCTGGCAGCTGATCCCGCGCAGCCGCTACCTGGGCAACGCGATCCTGAGCTTCCTGACCAAGATCGCCTCCGGCTACTGGCACGTGGCCGACTCGCAGGCCGGGTACACCGTGATCGGACTGCCCGTCCTCCAGCAGCTCGATCTCGATCGCATCTACACGTCGTACGGGTTCCCGAACGACATGCTCGTGCATCTGAACGTCTGGAATGCTCGCGTGCGCGACTTCCCGTCGCGGCCGATCTACGGCGTCGGCGAGCGGTCCGGAATCAAGATCCGCAAGGTCGTCCCGCGCATCTCGTGGCTGCTCTGGAAGGGCTTCTTCTGGCGGCTGCGGGAGAAGTACGTGATCCGCGACTTCCACCCGCTCGTCTTCTTCTACTTCCTCGGCTTCGTGATGACCACGATCGGTTTGGCGCTCGGGATTGTCGAGACGATCCTGCGCATCGCCGGCAACCACATCACGCCGGCGACGATCGTGCTCGTCGCGCTGCTGCTGATCTCGGGCAGCCAGTTCACGCTGTTCGCGATGTGGTTCGACATGGAGTCGAACAAGGACCTGCGGTAGCTCGGTCAGCGTCTGCGTTGGACATATACGTGGACGGCGAGAGGCGCGAACTCCTGGACGAAGCGGTGATCGCGAACGGGCACGATGCGCTTCTCGCCGAGAGCGCGCGCCTGCCCGTCACGCAGCCGGGGGACGTGGAGTGCGGCGTTGACCCAGTTCCGTGACGCATTGACAGCGAACACGTACGTTCGACCGCCCCCCGAGCGCGCGATGACCTTGATCGCTCCGCTGTTCGCCCCTGACAGCGTTGTGCGGCCCAGCAAGCCCGGTTTCACGGCACCCAGGAAGTCGGAAAGCCGTTTCATCGTCCGCTGCAGCGCCGGCGGCACGTCGAACTCGCTGTGGGCGGGCGACCACGTGTGAGTGAAAAACCCGACGCCGCGGGCGCCGCCTGCGATGGCGAGCCATACCTCGGCCCGCAACTCTGCGGGCGACATCTGGAAACCGCCACAGTACGTCGGCTTGATCGGGCCTGTCTCGATCCACTGGAACGTCGGCATAGGGCCGACGAGCCGGACGAACGCGCGCTGCGAGTCGTACACCACCGCGAGGTCGTTCTGGCAGTGGCCGAGCGGATAGAGATCGAATCCCGCGACGTCGGCCAACCGTGCGAAGCGGCGGTAGTCCGACAGAGGAACGCGCGGATCGCGATACGGCGTGCGGAAGAAGCCGGCGCCCGTCGTGACGAAGCTGAGCAGGCCGTCGGGCGATCCCGCCCGGTACGGATGCGCATCCCGGAGCGACGACGGCGTCCAGTGGTTTCCCTCGGGCTCGTCGGGAAACGTCCAGCCCACTAGCCCGCCGCCGCGGACATGTCGACGTTCGATCGGCAGAACGGCCAGCACTCGGCGCTGGATCATCGAGAGTTGCCGTCTGGGAGATAGGCCGGCACAGCTCTCGTTGACGATGAGGTTGATCCCGAGCCGATGCGCGCGTGCAACCGCGCCGGGAGTGCATTGGTCGATCAGCATCAGCGGGAAGAACGGCTTGTGCCGCACGACCATTACGTGACTCTTGACGGCCGCATCGGCAGTCGACGCGGTTGCCGCTCCCGCGATCCCTGTCCCAAACATGGCAGCAGCGGCGAATAGTGCGCACCAGGCGAGCGGGCGGTAGAGCACGCGGTAGGCCTCCTCAGAGGTAGACGGCGGTCCGCTCCCCCAAGCGCTCGTTGCTCACGCTAGTCGGGGGTCTCGGCGATGCAATCCCTCGATCGGGGAGAGCGGCGGGGCCGGGCAGAGTTGTCTGCGAAGCGCGGGAGGATACCGACGGCGCCGGACCTCGCGGTCCGGTTATGTCGCGGGCGGCGGGCCTTCGGCCGGCACGACGCCGGTGGGCGGCGAGGTCGCCGAAGCCGAGCCGTAGACGTTCGTCGCGCCGACGACGACTTCGAGCGTGAAGCCGGCATCGCCGGGCGCGATCACGTACGTCTGCGCCGTCGCGCCGGGAATCGCCGCGCAGTTCGCGCCGGCGGCGTCGCAGCGCTGCCACTGGTACGTGTACGTGACCGGGAAGTTCAGCCACGCGCCGGTGACCGCGGTGAGCGTCTGGCCGACGGCGAGGTTGCCGGTGATCGTAGGCGCGGCCGTGCTTTGCGGCAAGAGCCCGGCGCGGATGCGGTTGACGCTCATGCGCGCGAGCAGCTTCGCGTGAGCGATGCCGAGCTGCGCCTTCGGCAGGCCGGCGAAGACGATCAGGCTGTCCAGCGCCCCGACCCGGGCGACGGCGAAGACGATGCGGATCTCGCCCGCCTTCGTGCCCAAATGCAGCACGACCCCGACGGAGTCGTTGCCGGCGCCGAGACCCTGTGCCTTGCCGACCTTCGTGTACGTGACCTTGACGCCCGCCTCCCTCCCGAACTCCCTGCCGATGCGTGTGGCCTCGAGCTGGAGGCCGAGCGGCAACGCCGCAATCAGCACGCCGGCGTCGCTGATCCGCTTGAAGACGTCGAGGTCGTTCTCGACCAGGAACGTGCGCTTGCCGGCGATCCTCGCGTTGAGGATGGTGCGGTCGTACTCGGCCAGCGAGTCGGTGTCCGGCTTCACATAGCCCTGGCTGGAGATGCGCGAGCCGGGAAAGTCGGTGCTCGCGAGCACCAGCGGAGCGAGATCGGGCCAGCCCACGGGCGGGCCGTAGGCGGGCGCAGCCGCCGCCGACGCGCCCACGCCCGTAGCCGCGACCAATGCGCAACACGCAACCGAAAGAACCCCGCCTGCCCCCCGCATCGCGTGGATGATCGCCGTCACCCGAGAGACTGTCAATCGCGACGACTTGGGGGATGATAAGGGTCCGTAAGAATTGGGCGGCTTCATCGGGCGCCGAGAGTACGATCCTGCGGCATGCCGACCTCGGTCGTCACCGGCGGCGCCGGCTTCCTCGGTTCGCACCTGTGCGACCACCTTCTCGGGCAAGGTCACCGCGTTGTCTGCATCGACAACCTAGAGACGGGCTCGCTCGAGAACATCGCTCACCTGCGCGACGACTCGTTCACGTTCCTCTACCACGACGTGATCGAGCCGATCCGGGTCGACGAGCCGATCGACTACCTCTTCCACCTGGCCGCGCTCGCGAGCCCGGTCGACTACATGCGCGCACCGCTCGCGTCGCTGAAGGTCGGCTCCTACGGCACGCACAACGCGCTCGGCCTCGCGAAGTGGAAGCGCGCCCGTTTCCTCATCTCCTCGACAAGCGAGGTGTACGGCGACCCGCAGGTCCATCCGCAGCCCGAGACGTACTGGGGCAACGTGAACCCGATCGGGCCGCGCGGCGTCTACGACGAGGCGAAGCGCTACGCGGAAGCGATGACGATGACGTACCACACGCAACAAGGCGTCGACACGTGCATCGCTCGGATCTTCAATACGTACGGCCCTCGAATGAGGAAGAACGACGGGCGCGCGTCGGTGAACTTCCTCAACCAGGCGCTGGCAGGCAAACCGCTCACGGTTTACGGCGACGGCTCGCAGACGCGCTCGCTCTGCTACGTCGACGACCTGATCCGCGGCCTCTACGAGCTGATGATGAGCGACGAGCACCTGCCGGTGAACCTCGGCAACCCCGACCACGAGGTGACGATGCTCGAACTCGCGCAGACAGTGATCCGCGTCGCCGGGTCGACGAGCGAGATCGTGTTCGAGGCACTGCCGATCGACGATCCGCAGATCCGCCGTCCAGACATCACGCGGGCGAAGCAGATCCTCGGCTGGGCGCCCGAGATCGACCTCGAGGAGGGCCTGCGCCGCTGGCTGACCGCGCTCGGCCGGGAGCCAGTTCAGGCTTGATGCGGACCCGGTCGGTGCTCGTCGTCGCGGTGGCAGCCGCGGCGCTGATCGGCGCGACCGCACAGCCGGCCGAGAGCTCCCGCTATCTCCGCATCGGCATCTACGACGAGGCGCAGACGCTCTACGGGCCGATCCCGCAGACGTTCTCCTTGCTCGGGCAGCTCCGCGTCCAGGAGATCCGCGAGAACCTCTACTGGGGCGGCCCGTACGGGGTCGCGTTCAAGCGCCCCGCGAAGCCGCGCGACCCGAACGACCCGGCGTACCACTGGACGCTCTACGACCGCACCGTCGAGTACGCGCAGCAGTACGGCATCAAGGTGCTGTTCTCGATCTACGCCACACCGACCTGGGAGACGGGGAACACCGCGAAGAACATCGCGCCGAAGAACGCCAGCGATCTCCGTGACTTCGCGTACGCGGCGGCGCAGCGCTACAGCGGCGCGTTCGCCGACGAGACCGGCCGTGTGCTGCCGGCGGTCAAGGACTGGACGGCGTGGAACGAGCCGAACAACCCGACGTTCCTCGCGCCGCAGTACAAGCGTTCCGGCTCGACCTGGGTGATCCAGAGTGCGATCAACTACGCGAAGATCTGCAATGCGATCTACGACGGCGTGCACGCCACGTTCAACGCGAACGAGCGCGTCGCGTGCGGCGTCACCGCGCCGCGCGGCAACAACAATCCCAACAGCTCGCGTCCGTCCGTGTCGCCGATCGCGTTCCTGCGTGCCTGCAAGAAAGCGGGCCTACTGCGCTTCGACGCATGGGCGCACCACCCCTACTACGCGGGCCCCAGCGACCAGCCGACGACGAAGCCGGTGACGGCCAAAGGCGCACCCGCGACCGCCGTCACGCTCGGCAACATCAGCGACCTGATCAGCACGGTGACCCAGCTCTACGGGAACAAGCGGATCTGGATCACGGAGTACGGCTACCAGACGAACCCGCCCGACACGCTGTTCGGCGTCTCCTGGGCGAGGCAGGCGCTCTACCTCAAGCAGGCATTCGGGATCGCGAAGAAGAATCCACGGATCGACATGATGCTCTGGTTCTTGCTCAAGGACGATCCCAACCTGAACGGCTGGCAGTCCGGTCTGATCACGATCGGCGGCAGGAAGAAGCCGGCGTTCGCGGCGTTCCAGAGCCTCCGTTCGTAGAGGGCCGAACGGTGGCGGACGATCTCGCGGGTTGGCCCGGCGCCGAGCGCCGGCGGCCCCCACTCTCGTCCCCGACATGGGTCGTCAGGATCGCCCTTGCGCGGTGGCTCGAGGAGCAGGGGGCCGAGCTCGCGAAAGGAGCGCCGGTGCGGGTCCTCGACGTCGGGTGCGGCGTCAAGCCGTACTACCCCTTCTTCGCCGGCGTCGCGTCCGAGTACGTCGGCGTCGACATTGTCGAGAACCCGGCGGCCGAGCTGCTCGGGCCGGTCGAGGCGCTGCCCGTCGAGGACGCGTCGTTCGACGTCGTGCTCTGCACGCAGGTGCTGGAGCACTGCGACGACCCGGCGCAGGCCGTGCGCGAGCTCCGGCGGGTGACGCGACCGGGCGGCCGTGTGCTCGCGTCGACGCACGGCGTGCAGGTCTACCACCCGTCGCCTGGCGACTACTGGCGCTGGACGCACGCGGGCTTGCGCAAGCTCTTCGAGGAGAACGCCGAGTGGGCGTCCCTCACGGTCGCACCGGCCGCCGGGACGGCGTCGGCGCTGGCGATGCTGCTCGGGACGTACGTCGAGATCGCTCTGCGCCGGACGGTGCTCGCGCGGCCACCGGTTTCGCTCCTGAACCGCATCGGGCGCGCCCTCGACGGGCGTAGCTCGAGGCTGAGCGAGCCGTTGCCCGGGTCGCTGATCCCGAACTTCCACGTCGTCGCGGTTCCGTAGAGGTATGCGGTTCCTCCGTCGCAACGCAATCGGCGTCTACGCGGTCTACGCCGCAGCGATCGTCTCCGGGCTGCTCGTCACACCGATCGTCATCCACTCGATCGGCAAATCCGCGTTCGGCGTCTGGTCGTTCATCGGCTCCGTGACGATCTACCTCTCCATTCTGGACCTCGGCGTCGGTCCGTCGATCGTGCGCTTTGCCGCGGAGGCACGCGGGCGCGGTGCCGATCGCGACCTGAACGAGGTCGCGTCGACAGGCCTGGCGATGTATGCCCTGATCGGTGTGGTCACCCTCCCGGTCGGTGTCGCGCTCGCCTTCGTCATCCCGGCCGCCGTCGGAGCCCCGCACAACCTCGTCTGGGATGCGCGCATCACGACACTGCTGGTGGTGGTCGCGCTCGCTGCACGCTTCCCGCTCGGCCTGTTCAACAACCTGCTCGTCGCGCAGCAGCGGTGGGATCTCCAGAACCTGGCGAACTTCGTGTCGACGGCGTTCTACGCCGCGCTCGTCGCGATCTTCATGCCCCGGTACGGCGGCCTCGTACTGCTCGGTGTGCTGACGCTCGCCACGACCTTGCTCCGTCTGGTTCTGCCGCTCTTCTGGCTGAGGCGGGAGCTGCCGGCGCTGCGGATCGCGCGTTCGCTCGTGACGCGAAGGCGGCTGCGCGAGCTGGCGGCCTTCAGCTCGTCCAACTTCCTCGTGCACGTCGCGCAGAAGATCGTCTTTTCGACCGACGTCGTGGTTGTCGGCATCGTCCTCGGTTCAGCGGCGTCGGGCGTCTATTCCGTGCCGGCGAAATTGTTCGCGCTCGTGTTTGGGATCGGCACCGCCGTCACGTCGCTCATGTTCCCCGCCTTCGCAGAGCTCGAGGGCGCCGGCGCGAGCGAGCGCCAGCGTCGGCTGCTGCTGGTCGGACTCCGCGTGGGGTCAGCGCTGATGCTGGTGCTCGCGTTGCCGCTGCTGCTCATCCCCGACCTTCTGATCAGGGCATGGATCGGCGGCGGCTTCCACGGGAGCTACTCGGTGATGGCGATCCTCGCCGCCGTGCTGCTCGTGCATCAGCCGATCTACGTCTTGACGCAGTTCCTGATCGCGCGCGCGCGGCAACGGCAGGTTGCCGTCGTGTCGATCGCCGTCACGCTCGCGAACCTCGCACTCTCTTTCGGCCTCGCGTGGGCCTGGGGGCTACCGGGAGTCGCCGTCTCGACACTGGTGACGGATGCGGCGATGCTGGCGTGGCTCGTGCCGCGGGTCGCGGCGCCCGCGGCGACGACGTCGAGCGTCGTGCTCCTGCGCGCGCTGTGGCGGCCGGTGCTGCCGGCGGCCGTCGCCGCGTTCGCCGTCCTCGTGCTGCTGGCGCGTGCCTGGAAGCCCGAGACGCTGCTGGCGTTCGTGCCGTTCGGCGCCCTCTGGACGCTTGTGGCGGCGGCTCTGATCTGGCGCTTCGGCCTGGCGACGACGGAGCGCGAGCTCGTCCGCCGCGAGCTCCGGCCTGGCCGCGTCGCCACAACAACTGTCGACCTTTAGACGAGCTGATCGAACACGCTCGCGAGGCCTTCCGCGAAGTGCCGCATGGTATGCCGCTGCTCGACTCGGTCGCGTGCGGCGCGTCCGAGTTCGCGGCCGAACTGCTCGTCTGAGAGCAAGCGCTCGATGGCGCGTTTCAACGCATCCGGGCTTTCGGGCGGCACGAAGACCGCGCTCTCCTCGTCCTGCACGTACTCGTGGAATATCGGTCGGTCCGAGACGACGATCGGCTTTGCCATGGCCATTGCTTCCAGCAGCGCCGTCAGGCCGCTTCCTTCGGTGCCGTAGGGGTAGTCAGGAGCCCGGACCGGCAGAACCACGCAACGAGCGCGGTCATAGAGGTCGCGGAGCTCGCCGAACGTGAGGCCTCGCCGGACCTCGACGTTCGTCGGCAAGTCGAGACCGCGGACGTTGCGATCCTCGCAGACGATTACGAACTTCGCAGAGAGCCCGGCGGCCGCCTGCGCGAGCGACCGATAGTCGCGGGCGAGGTCCTTGCCCACCGCGAGGACGAACCCACTCTCGTCTGTGCTTGAAGTTCCCGGCCGAAGGAAGTTGTGGTCGATGCCGAGGAGCACGGTGTGGATGCGCTCGGGCTCGAGGGCGGCGACCCGCTCGAGCAGCCTGGTTCGCTGGGCACCGCTCAGGCACACGATGGCGCCGGCATTGCGTAACGAGCGCCTCAGGATCGTGCGCGCGGCGCCCCGCCGGCGGTCGAGGAGGGTTGCGACTGCGAAATCGAGGAGGACGAGGCGTGGTCGACGTCTCAGACGGGCGGTCGCCGGAAGCAGGTTCGCGAGCGGGCTCACGACGAGATCGGCGTCGCCGAGCTCCCATGGAATCAGGGCTTCACGGAGGTTCCAGCGGACGCGATGGGCGAGACCCCCCGCCTCGCTCACGGCCTTGATCCTCGGCTCGTGGACGAAGGCCTCGTATCCGAACGGCGCGAGGTGGTTCTGCCCGAGCAGCGCGCTGTCTGCCCCCGCTCCCGCCGCGACGTCGGCTGCCAGCTTGAGCCGGGAGTTCGCGTAGACGAACGCAACGCGGGCGCGCGGGCCTGGCGAGTCGTGTGCCCCGCGCTTGACGTCCGCGGGGAGGAATGCGTCGAGGACGTCCGTCTCGAAGCGGCGGGCGAGCACGTCCCAGTCGAGCTCGCGGCCGGCTCGCTCTGCTGCATGGGCGAAGCTCGCACGCGCGGCATCGTCGGTGAGGAGGCGCACGGTCGTGGCGACGAACGCACGCGCGTCGGGCACGAGCACGCCTGCGCCTGTCTCGCGCAGGTTTGCCGTGACCTTGTAGTCGTACGACACCATCGGTACCCCGAGCCCGATCAGCTCGGAGACCTTCGCCGCCCGCACGCCCTCGTCCTCGGTCCGTGCATAGGGTGCAACGTCGAAGGACGCCGCGGTCGCAAGCGCCCGTTCGCGTGGGAGGCGCCCGAAGAGCACGATGTCGTCTCGCCCGGCGAGCCGCGAGCGCAGCCGCTCGCTCGGCTCGCCGACCAGCCAGAGCCGCGCGTGCGGTGCGCGCTCGTGGATCCGTTCCCAGAGCTCGAGCAGGTGGTCGACGTTGTAGAGCGCATTCGCCGCGTCGCGGTCGCCGTGGGTCAGGAGGTGAGCGGCCATCCAGCCGAGGACCGCTTCGCCCGGCCTCTTGCGGGCGGCCGCTTCGTGGCGCAGCGCGGGCGTCGCAGCCCGCAGGTTCACACCCTGTGGGATAACGACCCACGGCTTCTCGACCCCGAGCGATTCGTACCGACGCGCCGCACTCTCGGCAGTGACGACGTAGGCGCGCAACGCGGGCCGATTGAGCAGCGCGACCTCACGCTCGGCGAAGGACGGGTCGTCGGCGTCCATCACAGCCGCACCCGGCCAGTGCCCGAGCTGATCGAAGTCGAGCGCGAGCAGGTTCGCGTACCGGCGTCCAACCCGTGGGAGCACGCTGCGCAGCAGCAGCGGTTTGGTCGCCGTGAACGCGCGAAAGCCGACGCCGCGCGAGATGCGCGATTCCGGCAGTCGCAGCAGGCAGGCGTCGACCCGCTCGAGACGGGGGAGCAGTTCGGCGTAGCGCGGGTTGTTGTGGCCGTGGAACCAGATCGACAGCAGCGCGATCCGCTCCGGGTCGGGCCGTGGGCCGGCGACGAGCGAGCGAACCGAGATCTCCCTCACCGGAGCGCCTCCTCGTAAACGGCGAGCGTCTGCTCGGTCATGTGCGCGAGTGAGAACTCCGCGCTGGCCCGCGCGCGGCCGGCGTCGCCGAACGAGCGCCGGAGCTTCGGGTCGGCGAGGAGCTGGGATAAGCGCTCCGCGACCGCGTCCGCGTCTCCCGGTGGGGCAAGGTATCCGGTCGTTCCGTCGGCGACGATCTCGGGGATCGCGCTGACGTTCGTGGCGACGATCGGCAAGCCGGCATGCATCGCCTCGAGCAGCACGATGCCGAATCCTTCCCAACGTGACGTGTGCGCGAAGACGTCCGCCCGGGCGAGCCAGTCGCGCGGCTCGACGCGGCCAAGGACGAGGACGCTGCCGTCGAGGCCGAGTGCGGCCGCGTGTTCCTTCGTCGCCTGTTCGAGCGGCCCCCAGCCGAGAATGGCGAGCCGGGCGTCCGGGTACGACTCGCGGACGCGCGCGAAGGCGGCGAGCAGCGTCGCGTGGTCCTTCTGTGCAATGAGGCGGCCGACCGCGAGCACGAGCGGGACGCCCTCCGGCACGCCCGCCTGCTCGGGTGTCACCTCGGACGGCTGCGTCGGCGGCTCGTCGAGGCCGTAGTGGATCGTGACGAGCTTCTCGGCCGGCAGTCCCGAGCGCACGTGGAACGCCCGCACGGCGTCCGAGATCGCGACGATTCGGCTCACGCCCTGCATCAACGCATGGTCGACGTAGCGAAAGGTGCCGAGGAGGTAGCGGTCGTCGTTGTGCCGGGTCGACACGAACGGTTTGCGCAGCACGTGGGCGCCGAAGGAGCCGTACGCGTCGCCATGGACCATGTGTGTGTGGACGAGGTCGGGCCGCTCCGTGCGAAGGGCGTGGACCACCCGGCCCGCGAGCAGTGGCGAGACATCGAGGCCGCACGGGACGCGCCGCCAGGGAATCTTCCGCTCGTCGAGTGCGCGGTGGAATCGCTCAGCGTCACCCCCGGCATCGAGCGAAAGGAAGCGTGCGTCGACGCCGCGGACGCGCAGTGCCGGGAGGAGTGCGAGCAGATGCTGCTCGCATCCGCCGACTCCCTGCACCTTCGTCATGTGGACGACTCTCACCGCCGCAAAGCCCTCTGGTAGACGGCCTCGGTCTCGTCGACCATGCGCCGGGTCGAGAAGCGTTCACGCATCCGCACCGAACCGGCCTGGCCCAGCTGCCGGCGCAATGCAGGGTCGTCGCGCAGCTCGCGCAAGCGCCGCGCCAGCTCGTTGACGTCGCCGATCGCCGCCAGATAGCCGGTCTCGGTGTGGTCGACGACCGTCTCGGTGCCGCCGGCGTAAGTCGCGACGACCGGGAGGCCGGCGGCCAACGCCTCGATGGCGACGACAGGGGCGCCCTCGTTTGCCGATGTGAGCAGGAAGGCGTCGAACGCGCCGTACCAGGCGCCGAGGTCCTCGATGTACCCGAGCAGGCGGACGCGGTCCCCGAGCCCGAGCTCCGCCGCCAGCCGCTCCACCTGAGGGCGCAGCTCGCCGTCGCCGGCGAGGACCAGACGGGACTGCGGCACGTTCGCGGCAACGCGGACGAGATCGAGCGGGCGCTTGATCTCCGAGAGCCGGCCGGCCCAGCCGATCACGAAGTCGTTGTCGCCGGCTCCGAGCAGACTGCGTTTCGGGTGTCTGGACCCGGCGGCGTCGGCGACGCGCCGGTCGAGGTCGAAACCGTAGTGGACCACCTCGATCTTGTCGGGGCGCGCGACGCGGAAGTGCAACAGGTCGTCGCGCACCTGCCCGCTGACGGCGATGATCCGGTCGGTGGCGTGTGCGAGGCCACGCTCGACCAGACGGAACGCACGCTCCCGGGACCCGCCGAAGTAGCCGCTCAGCACATGGCCGTGAAACGTGTGCACGACGGCGTGGGGGCGCGCCGGCCAGGCCGCGATGGCCGCGATCCGTCCGGTCGCTCCGGCTTTGGAGGTGTGGGTGTGCAACACGTCCGAGCGGCGCTCCCGCAGCAGCCTCCGGAGACCGGCTGTCGCCCGGAGGTCGTCACGCAACGACAGCTCCCGCCGCAGTGCCGGCATCCTGAGGTAGGGAACGCCGAGCTCGAAGGCGACGCTCTCCATCGACGCCTCACCGGGCGGGATCGTGCCTGCGACGACGAGCACCTCGTGGCCGCGCTCCTGCTGTCCCGCCGCGAGCTCGAGCACTGACAGCGCGGCGCCGCCCAGGTTGAGGCGCGCGATCGCGTGCACGATCTTCATTCGAAGGCGGCAATCGACATCGCGAGGACGACGCCTGCGACAAGCCAGAAGCTCGCGGCGAGCGGGGTTCCGCCGAAGAGCCCCTCGCCCGCGAGAGCACCGATGGACGCGGCCAGCCAGGCCGCCGGGATCGCGGCGAGCGCGACGCCCCGCTGCGCCGCGCGCAGGGCCGCGCGGCCGAGTGCGACGAGCGTCACGAGCATGGCCGCGCCACCGACGACGCCGAGCTCGTAGAGAATCTGGTCCCACGTCTGCTGAGGGATGAAAGGCTTGTCGGCCGGAGGAAAGTAGTTCGAGGGCTGGTCGGTGAAGCGGCGGCGCGCTGCGGGCAGGTAGCGCGCGAACTCCTTCGGCGGCAGCTCGCCCCACCAGCCTGTGCCGAGCACTGGGTGGGCAACGAATACTCGTCCACCGACGTACGCGTAGATGAGGCGTTGGCTCCAGCTCGCCGCGTACTGGCCGGGCCGCGTCTCGGGCTTCCCGAACCAGGCCTGCAGGAAGCCGAGGTCGCCCGCGCGGATCACGAGCGTGCCCGCTGTCACGATTCCGACCACGCCGGCGGTGAGTGCGAGCCTCGCGATCGTCACGCTGCCGCGCCGCCACGCGATCACGACCAGCGCGGCGACTCCGAGGTAGAGGCCGAGCAGGCTCGCCAGCGCGGCGCCGAGGATGCAGCCGACGCCGCCGGCGGAGATTGCTACCGCCGCCCGCGCGCGACCGCCGCGGTCGAAGATCAGCACGAGCCCGTAGAGCAGCGGGAGGGTCGCGAGAGCGGCAAAGTCGTGCTCGCCAAGGAACGACGCCTGCCGGCCACCCGACGTGATGAAGCGGACCGCGCCGACCGCATCGGCGAGGATCGTGAAGGCGAGTAGCACGTCGACAAGCGCTTCGAACTGGCGGCGGTTGCGGAGGAACAGCGCGGCGCCGAGGCCGAGCGCCGTCAGCTCGGTCACCTTGACCCCGGCGACGAATGCGGACGAGCCGTTGGCGGCGGCGCTCGCCACGAGGATCACGGAGAACGTAGCGGCGGCGCCGACCGGCAGCCAGAGCTCGCGCTCGAGACCGCGCGTGACGATGCCGGCGAGGCAGGCGAGCGCCAGCGCGGCGAGCAGCACGTCGGCCGGCACGATCGCCGCCGTCGTGTTGCCGATACCGACGTCGAGGGACGGCTGGTTGCGCGCGCGGACGAGGCAGAACGCTGCGGTGAGCAAGAGCAGCGCGACGCGTGGCGATCGCAGCTGTGGCCACACGGCCATGGACTTGAGCGCGACCACGCCTGCCTAGGATAGTCGGATGCGCGTCGCGTTCCTGACGGGCATCTGGCCCCCCGACGTCGGCGGCCCGGCGACGCATGGTCCGGATTTCGCAGCGTTTCTCCGAGATCGCGGTCACGAGGTACGCGTTGTCACAATGGGCGACAGCGAACCGACCGAGCGCCCCGTGCCGGTGTCGTCGATCGCACGCGGGCGTCCGTTCGTGGTCCGTTACCCGCAGGTGGCCGCCGCCGGGTTTCGGCTGGCGCGCCACGCAGATGTGGTCTACGCGACGGCGACGTACGCCGCGGCGGCGGCAGCGGCCTCGTCGGCACGGCGGCCGCTCGTTGCCAAGCTCGTCTCGGACCCGGCGTACGAGCGTGCGTGGCGGTACGGCCTCTTCAGAGGGTCGCTCGAGGAGTTCCAGCGCGAGCGCTCCCCGTTGCTCCGCACGCTGAAGCGCCTGCGCACTGCGTCCCTGGCGCGGGCGCGGCGAATTGTCGTGCCGAGCCGGTACCTGGCCGACATCGCGGCCGGCTGGTCGCTCGACGGTTCGCGCATCGAGGTGCTCGTCAACCCGGCGCCGGCGCCGTCCGACGTCGTGCCCGCGGCGCTCCATCCCTCGACGTTCGTCTTCGTCGGGCGGTTGACGACGCAGAAGGGCCTGCCGGTCGCCCTCGAGGCACTCCGTGACGTTCCTGACGCGCGCCTCGTGCTCGTCGGCGACGGCCCCGAGGGCGACCGGCTGCGGCGGCTCGCGGGTTCACTCGGCGTCGCTCGCCGCGTCTCGTTCGCCGGCGCCTTGCCGCGCGACGGGGTGCTGCGCCGGCTTGCGGGCGCGCGTGCCGCATTGCTGCCGAGCTTGTGGGAGAACCTGCCGCACGCGGCGGTCGAAGCGCTCTCGGTCGGCACGCCGGTGGTGGCGACGATCGTCGGCGGCGTGCCCGAGGTCGTGCAGGACGACGTCAACGGGTTGCTCGTTTCGCCGGGAGATGCAGCCGCCCTGGCGGGGGCGATGCGTCGCATGGTTGAGGACGACGCGCTTCACAACCGGTTGGCGGCGGCCGCGAAGCCGTCCGTCGAGGCGATCGGGCGGGAGCCGACGTACACCCGCCTCGAGCAGATCCTGCTCGAGGCGGCGGAGGCGGCTGCTTGAAACGGCGCGTCCTGTTCGTCGGCCGCGGCCGGCTGACGCTGCCGCTGCCTGCGTGGCTCGAGAAGAAGTGGGACGCCCTCGGCGAGGTGTTCGAGCTGCGCGTGCTCAATGCGGGGGCGGGCGAAGGCGATCCGCGGTTTCATCTCCTGCCGGACCAGGCGGCCGCGTTCTACGCGCGGCTGCCGGTCGCGACTGCGCGCGAGCTGCGTGCGTTCCGACCCGACGCCGTTGTCGCGGCCGACCCCTACATCGCCGCCGGCGTCTTCGTCGGTCGATGGGCCGCGCGTTCGCGCGCGAAGGTGATCGTCGAGGTCCACGGCGACCCACGCACGTTCACGCGTCTCTACGGCTCGCCCGCGCGCAAGCTGCTGTCGCCGCTCGCCGACTCGGTCAGCAATCGCGCACTACGCCGGGCCGATGCGACACGCGCGCTCTCGCGGTTCACTTCGGCGCTCGTCGAGCGGGCGCGCGGGGTCCCCGCGACCGCGTGTTTCCCGACGTACAGCGACCTCGGCGCGTTCGCGTCCACGCCGCCACGGCCGGTGCCCGGGGCGCGCCGCGTTGTCTTCATCGGTGCGCTCGAGCCGTACAAGAACATCCGCGGCCTGGACGCGGCGTTCCGCCGCGTCGCGGCTAGACCCGACGCTCAGCTGACGATCGTGGGTAATGGGTCGCAGCTTGCCGTCGTGCGGAGGCTCGTCGCCGACCTGCCGCAGCAGGTCACCCACCATGCCTCGCTGCCGCCGGACGGCGTCGCCGCCGCGATCGACGAGGCACGCGCGCTCGTCCTGCCGTCGTGGCCCGAAGGTCTCGGGCGCGTCGTGCTCGAGGCGTTCGCGCGCGGTCGCGGCGCCGTCGCGACGGACGCCGGCGGCATCCCCGACATCGTCACCGACAACCGCGACGGGCTGCTCGTGCCGCCGGGCGACGTCGCCGCGCTCGTCAACGCTCTGGAGCGCGTTCTTGACGACGACGCTCTCGCGGCTCGCCTCGGCTCGGCCGCCCGCGAGACGTACGGGCGCTGGCACCAGACGCCCACCGACTTCGCGGCCGCGTACGCCGTGCTGGTCGAACGCGCGCTCGCCGGAGCGCGCTGATGAAGCTCGTCTTCGTCACGCAGACACTCGACCCGGAGCACGGCTCGCTTGCACAGACGCTTGACCTCGTCAACGCGTTGGCCGCCCGCACGGACGAGCTGGTGGTGCTCGCGCGCGAAGATCGATGGGGCGGCGCGCCGGCCAACGTGAGCGTCCTGACATTCGATGCGCGCGGCAAGAGCGCTCGCGGCCTCGCCTTCGAGCGCGCGCTGGCGCACTCACTGCCCCAGGCCGACGCAGCGATCGTGCACATGGTCCCGACGTTCCTCACGCTCGCGGCGCCGCTCGCCAAGGTCCGGAGGGTGCCGTTGCTCCTCTGGTACACGCATTGGCACGCGAGCCGGTCGCTGCGTGTCGCGACCAGGCTCGCGACGCGGGTCCTGAGCGTGGACGACGCGAGCTTCCCACTCGCGACGGCGAAGTTGCTCCCCATCGGGCACGCCATCGACGTGAACGTGTTCTCGGCGCCGCCGGCGGCAGAGCGCTACGGGCCGCTAAAGCTGCTCGCGCTCGGCCGCACGGCGCGGTGGAAGGGACTTGCAACGCTGATTGAAACGTTCCGCGCGTCCCACATCGCCGCCACGCTCGAGGTGCGCGGGCCGTCGCTCACGGACGACGAGCGTGCACATCGTCGCGAGCTCGAGGAGCTCGCCGACGGGGACAACCGCATTTCGATCGCCCCCGCGGTGCGGCGTGCCGACGTGCCGGAGGTGCTGCGTGCGGCGGACGTCGTCGTGAGCCCGGCCGAGCCGCGCGCCGGCGCGACGCTCGACAAGGCTGTCTACGAGGCGGCCGCGTGCGCGCGACCGGTCGTGACGACCAACGCCGCGTTGGCCCCGTTCCTCGGGGGACTCCCGCTGCAACTGCTCGCGCGCCCCGGTGACGTCGCGAGTCTCGCCGGCGTGTTGCACGACGTCGTCAACGCCGCGCCCGCCGCGCGGGCAGCGACCGGCGTCGAACTGCGGCGTCGCGTTGTCGAGCAACACTCGCTCGAACATTGGGCCGATGCGGTGATGACGGTGGTCCGGGAGGTACGATCGGCCCGTGGCGGCTGAGCCCGACCTGGGGACGCCCCTCGAGGACGTCCGCTCGACCCGTCCGTACATCTTCACGCCCACGACGATCAAGACGATCGCGCGCCGGACGGCGAGCGTGCTCGCGCTCGCGACGGTCGACATCGGCGGGCTCGTGCTCGGCCTCTACGCGGCGCTAGCACTGCGCTCGTTGGTCTTCGACCCGAAGCCGATTCTCTGGGGCCTGCTCTGGGATCACGAGACCGACTGGCTCGCGTTCCTGATCCTGCTGCTCGTGCTCGTCTTCTGGCAGGCGGGCCTCTACGCGCCGCGCGAGCTGCGCGAGGGCACCGGCCGCGTCGTCCCGAGCGTGCTGCTCGTCGCCGCGCTCTCGCTTGCCTTCGCGATCGGCACCGGTCAGCACTTCACGACCTTCGGCCTCTATGTCGTCGCGTCGATCTTCGTCTCGACGCTAGTCGGCGTCTTCCGCGGCAGCTACGAGCTCGTGACCGGCCACCTCCTCCGCGCGGCCGGCGCTCGGCGCCGGGCACTGCTCGTCGGCGAGCCGGCGCAGCGGGATCACCTGCGCGAGACGCTGGGGTCGAGCCGCGGCGGCATCGACTACGACTTCGTCGGCGAGGTCAACGTCGGCGCGGAGATCGAGTCGCTGCTCGCGTCGAGCGAGCTGGACGAGCTCGTCGTCGCCGATTCAGGGCTTGATGAACGGCGGCTGCTGGACATCGTCGAGGCGGCGCACCGGCGCGGCGTGAAGGTACGCGTGGCGCCACGCACGACCGAGCTGCTCCTCGACCGCGGTGAGTACGTGCCGGGCCAGGGCTTGCCGCTGTTCGAGCTGCGACCGCCGATCTTCGCCGGTGCAGACTGGGTGACGAAGCGCGTGTTCGACATCGTCGTCGCGTCGGCGATCGTGATCATCGGGCTGCCGGTTTGGCTCGTCATCTCGCTCCTCGTCAAGCTCACCTCGGCTGGGCCGGTGCTGTATTCGGACCGGCGAATCGGGTTGCGTGAGCGGCCGTTCGAGATGCGCAAGTTCCGCACGATGATCGCCGGCGCCGAGCAGGAACAAGCGTCCCTGGAGCGCGCGAACGAGGCGTCGGGGGCGCTTTTCAAGATCCGGGACGATCCGCGCGTGACGCCGGTCGGTCGGATTCTGCGGCGGCTGTCGCTCGACGAGGTACCGAATGTGATCAACGTGCTCCGCGGCGAGATGTCGCTGGTCGGCCCGCGGCCGCTCCCCGTGCGCGACTACGAGCGTCTCCAGAACTGGCACCGGCGGCGGTACAACGTGCTGCCAGGCATGACGGGCCTCTGGCAGGTCGCGGGCCGCTCCGACCTGACGTTCGACGATCTCGTGCGGCTCGACTTCTACTACATCGAGAACTGGTCGATCTGGCTCGACATCTCGATCCTACTCAAGACGCCGGCCGCGGTCTTCGCCCGCAAGGGCGCGTACTGACCAGCGCCTAAGAGGTGTCGGACACTTTCTGCGTGTCTGACACCGGTCCCCGGTTCGCTCCCACGCTACGGCGGCGCAGGTAGGCGTCGAGCTGGTGACGCGGGACGAGTCCGGGTCGGATCCCGCACGCGACCGTTTGCAGCTCACCGTTACGAATCAGTGCACGAACGTCGTCCTCTGGGCAGCCGAGTTCGGCGGCAACCTCGCGGACTGTCAGGGGTGCTGGCCACTCCATGCCCGAAGTATCTCTCGTGGCAAGGCGGGCTAGACGGACCTTCGGCACAGGTCGAAACGCTAGTGCGGGCGTCCTAACGGCGCCGTAACGGGCCTCTGCGACACTTTTCGCGTGCGCCCCCCGAAGATTCTCGCCGCCGCCTCGGCGATCGACCTCGACTTCCGTTACGGCTGCACACCCGCCTGGTGGCAGCTCTGGAAGGGCCTCTACGAGGAGGGGGTCGACCTCGTCGTCACCCCGTATCGCGGCCGCCCGATCGAGTCGCCGTGGTGGCGTACTGCGCCCAACCCGACCTACCGCGAGGCGGAGTCATATGCGCGCGCCCGAGACACGCTGGCGAGGCTGAAGGGCGACACGCACCTGCGCCGGGGCGAGGAGAGTCCCGAGGACACCGTCGGCGACCGCATGACCCGTGAGGTGATCCGCCGCTGGGTGACGCCGCGGTGGCGCCGTCACCTCGACGCGCTCGTCGCACGCGAGCGACCGGACGCCGTGGTCGTCTTCACCGTCCCCATGGCGCACATCCGCGGCATCCCGACCGCGCTGCGCGAGCGATACGGGATCCCCGTCGTCTTCTACGACGGCGACGTTCCGATGAGCCTGCCGGAGTTCGGCGGCATGGACACGGGCTTCAACTGGTACCACGACGCCGATCCGTCCGAGTACGACCTCGTCGTCTCGAACTCGGAGGGCGGTCTCGAGCGGCTGACCGAGCTCGGCGCGCGCCGAGCCGAGGCCGTGTTCTGGGCCGCCGACCCCGAGTTTTTCGCGCCGCAGGAGGTCGAAAAGGAGCACGACGTTTTCTTCTACGGCTACGGCGACAAGTTCCGCCGTGACTGGATGGCGGCGATGGTCGGCGAGCCGTCGCGCCGTCTGCCCGACGCCGACTTCGCGCTCGGCGGCCGCGACTTCCGCGGCGACACCGGCATCGCGCGCACGATCGGCGACGTGCCCTTCAACGCCTTCGCGCGCGCCATCTCCGCGAGCCGCATCAACCTCTGCATCACGCGCCGCTCGCACGCGAGCGTCTACGCATCGTCGTCGTGCAGGCCGTTCGAGCTCGCCTCCGCCGGCGGCGCGATTGTCTCCAATCCCTACAACGGCATCGAACGCTGGTTCGAGCCCGGCTCGGAGCTGATTGTCGTCAACGACGCAGACGAGGCGACGGACGCCTACCGCAACCTCCTCGAGGATCCTGCCCAGGCCGAGGAGCTCGGGCGGCGGGCGCGCGAGCGCGTCCTCGACGAGCACACGTACCGCCACCGCGCCCGCAGGCTGCTCGACCTGATCGGCGTGAGGGTGCCCGCATGAAGAGGAGGATCGCGATCGTGCCCGCGTACAACGAGCGCGAGGCGATCGCCGGCGTCGTCGCGGAGATCCGCGCGTTCGAGCCGGAGTTCGACGTGCTCGTCGTCGACGACGGCTCGCACGACGACACTGCCGCGGTCGCCCGCGCGCACGGCGCACATGTCGTGCGCCTGCCGTTCAACCTTGGCATCGGCGGCGCCGTCCAGACCGGGTTCCGCTACGCGCACGAGCACGGCTACGACCTCGCCGCCCGCGTCGACGGCGACGGCCAGCACGACCCGGCCGAGCTCGCGGATCTGATCGACGCAGTGCTCGAGGACCGCGCCGACATCTGCGTCGGCTCGCGCTTCGCCGGCGCCGAGGGCTACCGGTCCTCGCGCTCGCGACGTGTCGGCATCCGCATCCTTGCGCAGGTCGTGTCGCTGCTCACACGGCAGCGCGTGACCGACACGACGAGTGGCTTCCAAGTGCTGAACCGGCAGGCGATCGCGCTCTTCGCGGCCGACTACCCGCACGACTACCCCGAGGTCGAGGCCGCGTTGATGCTGCACAAGCACCGCCTGCGCCTGGCGGAGGTGCCGGTGCGCATGCGCGAGCGCAGCGCCGGCGTGTCCTCGATCACGACGCTCCGCTCGATCTACTACATGATCAAGGTGCTGCTCGCGATCCTCGTCGGCGCAATGCGCCGGCGGGCGACGCCGCTGGAGGACACGTGATCCTCGCCGGGCAGACGCCGCTGAAGGTCACGCTCGCGGCGGTCGTCGCGTCGTTGCTCCTGCTGCTCGTGGTGGTCGAGCTCATCCGCTCGCGGCGTCTGCGCGAGCGTTACGCGCTGCTCTGGCTGCTGACCGGGCTCGTGCTACTCGCCCTCTCCGCCTGGCGCGGTGGCCTGAACACGATCGCCGGCTGGTTCGGCGTGCAGACCTATCCGCCGGCCGTGCTCTTCGCGGTCGCGCTCCTCTTCGTGCTCGCGGTGCTGCTGCACTACTCGACGGTGATCTCGAAGATCTCCGACCAGAACGTGATCCTCGCGCAGCGCGTGGCGCTGCTCGAGCTCGAGCTCAGTGAGCGGGATCGGGTGCCGGATCCGCCCGCAGCCGCGGCACAAGGTACGCCAGCGAGCTGAGCAGCACGGCGATCGCCGGCGCTGCGCCTGCAATTGACAGCCAGAACCCGCCCGTTCCGTAGTCGCGGTCCACGCCGCGCAGGATCAAGACCGCGAGCCAACCGCCGAGCGCCACCGCGAGCCACGGCGACTTGCGCGCCGCGCCGACCAGTGCGGCGAGGGGCAGGAACGCGAGCAGCGTCTGGCTCCACGTCGTCTCATGGAAGGCCCCCCAAAGGTGTCCCCACGGCCCGTCGACCCACGCGACGAGCGCGACCACTGCCGCGACAACCCCCGCGACCGCGGCCACGCGCTCGGGGGCGAAGGCGAGCAGCGCAGCGATTCCGATGCCGAGTGCGAACCAGCCGGTGCGCTCGAGGCCGACGAGGGCCGGCATGACCTTGTGGTCGTAGACGGTGAGGAAGCTGCCGTAGAAGTAGCGGCGCCCGAACCACGGCAGGACGACGTAGACGACGGCCGCGGCGACGGCGAGCCGCCGCCCGCCGAGTCGCGCCGCCAGCGCGGCCGTGGCGCCGACTGCGATCGGCGCGAGCACGAGTGCGGCGAGCAGCGTGAGGCCGCCCTTGTCCCGGTCGTGGGCGATCTTGGCGACGGCGGCGAGCTCGGCCGCCGCCGGGACGAGCAGGACTAGGCTGGGACGCGCGAGCTCTCGCGATACCACGCGATCGTCTCCGCCAGCCCGTCGCGCAGCGACGTGCGCGCCTTGAACCCGAACAGCCGCTCGGCCCGCGATGCGTCGAGTTGCCGCCGCGGCTGGCCGTTCGGCATCGAGCTGTCCCAGACGATCTCGCCGCGGAAGCCGGTCAGCTCGGCGATCGTCTCTGCCAGCTCGCGGATCGGCGTCTCGACCCCGGTGCCCAGGTTCACGGGCTCGGGCGCGTCGTAGTGGTCGGCGGCGAGCAGCAGCCCGTCCGCGCAGTCGGCGACGTACAGGAACTCGCGTGTCGGTGAGCCGTCGCCCCAGAGCAGGACCTCGCCATCGGCGTCGAGCATCTTGCGAATCAGCGCCGGGATCACGTGCGACGTGTCGAGATCGAAGTTGTCGCGCGGCCCGTAGAGGTTCGCAGGCAGGAGGAACACGGCGTTGGTCCCGTACTGGTCGCGATACGCCTGGGCGCCGACGAGGACGGACTTCTTCGCCACGCCGTACGGGGCGTTCGTCTCCTCCGGGTAGCCGTTCCACAGCTCGTCCTCCGAGAACGGTACGGGCGTGAACTTCGGGTACGCGCACACGGTGCCGGCGACGACGAGCTTCCGCACGTCGTGCAACCGCGACAGCTCGAGCACGTGCGCGCCCATCATCAGGTTCGCGTACCAGTAGCGACCGGGGTTGGCGCGGTTCGCGCCGATGCCGCCGACCTCGGCAGCGAGGTGGAAGACGAGCTCGGGCCGCGCGTCGGTGAACAGTCGCTCCGTCTCGTCGTAGCGCGTGAGGTCGTAGTCGCGGCGCCGCGGCACGAACACCTCGTCGCCGCGCGCCTCGAGCAGTTCGACGAGATGCGAGCCGAGGAACCCGGCACCGCCGGTCACCAGCACACGCGTCACGACTGCGGTGCCCTCTCGGGCGTCAGCCAGTCGACGCGCCCGAGCCAGCGGTCCTGGTGCTCCGCGTACCAGTGGATCGTCTGCAGCAGCCCCTCTTCCCACGAGACGGTCGGCTTCCAGCCGGTCTCGCGGTTCAGCTTCTCGTAGCCGACGCGTAGCGCGATCACGTCGGTGACGCCGGGGCGGAGGCGGCGCTCGTCGACCACGACGTGCCTGTCATCGGGCCAGTAGCCGTGCTCGACGCCGAGGCGCAGGATCATCTCCGACCAGTCGCGCATCGAGATGTTCTGGCCCTGACCGTAGACGTAGACGTCGCCGGCGATTCCTTGCGAGGCGACAGTCAGGTGCCCGCGCACGCCGTCCGTGCAGAAGCAGAAGTCGCGCAGCGGCTCAAGCGCGCCGAGCTCGACGGCCGGCCGGGTCAGCGCCTGCGTGATGATCGTGCCCGTCACGTAGCGCGGGTTCTGCCGCGGGCCGTAGTTGTTGAACATCCGCGTGACGACGCCCGGGACGCCGTACGCGTCGTGGTAGTTCATCGTCAGGAAGTCCGCCGCGACTTTTGCCGTCGCGTAGATCGACTTCGGGTTGATCGGCGAGCGCTCGTGCAAGATCAGCCCGCCGCCGTCGTCGAAGTCGTGGTGGTGCGCGACCGACTCGCGCACGTTGCCGTACTCCTCCGACGTGCCCGCGGTGTCGAACTTCTCGAGCTCGACACCGTGGTCGACTACCGACTGCAGCAGGTTGAGGGTGCCGAGCGTGTTGGCCATCACGGTCTCGTAGGGGCGATGCCACGACTCGCCGACGTGTGCCTGCGCCCCGAGGTGGAAGATGTACGGCCGGTCGGGCGCGGACACGAGGTGATCGCGCATGCAGTAGTCGACCGACGTCTTGTCGGTCAGGTCGGCGAAGACGACGGTCAGGTCGCTCCGCAGGTGGCCGATGTTGTTCAGCGCGCCCGAGCTCGTCGCGCGCACGAACGCGATCACGCGCGCGCCGAGGTGCACGAGCGCCTCGGTCAGGTGCGAGCCCATGAAGCCGTCGGAGCCCGTGACCAGGCAAGTCCTGCCTGCGTACGCGTCGCCGAACTCGCGCTGGAGCTGAGCCGGGTCGAGCATCCGCCGAACCTTAGCCCGCTGTTGTTACCAAGGTGTCAGACTCCATGACCAAGGTGTCAGACACTCCCGAAAGTGTCTGACACCAGTTTGCGGCGTTTTGAGGGCCGCGGAAGTGGCTAGGTACGAAGCGTGAGGCTCAGGCTCGCCCTGTTGCTCGCACTGCTTGTCGTGGCGGTCGCAGCGTCGCTCGCCGCCGCCACGCCGCAGCCACCGAAGCAAGCGGTCGCGGTCGGCACGGGGGGCGCCGTCGCGAGCGTCGATCCGACGGCGACGGAGGCGGGGATCAGGATCCTGCGCGAGGGCGGCAACGCGGTCGACGCCGCGATCGCCGCGAACGCAGCGCTCGGCGTGACCGAGCCGTTCGTGGCCGGAATCGGCGGCGGCGGCTTCGTCGTCATCTACCTCGCGCACGAGCACCGCGTGATCACGATCGACGGCCGTGAGACCGCCCCGGCGGCGTTCCCGGTCGACGCGTTCATCGACCCGGCGACAGGCCAGCCGATCCCGTTCTCCCCGCAGCGGATCACCAGCGGCATGGCGGTCGGCGTGCCCGGCACGCTCGCGTCGTGGATTCAGGCGTCCCACTACGGGACGATGCCGCTGAAGCGGCTGCTGCAACCGGCGATCGCGGACGCCGAGCACGGCTTCGTCGTCGACCAGACCTTCCACGACCAGATCGCGAGCAACCTGACGCGGCTGCAGGCGTTCACGTCCTCACGTGCGCTCTTCCTGACGGACGGCCAGCCGCCCGCCGTCGGCTCGACGTTCAAGAACCCCGAGCTTGCCGACACGTACCGGACGCTCGCGCACGACGGCCCGGATGCGCTCTACCACGGGCCGATCGGCGCCGCGCTGGTCGACACCGTCGACCATCCGCCGGTTGCGTCCGACTCGCAGCTCGGCTTCACGGTGCGGCCCGGCCTGATGACCGCCGCCGACCTCGCGAACTACACGGCGCCGCTCCGCGAGCCGACCCACGTCACGTACCGCGGGTACGACGTCTACGGGATGGGCCCGCCGTCCAGCGGCGGCTCAACCGTCGGCGAGGCGCTGAACATCCTCGAAGGCTTCGACATGAGCACGTCCAATCGCGCGCTCGCGCTCCACCGGTATCTCGAGGCGTCCAAGCTGTCGTTCGCGGACCGGAACCGCTGGGTCGGTGATCCCGCCTACTTCCCGGTGCCGCTGGCCGGGTTGCTCTCGAAGGACTACGCCGCCGAGCGGCGCTGCCTGATCGGGCCGACCGCACTAGCGGTCCCGGTTGCGCCGGGCGACCCGACGAAGTCGTCGTTCTCCGCTTGCGGCAGCCCGCTCGCCGACGCCGGCGCGGGGCCGGAGGGAACCTCCACGAACCACCTCACGGTGATCGACCGTGACGGCAACGTGGTCAGCTGGACGAGCACGATCGAGCAGATCGCGGGCAGCGCGATCGCTGTGCCGCACTACGGCTTCCTGCTCAACAACGAGCTCACCGACTTCGATCCCGTCCCGCTTGCAGCCGGCGTGCCCGATCCGAACCTGCCGGCAGGCGGCAAGCGGCCGCGCTCGAGCATGGCGCCCACGATCGTGCTGCACGGCAGCGCGCCGCTCCTCGCCGTGGGCAGCCCGGGCGGCGCGACGATCATCACGACGGTGCTGCAGATCCTGCTCGACCGCATCGACTTCGGCATGACCCTGCCCGATGCAATCGCAGCCCCACGCGCCTCGCAACGGAACGGCGCAACGCAGGCAGAGCCGGCCTTCATCGCGCAGTACGGCTCGGCGCTCGCGCCGTTCGGCCAGGCGCTCACGTCGACGCCCGAGATCGGCGCCGCGACCGGGATCGAGATTCTTCCGGACGGCCGCTTGCAGGCAGCCGCCGAGCCTGTGCGTCGCGGCGGCGGCGCTGCAGCCGTTGTGACACCCTCTCACTGAGGGTGCCGCCCCGCTCTTACTACGAACAGTCGCGTCCGGAGTTGATCGCGCAGCTGCCCGCTGGGCCGCTCGGCCGTCTGCTCGACGTCGGCTGCGGCGCGGGCGGCGTCGGTCGCGCGCTCCGCGACCGCGTCGACTTCCTTGCCGGCATCGAGCTGGATGCGGAAGCAGGCGCTAGCGCCCGCGAGATCTACGACCAGGTGCTCATTGGTCGCGTGGAAGATCTCGTGCAGGCGCTCGCGGGCGCATTCGACACGATCCTTGCGTACGACCTGCTGGAGCACCTGGCCGACCCGGCCGAGCTTCTCCGCCGCCTGCGCGGGGTCGCGACGGAGGGGGGAATCCTGCACGTCTCCGTCCCGAACGCGCGGCACTGGACGCTCGTGCGCGATCTCGTCGCCCGCGGCACCTTCGGCTACACCGACTGGGGCCATCGCGACCGCACGCATCTACGCTGGTTCACGCGCGCAGATCTCGTGGCGCTTCTCGAGGAGGGCGGCTGGCAGGTCGAGCGGACGCTGCACGCGCCGCTCACGGCCGCCGGGCGCGTCGCGGCACGCGTGACGCGGGGACGCAGCGCCGAGTTCCTCGTCTACCAGTGGTCGGCGCTCAGTCGAAATGCGCCGGCAGGCTCCCCGTCGCCCGCAGGCGCAGCAGACCCAGCTGCCGCCGCAACGCCTCGCTGAAGCTCACGGTGGCGAGCTCGAACGGCGCTCTCAGCGGCGCGCGGGCCAGGCCGAGCCGCGTTCCACGGCGTCGCTCGCGGAGTGGGCCGAGCTCGCGGCGGACGAGCAGGTGGACGAGCAGGACTGGCCAGTCGAGGGCCGCGATCTCGAGCCGCGTCAGCGCGTTCCGCCGCGCGACGCGGTAACGCGCGAGCACGTAGGCGCGCCCGAACGCCTCCAGCCGCCGCTGCGCCGGCGAGGCGGCGCCGAGCGTCTGGCCGTGCTTGTGCAGCGCCCGCGCTCCCGCGGCTCGCACGCAGCGGTGGCCGGCGAGCCGAAGGCGGAGTGCGAGGTCGACGTCCTCCCAATAGGCGAAGAAGCTCTCGTCGAAGCCGCCGGCCGAGCGGAACGCAGCTGTCCGGTACGCGGCCGCGCCGCCGCAGGGGCCGACCGGGTCGGCGCCGGGAAGCGCACCGTCAGGTGCGTTCCAGCCGACGTCCCAGGAGCGGAGCGTTACGTCGAGCTCGATCCCCGCCGAGTCGACGAGCCCGGGTCGGTCGTGCTGCAGCAGCACGCCGGCGACCATCGCCACATCGTCCTCGGTCAACGGGTCGAGCAGCCGCTCGAGAAACGCCGGCTCGCAGACGGTGTCGTTGTTGACGAGCACAACGACGTCCGTCTCGACCAACTCGACCCCGCGGTTGACGGCGCGCCCGAAGCCGAGGTTCTCGTCGAGCCGGAGCACGTGCACGTGGGGAAATTGCTGCGCCAGGAGCTCGGCGGTGCCGTCGGTCGAGGCGTTGTCGACCACGACGACGCCGTGCTCGACCGTCTGCTGCTGCAAGGCCTCGAGCGCCTCGGCGAGCAGAGCGGCGCCGTTGAACGTCGGGATCACGACGGTTGCCCGCATGTGGGTAAGGCACGATAGGCGAGTCGTGGAGACGACCCCGGACCTCCTGTCGACGCCCGAGGCCGGGGGGCGCGTCATCCGCGGCGGGCTCGTGCGCGGCGTCGGCTACGCGGCCGGGACGGTCCTCGGCGCCGGCACGTCGGTGTTCCTCCTGCGGCATCTCGGCCGCGACGACTTCGGCCGCTACGGCACCGTCGCCGCGCTGTTGGGCGTCGTCAGCGGGATCAGCGACGCGGGCCTGACTGCCGTCGGCGCGCGCGAGCTTGCGCTGGCGAGCGCCGGCGACCGCGTGCGCCTGATGCGCAACCTCGTGTCGCTGCGGCTCGCGATCACGCCGGTCGGCATCGCCGCCGCCGCGCTGTTCGCGCTCGTCGCGTACGACCGCACGATGTTCTGGGGCACGCTGCTCGGCGGGCTCGGCGTGCTGCTCGTGAACACGCAGGCGACGATGATGATGCCGCTCTCGATCGACCTTCGGCTCGGCCTCGTCGCCGCGGCCGAGGTCGCGAAGGCGGCGCTGACGTTCGTGTTCGTGCTTGCGCTGACGGTCGCCGGCGCATCGCTGCTGCCGTTCTTCGGCGTGCAGATTCCGGTCGGCCTGATCGTGATCGCGCTCACGCCGCTCGTCGTCTCGGTGCGCCGCGGGCTCCTGCCGGCGTTCGATCGCGCGACTGCCCGCAGCCTGCTGCGCGAGGCACTACCGCTGGCGGTTGCGCTGACGATGAACGTCGTCTACTTCCGCGTGCTGATGATCATGACCTCGCTGCTCGCCTCGCGGAGCGCCACAGGTCTCTTCGCGACGTCGTTCCAGGTGTTCGCGGTCCTCTTCTCGCTGCCGCTGCTCGTCCTCTCGACCGCGCTGCCGCTGCTGTCGGTCGCGGGCCGCGACGACGACGAGCGTTTGCGCTTCGGGCTGCAGCGCATGACGGAGGTCTCGCTCGCGCTCTCCGTCCTCTTCGTGCTGGCGATCTACGCGCTCGCGCCGACGGTGATCCCGCTCCTCGGCGGTGACCAGTACCGCGGGGCGGCGCCGGTGCTGCGCATCCAAGCCTTTGCGCTGATCGCCGTCTTCGTCGGGCAGACGTGGCAGCTCGGCCTGCTGTCGCTGCGGCGGCAGTCGGCGCTGGTCTGGGCGAACGCGGCCGCGCTCGTGATCGTGCTCGTGGTCGGCGGTGTCTTCATCCCGCTGTGGGGCGCGCGGGGCGCCGCCGCCGCGGCCGTCGTCTCGGAGACATGCCTCGCCCTGCTCGTGTACGGCTTCCTCCGGCAGCGGGCGCCGGTCGTCGCGCCCCGCTTCGGGCTGACGCCGCGCGTTGCGCTGGCCGCGCTGCCGGCGTTCGGCGTGCTCGCCGTGCCGGCGCCGTGGCCCATTCACCTCGTCGGCTCTGTCGCCGTGTTCGCCGTAGCCGCGCTGGTGCTGCGGGCGATCCCGTCGGAGCTCTTCCATGCGCTGCGATGGCGGTGACACGGCCCCGCGTCACGCTGCTGCGCGGCCACTCGGCGAATCCGTGGGACCTGCGCCCGTGGGAGCTGCTCGCCGGCCGGTACGACGTGCACGTGCTGGCGACCGGCTCGAACGCGTTCCAGCTCGACTCGCTGCGGCTGCCGATCGAGCACGTCAGCGCCCTGCGCGACCGCCTGCCGCGCGGACGGCTCGGGGACCTCGGCGCGCTCGCGCTCGGCGACCGCTATCTCGGCCTCGAGCAGGCGCTCGCCGGAAGCGACGTCGTCCACGCCGCCGAGATCGGCATCCCTTTCAGTCACGGGCCTGCACTGCTGAAGGACCGCCTCGGCTTCAAGCTCGTGCTGACGGTGTGGGAGACCATCCCGTTCGGCGCCGCCTACCGCCGCTTCCGCGGACGGCGCCAGCGGGTGGAGACGATCCCGCAGGTCGACCTCTTCCTCGCCGCCACCGACCGCGCCCGCGCGGCGCTGCTGCTGGAAGGCGTGCCGGAAGAGCGGATCGAGGTCGCGCCGCCGGGCGTCGACCAGGAGCTGTTCGCGCCCGGCGAGCCGCCGGCCGAGCACCTCTTCCTCTCGGTCGGCCGTCTGGTCTGGGAGAAGGGCCACCAGGATCTGCTGCGCGCGCTCGCCTGGCTGCGGCGCCGCGGGCACAGCCCGCGCGTGCTGATCGTCGGCACCGGCCCGGAGGAGGAGCGTCTGCGGGCGTATGCGCGCGACCTCGGCGTCGACGTGGAGTGGCTCGGCGGGCTGCCGCACGAGGAGCTGCCGGCGGTGTTCGCGCGCGCGTCGTGCTTCGTGCTCGCGAGCCTGCCGACGATGTGGTGGGAGGAGCAGTTCGGGATGGTGCTCGCCGAGGCCGCGTCGGCAGGCGTCCCGATCGTCGCTTCCGACTCCGGTGCGATCCCGGAGGTGCTGCAGGGCGTTGGGACGCTGTTCCCGGCCGGTGACTGGCGGGCTCTCGCCGCCGCGCTCGAGGCGATCGTGACCGCGCCGCCGCGACGCGAGCGGCACGAGCTCTATCCGGCGCAGGCGGCCGCGGGCCGCTACGCCGCCGCCTACGAGCGCGTGCTCAGCTCGCGATAGACGGCGTCGTGGGCGCGCGCTGTCGCGTCCCACGAGAAGCCGGCCGCCCGCGTGAGCCCGCGGTGCGTCCACTGTTCGGGGGCGGCGAGCACGTCGCGCACGGCTTCGGCGATCGCGGCCGTGTCATGTGGGTCGAACAGGCGCGCCGCGTCGCCGACGATCTCGGGCAGCGAGCCGGCGGTCGAGCACGCCACCGGGCAGCCGCACGCCATCGCCTCGAGCGGCGGCTGGCCGAAGCCCTCGTAGAGCGAGGGGAAGACGAGTGCCGCGGCGCGGCGGTAGAGGTCGACGAGATCGTCCGTCGACACGAGCCCGCGCACCTCGATCCCGTCGGCAGCGGTGGGTGGATGTCCGCCGCCGGTGAGGACGAGCCGCAGCTCGGGGTCGTCGCGGCGAAGCCGGGCGAACGCAGCGAACAGGCGCTCGTGGTTCTTGTGCGGCCAGCGGCGGGCCGGATAGAGCAGGAAGCGCTCGCGGGGAACGTCACCCGGCGTGAATCGCGCATGGTCGACGCCGAGGTGAACGACGCGCAGGGACGCGGGGTCGAGGCCGAGGCGCGCGACGACGCGGTCGCGCACGAACGCGCTCGGCACGATCACGAGGTCCGCGCCTCGCACGGACCGGTGCCACGCGAGTGACCGGAACAGGCGCTCGCCGCGACCGAAGAGCTGCGGCAGGTCGAGGTGCTGGACGTCGTGCAGCGTTACGACCGTCGGCTGCGGCACGGACGGGATTCGCAGCGTGAGCGGGTAGTGCACGACCGCCGCCTCGTGCAGGTGTGCGCGCAGCGGGCCGGGGCGGGCTGCGGCGGCCGTCATCGCGACCAGCCGCTGTGAGATCGTCCGGGCCCGCCGGTATTCGGCCGCGACGGTCGTCGGCAGCCCTTCGCCGGCCTCAGGTGCCACCGGCGGCACGAGCACGCGGTACTCGTCCTCACCGGCGCGCCCGAGCCCGCGGAGTAGCTCCCGCGCGTAGGTCTCGCTGCCGCCGAGCTCGCCCGGGACCAGCGTCAGCAGCGAGATCCCGACCACCGGGGCGAGTTTAGGGCTTACAGGGCCGTAATCCGGCCTCTTTACACTTGCCGCCAATGCCTGACGAGCACGCCACTGGTCCCTCGGACGTCGCCGCGCTCTTTGCCCAGCTGAAGGAAGAGGTCCACGCCGCCGGCCCGCGCGGCGCCGACGTGACGCCGGCGCACGTTCGCCTGTCCGTGCGCGACCAGGCCGAGCGCCTCTGGCCGATCTCGGCGGAGCGGCCGATCGTCGGCAAAGGCGGCCCGATCAAGGCGGTGCTCCGCCGGCTGATGCGCTGGTATGTCGAGCCGGCATTTGCCGACCAGCGCGCGTTCAACGACGCCGTCCTGAAGCTGATCGACGACCTCGACGAGCGGATCCAGCAGCTCGAGCGGAAATGAGCTCGCTGTGAGAGTCGCGGTGTGCTCGCCGCAGGTGCCGTTCGTGCGCGGCGGGGCGGAACTGATGGCGGACGACCTCGTCGCGGCCCTGCAAGCCCGCGGCCACGAGGCCGAGCTCGTCACGATCCCGTTCAAGTGGTATCCGGGGACGCGCGTACTCGACCAGGCGTTCCTGTGGCGGCTGGTCGACCTGACCGAGTCGGACGGACGCCCGATCGACCGCGTGATCGCGACGAAGTTCCCTGCCTACTGCGTGCGCCACCCGAAGAAGGTGGCCTGGGTGCTGCACCAGTTCCGGCAGGCGTACGACTACGACGGCACCGACCTCGGCCAGTTCTCGGACAGCCCGAAGGACCGCGCCACGAAGCGCGCCGTCGAGCGCCTCGACGCCGTCGCGCTCGGCGAGGCGCGCCGCGTCTTCGCCACCTCGCACAACGTCGCCAACCGCTTGCGGCGCTTCAACGGCATCGAGGCGGAAGTGCTGCCGCACCCACCGCAGTCGCTGCCCTACCGCAGCGCCGAGCCCGAGGGCTTCGTCCTCTCCGTCAACCGGCTCGACCGCGCGAAGCGGATAGACCTGCTGATCGAGGCAGTGCAGTCGTCGCCGGGCCTCCGCGCGGTCGTGACGGGAGAAGGCCCCGATCGCGACCGCCTAGAGCGGCTGGCAGCCGGGGTCAACGGGCGGATCGAGTTCACCGGCCGCGTCGACGACGAGCGCCTCGCCGATCTGTATGCACGCTGCCTTGCCGTCTATTACGCGCCCGTCGACGAGGACTTCGGGATGGTGCCGTTCGAAGCGTTCCTCTCCGGCAAGCCGGTGCTCACGACGACCGACGCCGGCGGTCCGCTCGAGGTCGTCCACGACCACAAGACGGGGCTCGTGGTCGCGCCCGATCCGCGGGAGCTCGCACAGGCGTGCACGTACCTCGGCGAGCACGTCGACGACGCGAAGGCGTGGGGACGCGCCGGCAAGGCGGTCGCCGAGCGCGTCACCTGGGACGCGTGCGTCGACGCGCTCCTCATGTGACCCGCCTCATGCCGTCCTCCATGCCCCTCGCCCGCGATCACGCTACGCGCTGCCGCGTCCTCAGTCGCCCCGATAGTGAAACTATCGAGGCTCCCTGCGTCCTTGCATCGCTTGGTGCTCGCGACCGAGGGGCGTGGCAACGACATAAGGCGGGTCACTAGATGCGCGTCGCCTACTACTCGCCGCTTCCGCCGTCGCGCTCAGGCATCGCCGACTACTCGCGGCTGCTACTGCCCGCCCTGCGCGAGCGGGTCGAAGTGGTCGTCGCCGAGCGCGGCAAGCGTGCACCCG
Organism: Actinomycetota bacterium; assembly: GCA_046765815.1. GTDB lineage: Bacteria > Actinomycetota > Thermoleophilia > Gaiellales > Gaiellaceae > PALSA-600. Next base: position 39,189 of record JBKPRG010000003.1, read on the forward strand.
ACGCTGACGTCGCGCTCTACCACCTCGGCAACGAGCCTGACGCGCACGACTGGATCGTCGACGCTCTGCGCAAGCGTCCCGGCGTCGTCGTCATGCACGAGTACGTGCTCCACCACCTCGTCGCCGGCGTGACGATCGGCCGCGGCGACGGGCGCGGCTACCTGGACGCGATGGAGCGCGAGCTCGGCGTCGCCGGCCGCCTGCTGGGCCTCGGCGTGCTCGACAACTTGCTGCCGCTGCTGTGGGAGACGCAGCCCGAGCGGTTCCCGCTCGCCGGCGTCTTCCTCGACCGCGCCACCGGCGTGATCGTGCACTCGCGCTACGTCGCCGATCGCGCGCGCGGCGCGGGCTACACGGGCCGCATCTGGCGCGTCCCGCACCCGGTGTGGCCGCTCGGCGACATCTCGCCCGCGACCGACGTGCGCGGCGAGCCGCTCATCGGCTGCTTCGGCTACCTGAACATGAACAAGCGCATCCCGCAGCTGCTGCAGGCGTTCGCGGCGCTCCGGGAGCGGCAGCCGGGCGCGAGGCTCCTGCTCGTCGGCTCGGCGGGCGAGCGATTCGACGTCGGCCGCCGGCTCGAGCGGCTCGGCCTCACCGAGGGCGTCGAGCGCCTCGACTACGTGCCCGAGGAGCGCCTGTGGTCGCTGATGGCGGCGTGCGACGTCCTCGTCAACCTCCGCTACCCGACGATGGGCGAGACGTCCGGCTCGGTCATCCGCGCGCTCTCGGTCGGCAAGCCGCTACTCGTCTCCGACGTCGGCTGGTTCAGCGAGCTCCCCGACGACGCGGTGCTGAAGATCCCCGTCGACGAGCTCGAGGTGCCGATGCTCGCCGCGGCGCTTGGATTCGCCGCCGAGCACGGCGCGACGCTGGGTGCGAACGCCCGCGCCTACGTACGCCGTGAGCACGACCTCGATCGGGTCGCCGATCTGTACGCGGTCGCACTCGAGGTCGCGGCCGGCGGCGACGCGGTGGCCGACGACGTGCTGCACCGGATCGCCGAGGCGGCGGCCGAGGTTGGGATCGACGACGTCGGCGGGCTCGCCCGCGCGGCCGCCGAAGCAGGGGTGGTCGATTGAAATTGGCCCGCGTGCCGGCGTGGGTCTGGCTCGTGATCGTCGTCTGCGCCTCCGCCGCCGTGCGCATCGCGCTCGCCGGGCGGATCGTCTCGCCGTGGATCATGGTCGACGAGCTCATCTACTCCGAGCTCGCCAAGTCGTTCGCCGCCGACGGCCACTTCGTGATCCGCGGCGTGCCGTCGAGCGGGTACGGGTTCGTCTACCCGGTCGTGATCGCGCCGGCGTTCAGGCTCCACAACGCCGTGCCGCCGGCGTACCACGCCGCGAAGCTGATCAACGCGGTCGTGATGTCGCTCGCCGCCGTGCCCGCGTACCTGCTCGCGCGGCGGCTGCTCTCGCCCGCGCTTTCTCTCCTCGCCGCGCTGCTCACCGTGCTCGTGCCGTCGATGCTCTACACCGGGATGCTGATGACGGAGAACGCGTTCTACCCGCTGTTCCTCCTCTGCATCCTGCTCCTGGTGCTGACGCTCGAACGGCCGACACGGCTGCGCCAGGTGCTCGTGCTCGGGGTGTGCGCGCTTGCGTTCGCGACCCGCGCGCAGGCGGTGGTGTTGTTCGGCGGCGTCTTCATCTCACCGTTGCTCCACGGCTGGTACGAGCGCGACGTGCGCGGGGCCGTGCGGCGCTTCGCATTGCTCTACGGACTGCTCGCCGGCGGCGGCGTGCTCGCGCTGGTGTGGACGGTCGCCCGTGGGCGTTCGCTGTCGTCGCTCCTGGGTGCGTATGCCGTTGCCGCGCACAAGGGCTACTCCCTGTCGAGCGTTGCGGACTACGCGCTCCGGCACGTCGCCGAGCTCGATCTCTACGTCGGCGTGATCGGGTTCGCAGCGCTGCTCGCGATGTGGTTCGCGCCGCGCAGCGCATCGCCCGGCGCGCGCGCGTTTGCCGCGGCGACCCTCCCGGTCAGCGTGCTGCTCCTCGTCGAGGTGGCCGCCTTCGCGTCGACGCAGTCATTCCGGATCGAGGAACGGAACGACTTCTACCTCGCCCCGCTTGCCCTGATCGCGATGCTCGGGCTCGCGGCGCGCGCCGACGTCATAACGACGTCGCGGCGCGCCCTCGTCCCGGCGGCGCTGATCGCCGGTGTCCTTCCGGTCGCGGTGCAGTTCGGCCGGTTCGTGACCACCGCTGCGGTGTCGGACACCTTCGCGCTGCTGCCGTGGTGGTGGTGGCAGGACCACGGCGTCAGCTTTCACGACCTGCAGTTCATCGCGCTCGCGGGCGGGCTCGCCGCGGCCGCGGCGTTCCTCGTCGTGCCACGCCGCTTCGCGCTCGTCTTCCCGCTGGTTGTCGGCGCGTACTTCGTCGTCACGTCGTTCGCGGCCGAGAACGGCCGTCATGGGATCCACACGGCCTCGGTCGGCAGCCTCTGGGGAGGCATCCGCAACGCACACCCGGACTGGATCGACCGCGCCGTCGGCTCGAGCGCCGACGTCTCGTTCCTTTGGCACTACTCGGGCGAGACTCGGCCGCTCTGGAACAACGAGTTCTTCAGCCGCAGCGTGGGCACGGTGTACACGGTCGACGGCCCCGACCCTGCCGACGGTGGGCTGGCCGAGACGCCGGTGCACGAACGCGGCGACGGGACGCTCGTGACCGCGACGGGGAGCGCGCCGCGGGTCGGATACGCCGTCTCCTACGTCGACATCGCCGGCAAGCCGATCGCGCGGGACACCGGCATCGGCCTGACGCTGTTCCGCGTGGAGGGCCCGCTCGTGATCCTGACGCGCGTCACGGGGCTCTACCCGAACGACACGTGGGGCCGCCGGCTCGTCACGTACCGGCGGGAGCGGTGCACCGGCGGCAGCCTTGACGTGCGGGTCGGCACCGACGCCCAGCTCTTCGATGCGACGCAGACGATCGACGTCACGTCCGGCAGCCGTGCGACATCGATCCGGATCGCGCCCGCCGAGCAGCCGACCGCGCACGTGCCGCTGGAGCCGCGAAACGGGGTCTGCACCGTCGGCTTCAGGGCGCGAATCGTGCGAGTACCTGGCGGCGGGGACGATCGTCCGCTCGCCGCGCACTACTACGCGTTCGACTACCGCCCGTGAGGATCGCCTTCGACGTCAGCCCGCTCTCGCACGAGCTGACGGGCATCGGCAACTACATCCGCGGCTCGCTCGAGGGGCTTTGCGAAGCCGCCGGCGACCGGCACGAGATCGTCGCGTTCGCGCCGACGAGTCCACAAGGGATGCGGCGCATCCCGGAGGTCGTGGCCGGGCTGCCGGTCACGCTCCGCCTGCGCCTGCTGCCGTTCGCGCACGGCTGGCGGCAGGCGTGGAGCCGCCTCGGCCGGCCCGCGGTCGAGCGCTTCCTCGGCCCGGTCGACGTCCTCCACTACACCGACTGGATGTTCCCGCCGCAGCGCGTCGGCGTTCGCTCGACGATGATTCACGACCTCGTGCCGCTCCACCATCGCGAGTGGGTCACTCGGCGCACGTACTCGATGCACACCGCGAAGTACGCCGATGCCAAGAACTGCGACACGGTCTTCGTCAACTCGCAGTTCACGGCCGACGACGTCGTCGCGACGCTCGGTGTCGCGCGCGATCGCGTGCATGTCGCGCCGCCTGGCATCGGCCGCGACTTTCGCCCCGACGGCGAGCGGGCCGACCTCGGCGCCGACTACGTCCTCACCGTCGCGACGCTCGAGCCGCGCAAGAACCTCGGCATCCTCGTCGAGGCGCAGCGGCTCCTCGGCGAGCGTTTCGCGCTCGCAGTCGTCGGCAGCGCGGGCTGGGGCCTGCAGCCGAGTCTCGACGCGCCCGGCATCCAGCGCCTCGGCCGGCAGAGCGACGAGGAGCTGGCCGCGCTCTACCGCGGCGCCGCGGTCGTTGCCTACCCTTCGCGCTTCGAGGGTTTCGGCATCCCGATCCTCGAGGGGATGGCGAGCGGCGTGCCCGTGGTCGCGTCGAGCCATCCGTCGCTCGACGAGGCGACCGGGAGTGCCGCGTTGCGCGCCGACCCGGATGACGCAGAGTCGTGGGCCGCCGCGCTCGTGGAGGCGGTCGAGCGCCGAGATGAGCTCGTGCCGCTCGGGCTCGAGCACGTGCGCAGCTTCACCTGGCGCCGGGTCGGCGAGGTCATGTTGTCGGCGTGGGAGGCGGCTCGATGAGGGTCGGGTACGACGTTGCACCGCTCGTACTCGACAACGCGGGGACGGCGCGGTACGTCCGCGGCGTCCTCGGCGCGCTGCGCGCGCGCGACGACGTCGACGTCCAGGAGCTGTCCTGGGGCGGTTCGGGTCGCATCACCGCTGCTGTGCGAGACGTGGCCTGGTACCCGCTCGGCCTGCCGCTCAGCGCTCGGCGGCTCGACGTGCTCCATTGCACGACCTTCCGCGCGCCGCCGCGCGCGTCCGTGCCGGTGATCGCGACCGTGCACGATCTCGCGGTCGTGCGCCATCCCGAGCTCTTCACCGCGTGGACGCGCGCGTACGCGCGCACGCTCCTGCTGCCGGTGCTGCGCGCCGCGACGCGCGTGCTGGCCGTGTCGGAGCGCACGAAGCGCGACGTGGTCGAGCTCGCCCGCGTGCCGCCGGAGCGCATCGACGTCGCGTACAACGCCGCCGACGCCGACGTGTTCACACCCGACGGCGACGTGGCCGACGGCGACTACGCGCTGGCCGTCGGCACGCTCGAGCCGCGCAAGAACCTGCCCCGGCTGATCGAGGCGACGGGACGGCTCGGTCTCGAGCTCCGCATCGCGGGCGCGCGCGGGTGGGGCGCGGTGGACGTCGACGCCTCGCACGTCCGCTGGCTCGGCCGGCCCGACGACGCGGAGCTGGCGACGCTCCTGCGTGGCGCGCTCTGTCTTGCGTACCCGTCGCTCTGGGAGGGCTTCGGTATCCCGGTGCTGGAGGCGATGCTCTGCGGCACGCCGGTGGTGACGAGCACCGGCAGCGCGATGGAGGAGGTCGCTGACGGGGCGGCGGAGCTCGTCGATCCGTACGACGTCGCGTCGATCGCGGCCGGGATCGAGCGCGCGCTTCTGCGCCGCGACGAGCTGCGCGCGGCCGGGCTCCGGCGCGCGGCCGCCTTCAACTGGCCCGCGACGGCCGAGGCGGTCGTCGGCGCATACGCCAGGGCAGCGGCGTGACGAAGCCGCTCGTCGTGATCGACGCCGACGTTCTCGGGCGCCGCCGTACCGGCGACGAGACCTACGTCGCGAACCTCCTGCGCGAGCTCGGGCAACAGGCGGACGGTCTTCGTCTCGTCGCGCTGACGCGGCGCCCCGAGCTCGTGCCGAGCGGCATCGAGCCCTACCGCTTGCCTGCGGCGGCACAACACCTGCGCATGGCGTTGTCGGTTCCACTCGCGCTGCGACGGCTCGGGCCTGACGTCGTCCACTTCCAGCACGTGCTTCCGCCCGCGCTCCGCTGCCCCGGGATCGTCACCGTTCACGACCTGTCGTTCGAGCGCGATCCGACCGCGATGGGGCAGCTCGACCGGCTCACGTTCAGGACTTTCGTGCCGCGGTCGGTGCGCCGAGCTGCGCGCGTGCTCACCGTCTCCGAGCGGACGAAGCAGGATCTCGTCGACCTCTACGACACCGATCCGGCCAAGATCGTCGTCGCTCCGAACGGCGTCGATCCGATTTTCGCGCCTGCGCCGAACGGGGGCAGCGGCGGCTATCTGCTCTACGTCGGGGCGATCCAGGCGCGCAAGGATCCGCTCGGCGCGCTCGCCGCCGCGGACGAGGCCGGGCTGCGGCTCGTCGTCGTCGGGCCTGCGAAGGAGCCGGCGCTCGCCCGCGAGCTGGAGCGCCGCGGCGCCGAACTGCGTGGCTACGTGGAGACCGGCGAGCTCGCCGAGGTCTACCGCGAAGCAGCCGCGCTCGTCCTCCCGTCGCGCTATGAGGGTTTCGGGCTGCCGGTGATCGAGGCGATGGCGAGCGGGACGCCCGTCGTCTGCAGCGAGGATGGAGCGCTGCGCGAGGTCGCCGGCGACGCCGCCGTGTACGCGAGCCGGGCCGGTCTCGGAGCCGCGGTCAAGCGCGCGCTGGCCGAGCGGGAGCGGCTGGCGGCCGCGGGGCTCGAGCGCGCACGCCGCTACTCGTGGGCCGAGACCGCGCAACGAACTCTCGAGGTCTATCGCGAGGTGCTCGCGCGGTGAACGTGGCCGCCGTTGTCGTCTCGCATGGCAACGCCACTGAACTGGAGGCGCTGCTGCCGGCGCTGCAGCCGCAGGTCGACGAGCTCGTCGTCGTCGCGAACGCCCCGGCCAGCGTCGGGACGGTTCCCGACGGCGTGCGGGTGATAGAGAACGAGCAACCCCGCGGCTTCGGCGCGAACGTCAACGCCGGCATGCGCATCACGACGTGCGAGCTCGTCTGCAGCGTGAATCCGGACGCGGTGCCGCGTGAAGGAGCTGTCGCGACCCTCAGAGGATTCCTCGCCGCCCACCCGGGCGCAGGCGTGGCGGGCCCGCGCATGCTCTATCCCGACGGCCGCGTCCAACCGTCGCGCCGGCGCTTCCCGACGGTCGGCGGCACGCTTCTCCGGCGCACGCCGCTCCGCCGGCTCGTCGATCCGTACAAGGTGCAGCGGCGCCACTACCACCTCGGCGAGGAGCCCACGGAGCCTGTCGAGGCGGACTGGATGCTCGGCGGCTTCCTCATGCTTCGGCGCACGATGCTCGACGAGCTCGGCGGATTCGACGAGGGCTTCTTCCTCTACGGCGAGGACATCGACCTCTGCTACCGCGCCGCGCGGGCGGGGTGGGAGCGCTGGTACGTGCCGGACGCGGTCGTGGTGCACGAGCACCAGGCGTTGACTGATCGGCGCCTCCTCACCCGGCGGACACTCTGGCACTGGCGCGGGATCCTGCGCTTCGTGCGCAAGCATCCCGAGACGGTTATTTCGGCTCGAAGCCGAACGCGAGCTGCGCGCTGAGCTGGCGCTGGTCGTACTGCGACGGCTGGAACGTGCCGACGGCACTGACGTCGACGCGGAAGGGCGTTCGCACCGGGATCCGCACCGGCACCGCCTGGCATGGAGTCGAGCGCAGCGTCAGCCGTCGCACCTGCTCCAGTCGGGCGGCGACCGGCTGGCCGTCTGCGTCGATTCGCAGACCGGAGACGCGGATCGTGATCTTCGACGGCGGCACGTTGCCACAAGCGGCGGTGCGGGAGACCATCACGACGGCTGTGCCGCGTCGCGGGCCGTGCGGGGCGAAGTGGTAGTACCACGCCGCCGTGGACATCCAGCCGTCGGGGGTGACGCCGCCCTCGGCGTCGGCGATGCGGATCGGATGTGGCACGTGGAACACTCTGAGCCCTCCGGCCGTCTCGACCAGATGACCGACCGGATCGACTCCCGGCCCGGCGACGACCCAGTCGATCGGCAATTGCGGAGCGACCGCACCGGATGTGTCGAAGAAGTTCGGCGTCCGCGTCGGGCCTGGGCCGGGCGCGGTCGCATCCACCGACCACACCTCGGCGATCGACTGGTTCCAGAACTCCAGTGACCAGAACTCGTTCGAGCCCCCGAGTGACCGGCCGATCAAGATCGTCCGCTCGCGACCAGTCGCGCGGTCGATCCAGTCGGGCGGAGTCGGGAGGATGCCGCGGAAGTTCTTCGAGAAGGCGTTCGATCCGCTCGCCGCCTCGATCTCGCCGGTCAGGTTCCATGCCACAACGAGTGCCGCCAGCACGGCGCCCGCCGCGATGCCGAACCGCACGAAGCGTCGGCGCGCGAACGCGAAGAGAACGGCGCCGATCAGGACGCCGAACAGCAGTCGCGCGAGGTCGGTAGTGGTGAAGTAGAAGGGCGCCCGATTGAGCCGATGCAGGATCGAAAGCCCTGGTGCGTCGGAGTAGAAGCGGTCGTTGAGCTCGTACGGCGTCGAGTCGAGCAGGTATCCGATTGCGGCGGCGGCGAGGGCTGTCGGTAAGAGTCGCGTCCGACCCGCCACGAGCCAGCGTGCCGCGGCAGCGAAGACGACTGGTGCGACGTAGACGAAGTTTCGCTCCTCGACGCGGATTGCAAAGTTCGTCGAGATGTACGAGGCCTTGACGGCGGTGTAGATGCCGAAGGCGACGACGGTGCCGATCAGCAGCGCTCCAAGCGCACGCTCGTCCAGGAGCCTCAACCGGGCGCCGAGCAGCCACGCGAGCGACGCGAACGCGGGCAGCAGGCCGGTGCCGATCACGAACGCGCCGACTGCCCAGAGTCCGTACGTGAACATGCGGTGGTGGTAGTAGGTGCCGATCTGCCAGACATACGAGTGGTGGGTCGCGAGCGCGCCTAGCCAAACCGTGATGCCGGCGCAGAGCACGACCGCGCCGGTCTTCTCGCCGACCGACCAGGAACCGATTACGGCGCGCCCCCGGCGGCCGGTCGCGGCCGTGATAGCCGTCGCCAGGACGGCCGTCAGGATCAGAACCTGAAGTTGTGAACGGACGACAGGTGCGAGGATCACGGCGACCGTCGCGAGTGCCACGGGCCCGCGCGTCCGCAACATCAACGCGCGTGCGATCAGCCAGAGCGTGAGCGCCGACCAGAAGTACGCGAGCGCCTCGGGGATCAGCATCCCGGTGTAGACGAGCGACGGGATTGCGGCCGTCGCGACGCCGCAGGCGAGCGCAGCCCGGCGAGGCACGAACATGCGTGCCAGGGCGAACCCGGGAAAGAGCGACGCCGTCATCACGGCAGCATTCAGGTACTTCGCGGCTGCGTAACCCGAACCGGTCGAGCCGAGCCACCACGCCGGCGCCAGGAAGTACGGGTAGAGCGAGTTGAAGCCCTGTGTCTGGGATCGGAGCTCCGGATGGCCGTGGTGGGCGACGCCGCGGGAGAGCCCCGCCCATTGCAGCTCGTCCGTGAAGAGCCACGGAGTCGAGTGCCTCGTCGATTGCCACGCGTAGAGCGTCAGCAGCACCAGGTAGGTGACGACGAGCGGGTAGGCGGCCACGGCGCGGTCGAGCGCCGAGCGATCGACGCCCGGCGTCAGTTTCGCGGTCGCGGTCGTCACGTCTGTGCGCGACCCAGGACGACCCGCGGATCGAGATCGAACTCGCGCCGGACGAAGCGACAGTCGATCTCCCGCGACTCGCAGCTGCGCACGATCGAGTCGAGCGTCGCCGGCGACGCGTGCGGGATCGTCACGAAGACGACGTCGGGCCGCGTCTGGTCGAGCGCGGTCTCGATCGAGCCGAGACTGCCGACGACGCGCACGCCATTCAGGCGGCGGCCCCGGATCGCGGGGTCGTCGTCGACGAAGCCGACCACACGCTCGCCGGGCGTCTCACGCAGTTCACGCAGCAGGCTCCTCCCGCTGCGGCCGGCGCCGACGATCAGGACCCGCCGTCCCTCGCCGGCCCGCGCCAGCTCGAGTGCGTGCACGATCGCGCGCTCGGCGAACCGTGCTGTGGTCAGCGCGACCGAGCAGATGAACGCGTCGATGACGAAGACGCTGCGCGAGAAGTCGCCGAGCGAGCCCTGCGTCAACACGATGACCCCGAGCGCGCTGACCTCGGAGATCGCGACGGCGGTGGCGGTGCGCATCGCGTCCCGAGCGCTGACGTAGCGCCACACGCCGGCGTACATGCCGAGCAGCAGCAGTGCGATGTAGCGGCTGAAGAGCAGGACCGGAAGCGTGAGCAGGAAGACGTGGCGCTGGTTGTAAGTGCCGATGCCGTCGAAGCGGAGCAGGTAGGCGCCGAAGAAGCACGCCGCGATCAGCGCCCCGTCGACGACAACCTCGGCGATCCGCCGTGTGTAGACGGCGAGCGGCCGCGCGCGCTGCGCGCCGCCACGGTCGACGTCCGCGAGGAAGCTTCCGAGCTGGACGAGGAGCGCAAACGTCACGAGGACGCCGATCGCCGCTATGCGACCGCTGCCGAACGCCTCGTACGCGAGGCTTGTCGCCCCGAGGGCGGCGGAGACGAGCGCGAGCAGAAGGACGGCGCCGGTCTCGGAGACGCCGAGCGAGACGAGCCGGTGCGAGCTGTGGTCGCGGCCACCCTGCGAGACGGGCCGGCCGTCGAGCAGGCGCACGATCGTGACGAGCGTCGTGTCGAGGATCGGCACCGCGAGCACGAGCACCGGCAGCACGAGCGTTGCGACCGTCGACGAGGCGACGGTGTAGCTCGACGCGAGGCCCAGGGCCGCGAGGGTAAAGCCGATCACCTGCGAACCGCTGTCGCCCATCCACGTCAGCGCCGACTTCCCAGGGCGCAGGTTGAACGGCAGGAAGCCGGCCACGGATAGTGCGAGTGCCAGGGAGACCACGAGCACCAGGGTCGGCCCGTGCTGGACGGCGGCCGACGTCGCGAAAAAGCCTGCCGAGATGACGGCAAGGCTGCCCGCCAGGCCGTCCATGTTGTCGAGCAGGTTGAAGGCGTTCGTCATCCCGACGAGCCAGAGCACGCCGAGCGGGATCGCGACCCACTTCGCGTGCACAATCTGCACCGACGTGCCGGTCGAGAGGACGATCGCCGCGCCGCCAAACTGCGCCGCGAGCTTTGCGACCGGCGGCAGCGTCCACACGTCGTCGACGAGTCCGGCGACGAAGAGCAGGCTCGCCCCGGCGAAGATGCCGGCGAGCTGGCGGGTCGCGTCGAGATCGGTGATGCCGACGGAGAGCCAGAGGCCGGCGGCCAGGCCGAGGAAGATGGCGATGCCGCCGACGAGCGGCGTCGAGGCGCTCCGCCAGCGGCTCGCGTCGGGCGTCGGCTCGAGCCGGCGCGAGACGCGGCTGTGCAGGAGCCCAAGGACGACGAGAACGGAGACAGGAAGGGCGACGACTGCGGCGAGCGCGCTCACAGCGTTCGAGGGTAGGCGACCGGTGTTAGGGCTGTGTTTAGCGGCACAAGCCGTCCACTACGTTACTTTGGCCCGATGATGGTGTACGCCGACCTGCTGCGGTACCGCGAGCTGTTCGCGAACCTGTTCCGCCGCGATTTCCAGGCGAAATACAAGGGTTCGCTACTCGGGGTCGCCTGGTCGCTCCTCAATCCGCTCGTCCTGCTCGGCGTCTACCTCGTTGTCTTCGGGGTGCTGATCAAGAACGGCGACATCCCGCACTATCCGATCTACCTGCTGGCCGGGCTCGCCTGCTGGATCTTTTTCTCGGTCTCGCTGCAGGCGGCGTCGCGCTCGATGATCGACAGCGCGGAGCTGATCAAGAAGGTGCGGTTCCCGCGGCAGCTCGTCGCGTTGTCGATAGTGGCGACGCAGGCGGTGACGTTCGCGCTGATGGTCGTCATCCTCGTCGTGCTCTCACTCGTCTTCGTGCCCGAGGCACGATCGACGGTGTGGGCGGCGATCCCGCTCGCCGTCGTGTTCGCCGCTTTCGTCGGCGGGCTTGCGCTCCTCGTCGCATGCCTGAACGTGCTCTTTCGCGACATCGAGCACATCCTCACCGCGGCGCTGTTGCCGTGGTTCTTCCTGACGCCGATCCTCTGGTCGGTCTCGACGTTGCCCGACAAGGCGAAGTCGCACCACGTACTGCTCGACGCGCTCCGCTGGGCGAACCCGGTCGCACCGCCGATCTTCGCCGTGCGCGACGCACTCTGGTCGGGCAGCCTGCCGCGCCTCGCCGACGTGCTCTACCTACTCGTGGCCGCGGCGGTCGCGCTGCTCCTCGGCGCGCTCGTCTTCCGCGCCGTCGATGACCGGATCGCCGTGGAGCTCTAAAGGTGCCTGGCACCTGTTGAACGCCTGAGCACGATCCGCCCGTCGTAGATCCACGGCTCGTCGCGCGGCGGGGCGAACGCCGGCAGGCCGGCGATCTCGCCGAGCGGCTCCAGCTCGATGCCGGGCAGCACCGACGGTGCGAGGAGCGGCGCGCCGAAGCCCGGCACGCGACCCGGGCCAGGCG
>JBKPRG010000004.1:0-7881 GCA_046765815.1 Actinomycetota bacterium
GTCGATGACGGCGTGGGCGACGTGCGCGCGGCGAAGCTGGTTCGAGACTTCGCGCGCGGTCGTTGACTTCCCGACACCCGGAGGCCCCGCGATCACGACGACCTCGATCACGCGCCCGACTGTACCCGCGGCGCGCGACGATGTGGCTACGGACGAGCCTCCGTGACGACATCGGCGAAAGCGCCGGTCGACTCGTCCTTGAGGATCATCTTCCGGCGGCCGTCGGGCATCTGCTCCTCCTTGATCACCGTCTTGCCGTCGTGCTCGCGGCGGGCGCGCGCGATGCGCGCCGTCGTGCCGCCGCGCCAGTCGTCGAGCACGACCGGCTCCCAGCGGCCGGACGCCCCCGACGCGTAGCACGCGTCCATCACCGAGTTGACGACGTAGCCGTCGTAGAACGTCTCGGTCGGCGCGCGGCCCTCGTCCATCGAGTCGAACATGTCGGTGAACATGTCGACGTAGCCGAGCTCGGCCACCTCGTCGCCGACGGGGAACATCCAGCCGCTCGCGGTCTCCGCCTTCTCGGCCACGTAGCCGCCGCCCTCGCCCGACGAGAACATCTCGAAGCCGGTGCGCAGGAAGTGGTTCGTCCAGATCGTGCCCTCGGTGCCGGCGACCTCGTCACGCAGGTCCATGCCGCCGCGGAACGTCCACGAGACCTCGAACTGGCCGATCGCGCCCGACTCGAACTTGATCAGCGCGATTGCGTTGTCCTCCGCCTCGATCGGATGCACGAGCGTGTCCGTCCACGCCATCACCTCGACAGGCCGGTTTCCCTTGCCGACGAAGCTGCGGATGATCTCGATGCAGTGGCAGCCGAGGTCGACGATCGCGCCGCCGCCCGCCTGCTTCGCATCCCAGAACCATGCCGAGTGCGGCCCGGGGTGCGTCTCGCGCGAGCGCGCCCACGTCACGTCGCCGATCTGGCCTGCCTGCACGGCCGCGACCGCCTTGAGCGTCTTCGGCGTGTAGACGAGATCCTCGAGATAGCCGCCGAAGAGCCCTGCCTGCTCGATCACGTCGAGGATCTGCTTCGCCTCGGCGCCGGACCGCGCCAGGGGCTTCGTGCACAGCACGCCCTTCCCGTGCCGCGCGCACAGTTCGGCCGCCTCCAGGTGCAGGTCGTTCGGGAGGCCGATGAGGACCGTGTCGGTCTCCGGGTGCGCGATCGCCTCCTCGAGGTCGGTCGTCGCATGGGGCACGCCGTTCTCCTCGGCGAACGCCCGAGCGCGCTCCTCGGACCGGGAGTAGACGACGTGCACGCGATCGCGGTTTCGCTGCCCGTGCAGGGTGCGCGTGTAGAAGAGGCCGATCAGGCCCGTCCCCAGCATGGTCACGTTGTGGCCCTTCATCGCTCCTTCCTTGACGGAGGTCGGTGGCGCGAGTAGCGTCGCAGCTGTCTAAACGTCTAGACAGGTTGATGCGAGCCGACTCTACTCCCTTCTTGACCGCGGCGCGGCGACTCCTCGACCGGATCGACGAGCAGGCGGACGTGATTGCCGCCGTCGCGACGGTGTGCGCCGACGCGATCGCCGCGGACGGGCTCGTCCACCTGTTCGGCACCGGGCACTCGCGGATTCCCGTCGAGGAGATGTTCCCGCGGTACGGCTCGTACCCCGGCTTCAACCCGATCGTGGAGCTGTCGATGACGTACCACACGCAGGTCGTCGGCTCCAACGGGCAGCGGCAGGCGATGTTCATCGAGCGGGTGCCCGGGCTCGCGGAGGCGATCCTCTCGAACTACGAGCTGCGCCCGGAGGACGCGATGATCGTCTTCTCGGCGAGCGGGCTGTCGGCGGTGCCGATCGAGATGGCGCTCGGCGCGCGCCGCCGCGGGCTGACGGTCGTCGCCGTCACGTCGGTCGCTCAGTCGCAGGCCGGCACGCCGACGCACGAGGCGGGCCGGCTCCTCGACAACGCCGACATCGTGCTCGACCTGTGCACGCCGGCCGGCGACGCGCTCGTCGAGATCGACGGGCTCGCCACTCCGGTGGCGCCCGGCTCCACGATCGCGGCCGTCGCGCTCGCGAACGAGATCAAGGCCCAGACCGCGGTGCTCCTCGTCGAGCGCGGCGCCATGCCGCCCGTGCTTACGAGCCCGGCCGTGGTCGGCAAGGAAGCTTCCGCCGAGCTGTTCGAGGCTGCATATGCAGAGCACGCGCGGCGGTACGCCCGGTCACTACGAGGCGCCGCATGAGGCCATTAGGAGAAAGGAGTGAGGCCTCGTAGGCTTGACCGACGACCCCCCGAAAGTCAGGAGAAGGAGGGACAGTTGAAGGGTTCGTTCAAGGCAGCACGCGTGGCGGTTGTGCTCGGCGCGGTTGTCGCGGTTGCGGTCACCGCTGCCGTGTCGGCGTCCGGCAAGCCGCAGGCGACGTACGTGCTCGGTGTCTCCAACACACTCGTCGGCAACGGCTGGCGCGAGGAGATGATCTGCGCGGTCAAGGCGCAGGCAGTCGCGAGCGGCGTCGTCAGCAAGGTGATCGTCGCCGACCGGAACGGTGGGCCGGCTGAGCAGGCCGCAGACATCCGCAACCTGATCTCGGCGGGTGCGAACGCGATCATCATCAACCCGTCGAGCTCGACCGCGCTCAACAGCGTGATCGCGCAGGCGGCGGCGAAGGGCGTAAAGGTCGTCTCTGTCGACCAGCGCGTAACGGCACCGCAGGCGCACAACGTCACCAACGACCAGGTGGCGTACGGGCGGCTCGGCGCAGCGTGGCTGTTCAAGAAGCTGGGCGGAAAGGGCAACGTCGTCGAGATGCGCGGCATCGCCGGCGTCCCTGCCGACACGGATCGCCATACCGGCTTCCAGCAGGCGCTCAAGAAGTACCCGGGCATCAAGGTCGTGAAGCAGACGTTCACCGGCTGGCAATTCGCGCCAGGCGGCAAGCAGATCCTCGACATCCTCAACTCCGGCGTGAAGGTCGACGGTGTCTGGACGTCGGGTATCGACTACACGGTGGTCAACGCGTTCAAGACGGCCGGTAAGCCGTACGTTCCGGTCGTCGGCGCGGACAACAACCAGTTCCTCAAGCAGTTGATGACCGTCAAGGGCTTCAGCGGAGTGGCGGTCACGAACCCGGCGACGATCGGCGGCGCCGGGGCGGGAGTTGCGATCAGGCTCCTGCAGGGCAAGTCCGTCCAGAGCTGGGTCAAGCTGACCCCGCAGGTCTGGGACAACGGAACCGCAGCCGGCAAGGCGTTCATCAAGGCGAACTACTCGCCGAGCCGACCGCCGACCTACAGCGCACGGCTGCAGATCAAGCCGTGGACGACGTACACGACCCAGCAGCTCTTCAGCTGCAAGGGTCCGTAAACGATCCGACGCGGGAGAGGGCCTCGGCCCTCTCCCGCACCGCTCGATGACCGACTCCGTTGCCCTCCTCGACGCGCGCGACCTGGCGAAGAGCTACGGCCCCGTGCAGGCGCTGCGCTCGGCCGACCTCGTCGTGCGGCCGGGCGAGGTGCACGCACTGCTCGGCGCGAACGGTGCCGGCAAGAGCACGCTCGTGAAGCTCCTGACCGGCGTCGTGTCCGGCGATCGCGGCACGGTCTCGGTGAACGGCCGGGTGGTGCGGATCGGCTCGCCTGCGCAGGCGGCGCGCATCGGGCTCGCACCGGTGTTCCAGGACCCGGCGCTCGTCCCGGACCTGACGATCGACCAGAACATGCGGCTGACCGGCGCCGATGCGGCGGCCGTGCAGCGCGAGTTGCGCGCGCTCGATCTCGACGTCGACTTCACCGAGCACGCGCGCGCCGTGCCGCTGCCCATGCTCCGCATGATCGATCTCGCACGCGCACTCGCGCGCAATCCGCAGCTGCTGCTGCTCGACGAGATCACGGCCGCGCTGCCGTCCGACCTCGCCGAACGCGTGTTCACGGTCATGCAGGGCGTTCGCGAGCGCGGCCGCTCCGTTCTGTTCATCACGCATCGTCTCAAGGAGGTGATTGCCTCCTGCGACCGCGCGACGATTCTTCGCGACGGGACCGACGTTGCGACGATCGCGCCGCGCGAGGGTGGGGAGGAGGCGATCGTCGAATACATGCTCGGGCCGGAGGCGGCCGCGGCGGTGGTCGAGGCGGCCGAGCAGGACGTCGAGACGGCGCCTCTGGCGCCCGCGACCATCGCCGAGGTTGCGCCGGTGCTGGAGGTGAGCGCGCTCTCCGTCGGCCTGCTGCGCGACATCGGCTTCGCTCTTCGCCCCGGCGAGATCCTCGGCATCGCCGCGCTCGAGGGGCAGGGCCAGGACGATCTCTTCGCCGTCCTCTCGGGCGAGCGCGGTCCGGGCTCCGCCGAGATCCGCGCGGGCGGGAAGCCCTTCAAGGCGCGCCATCCCTACGACGCGATTCGCGCCGGCGTCGTGCTCGTGCCCGCCGACCGACTGCAGGCGCTCTTGCCGCAGCGTTCGGTGCGCGAGAACATCGCCGCGCCGCGCTACAACCGCATCGGCCGCTGGGGCGCGATCAACATGCGCGACGAAGGACGCCGCGTCCGCGACGCGATCGCCGCGCTGCAGATCGACGTTCGCGCCGGGCGCCAGGTGCGCCGGCTCTCCGGCGGCAACCAGCAGAAAGTGACGATCGCGCGCTGGCTCGCCGGCGGCTTCGTGACGATGCTCTGCTTCGACCCGACGCGCGGGATCGACGTCGGCACGAAGCGCCAGATCTACGCGCTCTTGCGCGAGCTGGCCGACGGCGGTGCGGCAATCCTCTTCTTCTCGAGCGAGCTCCCCGAGTTCCCGCTCGTCTGCGATCGCGTGCTGACGCTCTTTGGCGGCGAGATCACCGCCGAGCTGCCCGGGCCCGCCGCCGACGAGGCGACGCTGCTGCGCGCGATGCACGGGCTGGTGGACGAGGTCGCGTGAAGAGGCTCGCCTTACGCCATGGCTGGACTGTCGGCACGTACGTCCTGCTCGCCGTGCTCGTCCTCTACTGGCGCTCGCAGACGCACCTGCCCTGGGGGCCGTTCGACGTCCAGTCGCTGGCGATCGACACGCTACCGCTCGCGTTCGTCGCGTGCGGGCAGGCGATCGTGATCCTGAGCGGCGGCATCGACCTGTCAGTCGGCTCGATGATGTCGCTCGTCAACGTTGTCGCGGCGAAGTACATGGTCCACATGAGCTTCCGCGAGGCGCTGGCGTTCTCGGCGCTGATCGTGCTCTGCGCCGCGGCTGCAGGCGCCTTCACGGGCTTCGTGATCGTCGTGACGCGCGTCGCCGACATCATCGTCACGCTCGCGATGCTCTTCGTCCTGGCCGGCGCCGCGCTCGCGGTGCTGGAGGTGCCCGGCGGCGGTGCGCCCCTGCGCTTCCAGAACCTCGTCACGGTGGACACCGTCGGCACGACTTGGCTGCCGTCGGCGTTCCTGATCCTGCTCGGCGCCTACGCAGTGTTGTGGCTAACGGTCAGGCGGACGCGACCAGGCCTGGCGTTGTACGCGACCGGCTCGAACCGGCCGGCGGCGTACCTCGCCGGCGTCAACGTGTCGCGGTCGCGCATCCTGGCGTACGCCTACTCGGGCGCGTTCGCGGCGCTGGGCGGCCTCGCGCTGACGGCGGCGTCGGGAATCGGCGATCCGAACTCAGGCGGCATCTACACGCTCAACTCGGTCGCGGCGGTCGTCCTCGGCGGCGTCTCCCTGCTCGGCGGCGTGGGCGGGCTGATCGGGCCGATCGCGGCCGCGTTCATCCTGACGCTCGTGAAGACGCTGATGATCCTCCGAGGCGTCGACCAGAATTACGCGCAGGTGATCCAGGGCGCGCTCATCGTCCTCGTCGTCATGGTGGGTGGGCTGGCGATTCGGCACAAGGCGAAGGGCACGTGAAGCTGCGCAATCTCGCGGCGGACAACCCGTCGGCGATCCTCACGCTCGTCTTCGTCGGGATCTACGTGGCAACCGACATCGTCAACCGCGCCCAGGGCGACGGCGCGTTCCTGACCGCGAAGCAGGTCTCGACGACGTTCCTGTTCGCTGCTGTGCTCGGGCTGATCGCCGCGGGTCAGACGCTCGTCATGCTCACGGGCGGCGTCGATCTCTCCGTGGCGACGACCGCGACCGCCGGCGCGTTCCTGATCTCGCGCTTCGGGACGCACGGGCCGGTCGAAGCGATCCTGATCGCGCTTGCCGTCGGCCTCGCGATCGGCCTCGTCAATGGAATCGGCGTCGCGCTGTTCCGGGTCAACGCGCTGATCATGACGCTCGGGATCTCGACGATCACGCTCGGCCTGCTCACCGTTCAGGCGCAGAAGCAGTTCACGTCGCTGGTGCCGGACTTCGTCGTCACGCTCGGCTCGAAGCGCTTTCTGACCTACATCCCGTACGACCTGCTCGTGTGGGTGCCGATCGCGGCCGTGATCATCCTCGGGCTGCGCTACTCCGGGATCGGCCGGATGATCTACGCCGTCGGCGACAACCCGGTCGCGTCGCGTCTTGGTGGGGTGCGCGTCTGGCAGGTGCAGTTGTTCGTGTATGCGACGTGCGGTCTGCTGTCGGCCGCGGCGGGGATTTTGCTCGTGGGCTTCAACAACGCCGCCGACCTCGGTATCGGCGCGCCGTTTCTGCTGCCGTCGGTGGCCGCGGTGGTGATCGGCGGCACGTCGATCTTCGGCGGCCTCGGCGGCTACGCGGGCACGGCGCTCGGCGCGCTGATTCTGACCGTGCTCGACTCGCTGCTGACGATCCTCAACGCCTCGCAGGCGGTGCGCCAGATCATCTACGGCGTGATCGTGCTCGCGCTCGCCGCCATCTACGCGCGCGCGACCGCATCCGCGGAGTGACGTGCTCGGCGTGACAAAGCTCGCGCCGGGCGCCGGCAACGTGGCGCTGAGCGAGCGGCCGGAGCCCTCGGCCGAGGCGGGGGAGGTGGTGCTCGACGTCGTCGCCGCCGGCATCTGCGGCACGGACATCCACATCTACGACGGCGAGTACGCGGCCGTTCCGCCGGTGACGATGGGGCACGAGGTGTCCGGAGTCGTGGACGAGCTCGGGCCGGGTGTCGACGAGGCCTGGCGCGGCGCGCGCGTCGTCACGGAGACGTACTTCTCGACGTGCGGCGTGTGCGAGTCGTGTCGAGCGGGCCGTGTGAATCTCTGCCTGGAGCGGCGGTCGATCGGCTCGTATGTCGACGGCGGCTTCGCGCCACGGCTGCGCGTGCCGGCGCGGAACCTGCACCGGATCCCCGAATGGCTCGACGGACGCGCGGCGGCAATGACCGAGCCGCTCGCGTGTTGCTGCCAGTCGCTATCGGTCGGTGTGGTCGCTGCGGGCGCGAGCGTCCTCGTTGTCGGCCCAGGTCCGATCGGGCTGCTCGCGGCGCAGGTCGCTCGGGCCGAAGGCGGCGATGGCCACGTTCGCGGGACGCCGCGCGATGCGGCGCGGCTGGGGTTGGCGCGGTCGCTCGGCTTCGCCGTCTCGACGACGGACGACGAGGCGGTGGGCGAGTTCGACGTCGTCGTCGAGTGCTCCGGGCACGAGGCCGGGATGGCCTTCGGGTTGGCGGCAGCTCGCCGGGGCGGGCGCTACGTGCAGATCGGGCTCGCGGGCAAGAACGTCTCGATCCTGTTCGACCTCGTCTGCTTCCGGGAGCTGACGGTCACGTCCGGCAACGCGTCGACGCCGGCGTCATGGGACCGGGCGCTGGGGCTGATCGAGGAGCGGCGCGTCGAGCTTGAGCCGCTCCTCTCGGAGGCGGTGCCGCTGGCCGAGTGGGAGCGCGCGTTCGCCGCGACCCGGAGCGGCGAGGGCGTGAAGTTCGTGCTCGTGCCCTAGTGCGACGCGCCTGGACCACCTAGTCGGTGCCCGAGCTCGCGATCAGCTCTCTTGCCGCCTCGAGGTCGGCTGGTCGCACCAGGATCTCGCGCGCTCCCGCCGCCGTGAAG
>JBKPRG010000005.1:0-13045 GCA_046765815.1 Actinomycetota bacterium
ACGCGACGGGCCGAGATGCGCATCACGTCGCCGAGGCGGCGTTCAAGGCGGTCGGGCGCGCCCTGCGTGGCGCGGTGCGGCTCGAGTCGAGCGGCCTGCCGTCGACAAAGGGGAAGCTGTGAGGTTCGCGATCTGCGAGTACGGGGCCGGCAACGTGCGCTCCGTCGAGCTCGCGCTCGCGCGTCTCGGCGGCGAGCGGATCGACGACGTCGAGAACGCCGACCTCGCGGTGTTGCCGGGCGTGGGCGCCGCCCGCGCGGCGATGGACGGCTTGCGCGAGCGCGGCCACGACGTCGCGCTGCGCGAGCGCGTCGAGGCCGGCGGGCTGGTGCTCGGCATCTGCCTCGGCCTGCAGCTCGCACTCGAGGCGAGCGACGAGGACGGCGGTGTCGACGGGCTCGGCCTGCTGCCGGGTCGGGCCGTCCGCCTGCACGAAGGGCGCGTGCCGCGCATGGGCTGGGCGCGCGTCGACGGTCTCGGCGACTTCTACTTCGCGCACTCGTACGCAGCCTTGACGCCGTGCGCGACCGCATGGTCGGAGGGAGTTGTCGCCGAGGCGCGCAGCGGCTCGTTTGTCGGCTGCCAGTTCCATCCCGAGAAGAGCGGCGCCGCCGGCGCGCGCTACCTCGCCGGCGTCGTCGAGGAGGCACGATCCCTCTCCCGCGTCTGATCCCGTGTCTCGACGTGGCCGGCGGCCGCGTCGTCAAGGGTGTGCGGTTCCGTCAGCTGCGCGACGTCGGGGACCCGGTCGAGCTCGGCGCCGCGTATTCTGAGGCGGGGGCCGACGAGCTCGTCTTCCTCGACGTGAAGGCGACGCTGGAGGGACGCGCGACGCTCGTCGACCTCGTGCGGCGCGTCGCGGAGCGGCTCGCGATCCCGTTCACGGTGGGCGGCGGCGTTCGCTCTGTGCGCGACGCCGACGAGCTGTTGAGCGCCGGCGCAGACAAGGTCTCCGTCAACTCGGCGGCGCTGGAACGGCCGGAGCTGGTGAGCGAGCTGGCCGACGCGCTCGGCTCACAGGCCGTCGTGGTCGCGATCGACGCCGAGCGCGGCAGCGTGCGCACGCGCGCGGGCACGGCCGCAACGCTGCGCCGTGCCGCCGATTGGGCGCGCGAAGCGGAAGAGCGCGGCGCGGGCGAGATCCTCCTCACGTCGATCGACGCCGACGGCACGCGCGCGGGCTACGACCTCGCGCTCACCTCCGAGGTCGCCGCGCGCGTCAACGTGCCGGTGATCGCGTCCGGCGGAGCGGGCGGCGCGGCGCACGTGGCCGCCGCGCTCGAAATCGCGCAGGCGGCGCTGCTCGCGTCGATCCTGCATGAGAATCCCGCACGGCTTGCGTCGCTCCGGGGCGAGCTGCGCGAGCTCGGCGTGGCGGTGCGCGATGCAGCCTGAGCTGCGGCCGGCGATCGTGCAAAACGCCCGCGACGGGCGCGTGCTGATGCTCGCCTGGATGGATGCGGAGGCCGAGCGCCTGACACGCGAGACCGGCGAGGCGTGGTTCTGGAGCCGCTCGCGCGAGCGCCTGTGGCGCAAGGGCGAGACGTCAGGCAACACGCTCGCCGTCGAGGAGCTCCGCGACGACTGCGACGGCGACGCGCTTCTCTTGCGCGTGACGCCCGCGGGGCCGACCTGCCACACGGGCAGCGTGTCGTGCTTCGCGCCCGCGCTCTGGCGGACGATCTCGCAGCGCGCTGCCGAGCGGCCCGAGGGCTCGTACACGGTTTCGCTGCTCGACGGTGGAGTGGGTGCGTGCGCGCGGAAGCTGGGAGAAGAGGCGGTGGAGCTCACCGTCGCGGCGCTCGACCAGACCGACGACCGCGTCGTCGAAGAAGCGGCCGACCTCGTCTACCACCTCTACGTTCTGCTCGCGGTCCGCGGGCTCGACGTCGCCCAAGTCGACGAGGAGCTTCAGGCCCGCGCGACTTGACATGTGACCAATCGGTCACATATTATTCGAGCCGTGGACGACGATGCGGTGTTCAAAGCGCTGGCCGACCCGAGCCGGCGCCTGCTCCTCGACCTGCTCTTCGAGCGCGACGGCCGCACGCTCGGCGAGCTGGATGCGGAGCTCGAGATGACCCGCTTCGGCGTCATGAAGCACCTGCGGGTGCTCGAGGACGCCGGGCTGATCGTCACCCGCCGTCAGGGCCGCGAAAAGCTGCACTTCTTGAACGCGGTCCCGATCCGGCAGATCCACGACCGCTGGATCGACAAGTACACGGAGCGCGTCGTGTCTGCGCTCCTTGATCTCAAGAACGACCTGGAGGAGGAGACAGCATGAGCACGATGACGCAGACGACCGTGCAGGTCTATCAGCTGTTCATCAAGGCGACGCCCGAGAAGATCTGGGAGGCGATCGTCAACCCCGACCTCACGACGAAGTACTTCCACGGGTCGCGCATCACCGTTACGCCCGAGCGGCGCACGTCGACGTCGCCCGACGGCTCCGAGAATTGGGGCGACGGGCCGGTGTTCGAGTTCGACCCGCCGCGTCGGCTGGTGCACGGCTGGCGCTCGCTCTACGACCCGGAGATGGCGGACGAGGAGCCGAGTCGCGTCACGTGGGAGATCGAGCCCCAGGACGGAGGCATCTGCAAGCTGACGCTCGTCCACGACCAGCTGGACGCGTCGCCGAAGACGGCGGCGAGCGTGTACGGCGAGGGTTGGATGTTCGTCCTGAGCGGGCTCAAGACGCTCGTCGAGACGGGCGAGTCGCTGGGTTAGACCGGCCCAACTGGGTGCCTGGCACCTTCAAGGGTGCCGGGCACCTTTCAGCACGGTGAGGCGACTGGGCCTCCGGCCCGCGAGACCGTGACGCGCTCGGTGCGGGCGAGCGCGGCCAGCTTGCGCCGGTAGACGACCATGTCCGCGTGCCGCCAGTCGCCGTGCGTCTGGCAGCGCCAGGCCGGGTACAGCTCGCGGTGATACCGGCTCGTCAGGCTCTCGGCGTGGCCGATCACATTCGGCAGCGAGATGTGGAAGCGGATCATCAGCCAGAGCGTGAGGCGCAGCGACGCACGCAGCTGGCGCGCGTTGTCGAGGATGGACGCATCGCTCAGCCCGACGTGCTCGATTCCGATCGACGTCCAGTTGAGCCCGACCGCGTGGCGGCACATCGTCGTCACCGGCACGAGCTGGTAGATCGTCCCGTCGGTGTCGACGACGAAGTGCGCACACGTGCCGGGTTTCTCGCCGAGCTCGGGATCGGGCGTATCGGCGGCGAACGTGCTCCAGATCGGCGCGAACGTCCCCGTCGCGGTGTAGTGCTCGACGATCACGTGCGGTGAGCGCAGCCGCCACGTGTCGATGCCGTAGTGCCGTTTCGCGTACGCGGCCGTCTCCGCGCGCCGCGCCGCGCCGAAGGGGATCGGCTTCTGCACGATCGGTGGCTTGAGTGCGACGACAAGCGCGAGGACGAGGGCCGTCCGCACGCTCGAAGACTAGATTCGCGGCGGCCCCGGGAAGAACGGGTGCCGGAACGACCCGTTGACGAGCTCGGTGATGCGTGCCCTCAGCTCGGCGACCTGGGCCTGTGTCAAGCCGGTCTCTGCATCCTTGACGAGGGCTTCGATTAGGCCCTCGGCCGACTTGCCGTTCGTCGCGTTCGCGATCTCGGCAAGCCTCTTGCCCGCGCGGAGCTGGTCGAAGAGCGATTGCTGGGAGATCCCGAGGTAGGCGGCGCCGGCGGCGAGAGTGTCGTGGTGGCGGAAGCCGAACGGCCTGCCGTCCCAGCCGCGCGCTCGCGTGCCGACATACCCGGGCGTCAGGCCGGACGAGGTCGAGTGCGAGTGCCGAATCTTCGACGTCGCGTACGCGGCGCCGGCGGCGGCCAACGCGCACGCGGCGACGACCACTCCGAACTGCGCCCGGCTGGAGAGCTTCATACCTTGACTCTGACGACCGCCCCTAAGAGCGAGCGAAGATCTAGGCGGTCGGCAGCCGCACGACGAAGCGGCCCCCGTCATCGGACGCAGCGGCCTGCACGTCCCCGGAGACCGACCGGGCGAGCCGTCGGGCGAGCGCGAGCCCGAGCCCCGCAGAGGGGCCCGAGTTCCGCCCCGCGGCCCCGCGGTTCGCGGGCTCGAAGATCGCCTCGAGCTCGTCGCCGGGCACGCCCGGCCCGTCGTCGGTGACGGTGAAGAGCACGCTGCCGTCGTCACGTGCGACCGACAACTTGACGCTGCTTCGCCCGTAGCGGCACGCGTTGTCGAGCACCGGGTAGAGGATCCGCTCCGCGAGGTCGGCGTCGACGCCGATGCGAAGCGGCTGCTCCGAGTCGAGCGCGAGCTCGATCCGATGGTCGGCGCTCGGCGCAACCAACTCGACGGCCGCGCGCGCCACCGCGCCGGCGTCGGCGAACCCGCGCGGCGCGGCCTCCTGGCGCGCCGCCGCGAGGAGCGTGTCGATGATGCGATCGATGTGACGCGCGTTCGTGAGGATCACCTCGAGTGCGCGGCGGTACTCGCCCGGGTCGCGCGTCCGCCGCAGCGCAAGCTCCGCCTCGGCCGTCACCTTTGCGAGCGGCGTTCGCAGCTCGTGCGAGAGCTCTGCCGAGAACCGCCGCTCGTGGCGCAGGCTCGCGGCGATGCGATCGAGCAGGCGGTCGAGCGTGAACGCGAGCCGCGAGAGGTCGTCGTACGGCTCGCCTTTTGCGAATCGCCGGTCGAGGTCCTTCTCGCTCCAGGCCTCGGCCTGCACCGTCATCTCGGCGACCGGCTCGAGCGCGGAGCGAAGCAGCCAGCGTGCGGCGCCCCACGAGACGACGAGCAGCACGGCCGCGAATGCGAGCGACGCGAGCAGGGTGGAGCGCTCGGTCTGCTCGTACGGCGAGAGCGACAGCCCGGCGACGATCGTCCCGTAGCGCCGGCCCTCGACAGTGATCGGCAGCGAGTACAGCCGCTCGTGCGTCTGCTTGACGGTCTTGAACCTGCTCCGCCCACCGACGAGGTCGAGCGCCGCCGCGGTGGTCAGCGGGTGCGAGCGGGGCTGCTCGATCGCGCGGCCGTTCTCGAAGATCCAGATGTGGCTGTCGCCGACCGATTCGCCGAACGTCTCCTCGAGGTGAATGCGGCCCTTCACGACGGCGATCTGCGCGCGCTCGGCGTCGGCGCGCTGGCGGAGCAGCGAGTCGGCGTCGTCCGCGTTCGCGTAGACGAGGAGCAGGTTGAAGCCGATCGTCGCCGCGGCGAGGGCAACGGTGACAGCGGCGAGCACGGCCAGCAGCAGCCTCGTGCGGACGTCGCGAAGGCGGCTGCGCCAGTTCATTCGATCGCGTAGCCGACGCCGTGCACGGTCACGATCTTCGGCGCCGACTCGTGCGGGGCGAGCTTCCGGCGCAGACGAGCCACGTACGCGTCGAGCGTGTTGTCCCGCACGCGCGCGCCGAGCGGCCACCCGGTCTGCACCAGCTCACGCCGCCTGACGGCCTGGCCCGGCACCGACACGAGCTTCGCCAGCAGCCGAAACTCCGTCGGCGTCAGGGGGATCTTTTCGTCGCCGATGAACGCCGCGTGTGCGAGCGGGTCGAGCCGCAACGCGCCGCTCGCGACGACTCCGGTCTCGCCCGCGCGCCGAAGCAGTGCGTGCAGCCGCGCGACGAGCTCCGCGAACGCGAACGGCTTCGTCACGTAGTCGTCGCCGCCGGCGGTGAAGCTGGTCACGCGGTCGGTCAGCGCGTCGCGCGCCGACAGGAAGAGGGCGGGCGTCTGCACGCCCTGGGCGCGCAGCGCCTGCAGGACGTCGCGACCGTCCGCGTCGGGCAGGCCGATGTCGACGATCAGGATGCCGGGCTGCTCCCTGCCGAACGCCTCCAGCAGCTGTGCGCCGCTGCCGACGCCGGTTGCCTCGAATCCCTCCTCGCGCAGGCCGCGCAGCAGGACGCCGCGCAGGTCGGCGTCGTCCTCGACCACCATCACCTTCGTCACGGCGCCAACAGCGCTCCCCGGGCGACGTCGTCATGGCCGGTTGCGTTGCGAAGCGCGGCGTTGAGTTTCGCGATGTCGGTGGTGAGCCGGCCGGATGCAACTTCCTCGTCGAGCTCGGCGAGGACCGAGTAGAGCAGCTCGCGCCGCCGGTCCGACCAGCGCTTGCCCTTCGTCGTCGCGCTGACGAGGACGCCCCTGCCGTCGTCGGGATCCTGGCTTCTGCTCGCGAAGCGATGCTCCTCGAGCGCGTCGACGGCCCTGCTGGCGGTCGCCGGAGTGGTGTCCATTCGCGCGGCGAGGTTCTGCAGCCGGAGCGGGCCGACGACCGCGAGCTCGACCAGCGCCAGCCGCTGCGTCGCCGTCATCGGCTCGTCGTTCTCGAGCCGGCGGCTGATCCGGAGCAGGATTGCGTAGAGCTCTCCGATCTCGTCGAGGAGTGCCTGCGCACGTGAGTCCGGTGTCGGCATCTGGACTGATGATAGGAGCGGATTTGCGCCTCCCCCGTTGGGGGGAATTGAAGCTGCTTCCTCGCGACAGGTGTCAGTCGGTTTCGGCAGATTTGCCTCGCCGAAGCTAGGCGGGCCTGCCGTTCAAGCCTTGCGCGCGACGGTCGATGAGTGGGACATCAGCTACGTCGTTTCAGGAGGGGGTCCCTTGCGGGAGAGCCACGAAATTCAGGTCCTGGTCGTCGACGACGACCTGGCGCTCTGCGAGCTGCTGCGGACGACGTTCGAGCTCGAAGGGATCAAGGTGCTCGAAGCCCACCACGTGATCGAGGCGGAGCGTCTGCTGGCCGACTCGCGTCCCGACGCGATCGTCCTCGACATCGGCCTGCCGGGCGTGGACGGCGCGTTCTACTGCGAGCGGCTGCGCGAGAGCCCGCAGACGCGCGGGATCCCGATCGTCGCGATCAGCGGCTCTCAGGAGGCGGGCGTGCGCGCGCTGACGGCGGGCGCGAATGCGTTCGCCGGCAAGCCGTTCGACCCGATCGGCCTGCTGGCGACGCTGGAGCGGCTCGTCGGCGTCTCGCCGCTCGAGCACGCGCTGCAGGGCGACCAGTCGACCGAGGGCGGGGGCGAGCTGCGCCGGCTGATCCAGATCGGGCAGCGCCAGCACGACCTCCTCCAGCATTCGTACCGGCAAACGCTCGAGGCGCTCGTCGATGCGCTCGAGACGCGCGACTTCGGGACGAGCGCGCACTCGCGGCGCGTCTCCGCCTACGCGACGCGGCTCACGCTCGAGGTGCGTCCGTCGCTCGTCGACGACCCGACGCTCGAGTGGGGCTTCCTGCTGCACGACGTCGGCAAGATCGGCATCCCCGACGAGATCCTGCTCAAGCCGGGGCCGCTCGACTCCGCCGAGCGCGCGCGCATCGAGCAGCACACCCTGCTCGGCGAGAAGCTCGTGCAGCACATTCCGCTGCTGCAGGGCGCCGGCCTGCGCGTGATCCGCTCGCACCACGAGCGCTGGGACGGCGACGGCTATCCCGACCACCGGTCGAACGAGTCGATCCCACCCGAGGCGCGGATCTTCGCGGTCGCCGACGCGCTCGACGCGATGACCGGCGAGCGCCCGTACCGCAAGTCGATCTCCTGGGACGAGGCGATCGAGGAGGTGACTCGTGGGCGCGGGACGCAGTTCGACCCGGACGTGATCGATTCGCTGATCACGTGCGAGCCGGATCTGCACGCCGTGTACACGCAGGCACAGCCGACCTGAAGTCGAAGATGTTGCGATGGCCTCTTTGGTGAACTTGCTTCTCGGCGGCGCGGCCGCGGTGGCGATCGTGCTGGCCGGTTGGCTGCTCGTCGGGATGCTGGGCGGCAGTCACCTGCATCGATAGCGGTTAGCGTCCGCGACATGCGCTTCCGCGACCGTGCTCACGCGGGGCAGTTGCTGGCGGACGAGCTCGACGAGTACTCGGGTCGAGACGATGTGGTGGTGCTCGCGCTGCCGCGCGGCGGCGTCCCGGTCGCGGTCGAGGTCGCGCGCGGCCTCGACGCGCCGCTCGACGTGTTCCCGGTGCGGAAGCTCGGCGTGCCCGGTCACGAGGAGCTCGCCGTCGGGGCGATCGGGCCGGGCGGCGTGCGTGTGACGAATCCGCTCGTCGTTGCCGAGGCACGGGTCGAGCCCGACGAGATCGATGCGATCGCGGAAGTCGAGGCGAGGGAGCTCGAGCGCCAGGAGCGGCTCTACCGCGGCGGGCGTTCGCCGCTCGAGCTCGCCGGGCGGACGGCGATCCTCGTCGACGACGGCTTGGCGACCGGTGCGTCGATGCGAGCTGCGGCGCTGGCCGCGTCAGCCCGGTTGCCGCGGGAGGTGATCGTGGCGGTTCCGGTCGCTGCGGAGTCGACGGCGCGCGAGCTGAGCCGGGAGGTCGACCGCGTTGTGTGCGTGCTCACACCGCCGCGCTTCCTCGCGGTGGGCGCGTGGTACGAGGACTTCGGTCCAGTGAGCGACGACGAGGTGCGCCGCCTGCTCGCCTCTTGAGTTGTCGGACGCCGTACCTACAGTGAGACCGTGCAGGCGAACAGGCGGTCCATGCCGCGGCGGCTCGTCGTGTTCACAGCTGCCTGCGCAGTTGCTCTCGTCTGCGTCGGTTCGGCCGTCTCCCGGTCGGCGGCGCCGTTCGACGGCGCGACGCTGAGCGTCGACGTCGAGACGGTCAGCGGGCAGTCCTTCTTCATCGCCGACGTCGATCTCGCCGGCCACACGCTGGACAGCGCGCCGGGCGTCGCGGCGCGGGTCGACCTGACCGTTCCGTCGGGGTACCAGCTCGATCTCACCGGCCAGGTCGGCGCCGAGGTCGGCGCGGTGCTGGGCGCCGTGACGAGCGGCGGCGGCAACGGGTTCGAGTTCGTGAACGGCTCGGTCGTCGTCGCGGATCCCGCGGCCTACGCGGCGGATCCAGTCGCACAGGCGTGCGCGCCCGGCGCGCACACAGCCGTCTGGAACATGACCGCGCAGCTGCTCGGCAATCCGATCCAGCTGCCGATGGCGGTCGACCAGGTCGACAACTCCGGCGCGGCGCCGTCCTACGTCATCCGTTACTGCCCGTTCGCTGCGCCGTCCGCCGCGTACGCGAGCGGCCTCGTCTTCTTCGACTTCGGCCTGGGGCTGCCGCTGACCGGGATGCCGAGCGCGCCCGGGACCTACACCTGGTCGGCGCTCATCACGCCGGCGAGCTCGTGGACCGCGGAGCCGGCGAGCGCGTTCGAGTTGCGTGCGCTCGTCCCAATCCCGAACACGCTGACGGCCCATGCCCGCTACGAGGCGAAGTCGCACAGCGCCGTGATCACGGGCCGGCTGGCCGCGGGCGGGAAGCCGCGGACGGGGGTCAGCGTCTACGTGCACCAGAGCGGCGTCCACGACCCGTCCACGGCGGCCGACGTCACCGACGCGAACGGCGCGTTCGAGGTACGGCGGCCGATCGCCAAGACGGCGAGCTTCCAGATCGCCGTCGACAATCTCACGAGCTCGTGCCTCGATCCCTCCACTGCGCCGGCCGGCTGCAAGAGCCAGACGCTTGCCGCGCCGCCGTCCGTCGTGGCGGCGGCGATCGTCCCCCGCGAGACGGATCCGCGGGTCTCGATCCGGTCGGCCGACCAGGCCCTCGCGAGGCGGAGCCTGCTGACGCTCGCCGACTTCCCGGGCGGACAGCTGATCCCGGGTGACACCGGGATCCCGTGCGCCGCCTTCGCGCCTGACCTGCACGCGCTGACCGTGAGCGGCCACGCCTCGTCGCCGTTCTTCGTGACGGCGACCCAGCGCGAGGCCGCGTACGTGACGGCGTCCGTCTTCACCTCGGTCAAGAGCGCGCACACCGCCTTCGACAAGGAGGCCCAGCTTGCGGACATGAAGTGCGAGGCGAAGGACTACGCGTCGGGCCTCGATCCGGACGCGAAGGTGACGAGGCTCAGGCGCGTGTCCCTCCCCGGGGCCGGGAACGAGCTGCGCGCCTACCGCTCGCTCGTCACGAGCTCGCTCGACAACGTCGCCCTCGACCTCGTCTTCGTGCGCGTGGGGAGGGTCGTGATCGAGCTGCATCTGTTCGCGCTCTCGGCCTCCGACAGCGCGCTCGAGGTGCAGCTCGCCCAGGCCCTGGCGCACCGAGCCCGCTAGTCCCGACTTGCGTCCGTCCGGCGCGCGCTTTACTCTTTGAAGTAATGAGCGCGCCGTCCTCCACCGCCTTCACGATTTCGGTCAAGTTCGCGCGCCCGAGACAGGGCTAGCCGGCTCGCACCTTCTCTCGCCCCGCCGGACTAGTCAAAAGAAAGGCGGGAGGTACGGCCGGTGAGGCAGCAGGGGCTTTACGACCCAGCTTTCGAGCACGACTCGTGCGGCGTCGCCTTCGTCGCGCGGCTCGACGGCGCGCGGAGCCACGAGACTGTCGTCCGCGCGCTCGAGGCGCTCGAGAACCTCGAGCACCGCGGTGCTGCCGGCGCCGATGCCGACACCGGCGACGGCGCGGGGATCCTCGTCCAGCTCCCCGACACGTTCCTCCGCGCCCAGGTTCCATTCGTGCTGCCGCCGGCCGGCCGCTACGGCGTCGCCGTCTGCTTCGTGCCGCAGAAGGAGTCGCGGCGGCGCGAGCTCGAGTTGCTTTTCGAAGAAGCGGTCCGCGCGGAAGGTCTCTCCGTCTTGGGGTGGCGCGACGTACCGGTGGACCGCCGTCATGCCGGATCGCAGGCCCTCCTCTTCAAGCCTGCGATCCGGCAGCTCTTCATCGGCTCCGACCTCGACGGCGACGCGCTCGAGCGCAAGCTCTACGTCGCGCGCCGCGTCGCCGAGCGCACGGCCGGCCCCGAGCTCGTCGTCCCGAGCTGCTCGGCGCGGACCCTCGTCTACAAGGGAATGCTCACCGCGCCGCAGCTCGGGCGCTTCTTCCCCGATCTCGCGGACGAGCGCCTGCAGAGCGCGCTCGCGCTCGTCCACTCGCGCTTCTCGACCAATACGTTCCCGAGTTGGGAGCTCGCTCACCCGTACCGCCTGATCGCACACAACGGCGAGATCAACACGCTGCGCGGCAACGTCAACTGGATCCGCGCCCGTGAGTCGCAGCTGGTGTCCGAGCTCTTCGGCGACGACCTGGCGAAGGTGCTGCCGGTGATCCGGCCGGGCGGCTCGGACACGGCGACGTTCGACAACGTGCTCGAGCTGCTCGTGCTTGCGGGCCGCTCGCTGCCGCACGCGCTGATGATGATGGTGCCGGAGGCGTACGCCGGCCGGACCGACGTGCCGGACGAGCTGCGCGGCTTCTACCGCTTCCACGAGTGTCTGACCGAGGCGTGGGACGGGCCTGCCGCGATCGCGTTCACCGACGGCACATTGATCGGTGCGACCCTGGACCGGAACGGCCTGCGCCCCGGGCGCTGGCTCGAGACGACCGACGGCTGGGTCGTCATGGCGTCGGAGACGGGCGTGCTCGACGTGCCCGCCGATCGCATCGCACGCAAGGGCCGCCTGCAGCCCGGCAAGCTCTTCCTCGTCGACCTCGCGCAGGGGCGGATCGTTCCCGACGCCGAGGTGAAGGCGGAAGTCGCCGGGCGCAAGCCGTACGGCGAGTGGTTCGAGCGCGCGCATCTCCGCCTCGCCGACCTGCCGCCGCGCACGCCGCGGCCGCGCTCGATCGAGCCGCTGCGTCGACTGCAGCAGGCGTTCGGCTACACGCACGAGGACATGAAGGTGATGCTCGCGCCGCTCGCCGCGAACGGCGAGGAGGCGATCGGGTCGATGGGCAACGACACGCCCCTGGCCGCGCTCTCGAACCGCAAGCCGCTCCTCTACTCCTACTTCAAGCAGCTGTTCGCGCAGGTCACGAACCCTCCGATCGACCCGATCCGCGAGGCGATCGTGATGAGCATCCAGTCGCTCGTCGGCTCCGAGCGGAACCTGCTCGACGAGACGCCGGAGCACGCGCGGCAGCTCCTGATCGAGAACCCGATCCTGCGCGACGAGGAGCTGGAGAGCCTGCGCCAGGTCGAGACGAGCGCGTTCAAGGCGCACACGCTCGACATCACCTGGCCGACGGCTCAGGGAGCCGCCGGCCTAGGCACTGCCATTGAGCGCATCTGTGCCGAAGCCGACGCGGCGCTCGCCGACGGCGCGAACATCCTCGTCGTATCCGATCGCGCCGTCGGGCCTGAGCGCGTGCCGATTCCGTCGCTGCTCGCCGTCGGCGCGATCCATCACCACCTCGTGCGCGCCGGTACGCGCCTCCAGGCCGGGCTCGTCGTCGAGTCCGGTGAACCGCGCAGCGTGCAGAGCGTCGCTGTCCTGATCGGCTACGGCGCGGCCGCCGTCAACCCGTATCTGATGCTCGCCACGATCGGCGAGCTCGTCGACGAGGGCTGGCTCGAGTTCGAGAAGAGCGAGGCCGAGGAGCGGGCGCTGAAGGCGATCGGCAAAGGCCTGCTCAAGGTGATCTCGAAGATGGGGATCTCGACGCTGTCGTCGTACTGCGGCGCGCAGGTGTTCGAGGCGGTCGGGCTTGCGCCCGAGCTCATCGAGCGCCACTTCACCGGGACGTCTTCGCGCATCGGCGGCATCGGGCTCGAGCACCTCGCGGAGGATGCGCTCGCACGCCACCGCCGTGCGTACCCGGCAGGCGCGGGCGAGCTCTTGCCGGTGGTCGGGCTGTATGCCTGGCGCCGCGACGGCGAGCACCACCAGTGGAACCCCGAGACGATCGCGCTGCTCCAGCACGCCGTTCGCGGCGGCGGACGGACCACATACGAGCAGTTCGCGGCGGAGGTGAACGCTGACGCGGCGCGCCGCTCGACGCTGCGCGGGCTCTTGCGCTTCCGCGACCGTGAAGCGATCCCGCTCGACGAGGTCGAACCGGCGTCGGAGATCGTGAAGCGCTTCTCGACCGGCGCGATGTCGCTCGGCTCGCTGTCGCGCGAGGCGCACGAGACGCTGGCGGTGGCGATGAACCGCATCGGCGGACGCTCGAACACCGGCGAGGGCGGGGAGGACCCCGAGCGCTATCTCGACGAGCGCCGCTCGAAGATCAAGCAGGTCGCGTCGGGCCGATTCGGCGTCAACATCGACTATCTCGTCAACGCCGACGAGCTGCAGATCAAGATGGCGCAAGGCGCGAAGCCGGGCGAAGGCGG
>JBKPRG010000006.1:0-6397 GCA_046765815.1 Actinomycetota bacterium
GCGTCGGTCAACGGCTCGAGACCCGACTCGTCGCGGAAGCGCGTGAGCAGCTCGTGACATCGCGTTTGCACCGCGGGCCAGTCGTGCTCCTCCTGAAAGGAGATCGCCGCCGGCACTGCCAGCAGCGCAGAAGGGTCGCGCGTGCCCTGCCACCGGTGCCGCTCGGGGAAGGATGCGCCGTCGACCCAGTCCCACGAGACGACGAGCGGCTCGATCCACTCGTGCATCTCAGGGCGCGCATAGAGGAAACCCGAGCCTTTCGGGGCCGATAGCCACTTGTGGCAGTTGCCCGCATACACGTCGGCACCGAGCGCCGCCAGGTCGACGTCGACGTGTCCCGGCGCGTGTGCGCCGTCGACGATCGACACCGCGCCGGCCGCGCGGGTCTCTGCACACAGCGCGGTGAGGTCGTTGACGCGCCCGCTCGACCATTCGACGTGCGAGCAGAAGACGGCGCGTGTCTTCGGCCCCGGCGTGAGCGAGTCGAACGGCGCGCGCACGATCGTCGCGCCGGTGCGCTCCGCCACGAACTGCCAGAGGATCCCCATCGCGCCGTACTCGGCGTCGCCGATCTGCACCTCGTCGCCGGGACTGAGCCGAAGCGAGCGCACGACCGCGTTCAGGCCTGACGTGGAGTTCGCGTAGAACGCGAGATCGCCGGGCGCTGAGCCGACGTACGCCGCGAGGCGCAGCCGCGCCTCGTCGAGCAACTCGGGCAGGCGCCGCTGCAGCGCCAGGAACTCGACGGGCTCACGCTCGAGCTCGCGCTGCCAGCGCTGGTACGCCTCGAACACCGGCCGCGGGCAGGCGCCGTAGGAGCCGTGATTCAGGTACACGACATCGGGGTCGAGGAGGAAGAGCTCCTTCACCAGGCGTTCCCTAGGTTGCGGTTGCCGCGGCGACCTCAGCCGAGTTGCGCCATAGCCGGGCGGTGAGGGCGACGCTCAGCAGGAACACCCACCCGAGCAAGCCCAGGAACGCCACGGTCCCGACGGCCTCCGTCCAGTCGGCGGTGCCGAAGATCTGTAGCGGCGCGTTGAGCAGGAGAACCGCGGTCAGCACGACGCCGATCGCACCTAAGCGCCGGCGCGGGACGGTCGCAGTGAAGAGCACAGCTGCGGTGGCGCCGACGAACGCCGCGTCCATGAAAAGCGCCATGTGTGCCGCTCCGACGCCGACGTCGTAGAGGAAATGAGCGTCGCGGTAGCTCTCGCTGCTGACGTCGACGATCGCGACGTCCTTGAAGTTCTCGCCGAGCGTCTCCCATGCTCCGAGGGTCACGGAATAGAGGGCGGACATCACCGCAGCGCTGACGAGCACAGCCGACCCGACCGGAGACCCATTCGAGAAGACGGCTGCGAACCACACGAAGCACACGATCGCGAAGCCGGCGAGCACTGCTTGCCAGATGGCCGCGTTTCCGTGCTGCGTGTAGTACTCGATCACCTTCACGTCTGCGGCCGAGGACGGCCCCGGTGCGATCGTGAACGCCGCGACTGTTAAGACCGCGAAGACGGCGCCCGTTGCGGCGCCGAGCAGCCGAAAGCGCCCCATGAGCCGATTCTGCGCCTCGCCGGAGCCGCCAGCAAGTCGGGGTTTTCGACTTCCTGCGGTTCCTTAATCGCCGTTTAATCGGTGATCGAGTTCCTTGAACACTGAACGGTTATAACGGTGAACGTGCCCAGAAACCCCGTGCGTGTGGCAGAGCTCGTCGGCGTCGCCCTGGTCGGCGGCGCGCTCGCGCTCGGCGGTGCAGCGCTGCTCGGCAAGCTCGGCAGCCACACCACGATCAAACAGATTTCGCCGCTCGCACAGGGTGGCTTCAACAACGCCTCGCTGCAGCCCGCGGTTGTGAAAGGGCTGACGCCGGAGCAGATCTACCGGCGCGACGCGCCCGGCGTCGTGCAGATCACGGCGACGACAGTCACTCAGACCACCGATCCGTTCAGCTTCGCTCCGCAGACGCAGACTGCGGAGTCGCTCGGCTCCGGCTTCGTGATCGACAAGGCCGGCCACATCGTCACGAACTACCACGTGATCCAGGGCGCGACGAAGCTGCGCGTCTCGTTCTCGGGGCAGGACCAGCTCGCCGCGGCGGTCGTCGGCTCCGACCCGTCCACCGACACCGCCGTGCTGAAGGTGAACGTGCACGCGCGGGCGCTCACGCCGCTGCCGCTCGGCGACTCCGACGCGGTCACCGTCGGCGACGCCGTCTACGCGATCGGGAACCCGTTCGGGTTCACGCGCACGCTCACGAGCGGCCTCGTCAGCGCCGTGCAGCGCCAGATCCTCGCGCCGACGGCTGCCCAGCTCGAGATCGACCACGCGATTCAGACCGATGCGGCGATCAATCACGGCAACTCGGGCGGCCCGCTGATCGACGCCGCCGGCCGCGTGATCGGCGTCACGTCGCAGATCTCGACCGGGAACACGGGCCAGCAGGGCAACATCGGCATCGGCTTCGCGATTCCGATCAACACGGTGCGCAACGTCGCCGCGCAGATCGTCAAGACCGGCAAGGCGCAGCATCCATTCATCGGCATCTCGAGCACGCCCGTCACGCAGCAGCTCGCCACGCTGTTCAAGCTCCCGACGAACCAGGGACTGCTGATCGAGACGGTGGAAGCCAACAGCGGCGCCAAGAAGGCGGGCCTGCGCGCCGGGCAGACGAAGGTCGTCGTCGGCGGCAACTCGTACGCGATCGGCGGCGACATCATCATCGGCATCGACGGTCAGAAGGTGTCGACCCTCGAGGAGCTCCGCAACGCGATCGCGCAGAAGGAGCCCGGCGACAAGGTGAAGCTCGAGATCTACCGCGGCGACTCGCAGAAGACCGTCAGCGTGACGCTCGGCCAGACCCCGCGCTGACGTTCGGCCGGTCTTCCGCAACCTCCCGCGCCGCTACCTTGTTCCGCGATGGAGCGCGGGCACATCGTCTTCGACGATCAGTCGACGCTCGAGCTCGACGAGGTCGAGCTCTGGGAGGATGACGACAGCTCTGATCGCGATGGGTGGTTCTGCGTCCGCACTGATCCGTTCCCGTGCCCGGCGTCGGGCTGCTCGTTCATTGCCGAGTTCATGACCGCGGCGCACCTCATCCTCGTCTGGCAGGAGCTCGACGACCCGAATCTCCTACGCCACGCTGCGCGTGCCCGCGACGTCGGCCGCAACCCGCGGGTCACCGGCTACCGCTCCGAGTTCGGCCCGAGCGCGTCGTACTACGCGTGGATCGCGGCGGGGCGGCCGGTGCACGGCGTCAAGACGCATTGATCGAACAGCACTTCGGCGAGTCGCCTGCCTTTTCGCTCGGTGTCGAGGAAGAGCTGATGATCCTCGACCCGGGCACACTCGACCAGCTGCCGGCGGTCGACCGCATCCTGCGCGGGGTCGAGGGGGTCGAGCTCCCGGGCCGCCTCAAGACGGAGCTGTTCGCGTCGGTCTTCGAGACCAACACCGACATCTGCACATCGATCGCGGAGGTGGACGAGGCGCTGCCTCTGCTGCGGCGCGCGGCGGCCGATGCGGCCGACCGCGAGGGGCTGACGATCGCCGCCGCCGCGACGCACCCATTCGCCAAGCCGGAGGCGCAGCCGATCGTGAAAGAGGAGCGTTACGTCACGTTTCTCGGCTACGGCGGCATCTCGGTCCGTCGCCAGGGCGTGCAGGGCCTGCACGTGCACGTCGGCATGCCCTCGGCGACTGCGTGCTGGCGCTGTCTCCAGGCGGTGACGCCCTGGCTCCCGGTGGTGCTCGCGCTGTCCGCGAACTCGCCGTGGTACGCGGGCGAGCTGACCGGGATGGCGTCCAACCGCGCGCCGGTGCTGGCCGAGTTGCCGCGCGCCGGCGTCGCGCCCGCGTTCGCGTCGTACGGCGAGTGGGAGTCGTGGGTCGAGCGGCTCGTGCGCCTCGGTGTCACCCAGGACTACACGCGGACCTGGTGGGACGTACGCCCGCACCCGAAGCTCGGCACGCTCGAGGTGCGCATGCCGGACCAGCTGACGGACGTTCGACTTTCCGTTGCGTTCGCGGCGCTGCTCCAGGCGCTCTGCGCGACCGCGCTCGACGGCGGCCTCCCCGTCGACACCGCCGAGCTTGGTGACCGCGGCCGCGCCGACTACGTGCAGAACCGCTGGTCGGCGGCACGGTTCGGACCGGCGGCGGAGCTCCTCCATCCAGACGGCACGCGCGTCGTGCGCGCATCCGAGCTCGGTGCACAACTGCTGGAGCTTGTCGGCGCGGCTGCGCGCGAGCTCGGCGGCGCCGCCGCGCTCGCGCGCATCGATCCGGCGTGGTGCGAGGCCGAGTTGCAGGCGGCGCAGCCGACCGCGCAGGATGCGACCGCGGACGTCGTCGCCCGCTCGCTAGGCTGACCGAGTGGCCACGGTCTCTGAGACGATCCAGGTGAGCGGGATCCGGTGCGAGCGATGTGTGATGCGGCTCGCCAAGACGCTCGAGGGCGCAGAGGGCCTCGAAGCTGCGAACGCGAACCTCATGGGGCAGGTGCAGCTCGCTTACGACGACGAGCGCGTCACTCGGGCAGCTTTGCTCGAGCTGATGGCGCGCGGCGGGTTTCGCGAGCAGGTTCTAGCTTAGGGCCTCTCGCCGCTCGTCGATCGCCTCTGGCTCGCCTTCGTACGGCACATCGAGCCCGTAGTGGCGCCGGATCGCCTCGGCATCGAAGGTGCCGTTCTCGATCTTCGGCGAATCCATGACGACGTCCTTGGCCACGGTGGCGACCAGCACACCGTCCTGCTCATGGACGAAGTCGCGCGGGATCGCGTGCTTGCTCTTGAACACGTGGCCGGACTCGATGATCACGAAGTCGTCCCGCTGCTCGAGCACCGTTCCCAACTTGTCCTCGTCGTACGTGACGACGTCGGTGCCTTCCATGTCGCCTACCTCCCGGTCTCGTTGTGGATGGGCTATTTCGGGAATCGGCGCAGTCCAAACGTCGTTGAAGTGGTTGCTAGGGTGGCCGCCGGATGAGCGAGAGCGCACCGTCGACTGCTGAAGCCCGCAGGCTCGCCGAAGAGGCGCGCGCCCGCGTCCGTTTCGAGGAGGAGGCGCTCCAGTTGAGTGACCAGGTGTATCGCGTCGCCCGCCGCCTCGTCGGTTCGCGCGAGGAAGCCGAGGACCTCGTCCAGCAGACCTACGAGCGCGCGTTCCGGTCCTGGCGGCAGTTCACGCCCGGCACCAACCTGCGCGCCTGGCTCCTCCGCATCCTCACCAACCTCAACATCGACCGGGGGCGGCGCCAGCAGCGCTCCCCGCAGACGACCTCGCTCGACACCGAGGCGGGCGACTACTTCCTCTACAACAAGCTGGAGGGACAGTCGGCCGACGGCACCGTCGACGAGGAGCGCGTCCTCGACCGGCTGAGCCAGGACTCGATCGTCGACGCGCTCGCCGACGTGCCGCACGATTTCCGCGACGTGCTCGTGCTCGTCGACATCGGCGAGTTCTCGTACGCCGACGCCGCCCAGATTCTCGACATCCCGATCGGCACCGTGATGTCGCGCCTGCACCGCGGCAGGCGTATCCTCAAAAAGAACCTCGCGGACACGGTGGTGCCGACGTGATCGACTGGTGCGAGAAGTGCGAGGAGCTGATGCAGCCGTTCCTCGACGGCGTGCTGTCGCGGGACGAGGTCGCCGAGGCGCAGAAGCATCTCGACGACTGCACCTGGTGCGCGAAGCGCTACCGCTTCGAGGAGCGACTCCGTCACTACGTGCGCGTCGCGACCGCCGAGCCGATGTCGCCGGAGCTCAAGCAGAAGCTCGCGGCGCTTCGTACGCCGCTTTAGCGGTAGTCCACGTCGCCCGGCGGCGTCAGGTCAGAGCAGTCGACGAGCACCGGTTCGAGCGCGCGCGCGCCCTCGTCGGGAATGTCGCCCCAGACCGAGCGGTCGAGCACGACCGGGTGGCTGCGGTTGCCGTCGTAGCTCGCGCTGACGATCGCGCCCGCGTCGCGATTGTCTAGAAGTCGTTGGACCGCCAGGGGATCGAGATTGGGTCCGTCCGCCAGGACGACGAGGGCGTGCGTCACCTCATCCGGTAGCGCGGCCAGCCCGCAGCGCAGCGACGCACCTGGGCCGTCGGCCCAGTTCGGGCAGTCTACGACGCGCGCGCCGGGCACCTCGAGCTCGTACGCGCCTTGCACCACGACCACGGGCGCGATGCCCTCGAGCGCCGCCAGCACGGCGGGGAGGAGCTCCCGCTGCTTCGGTGCGCCGTAGCGCGTCGCCGCGCCCGCGGCGAGCACGACCGCGCCTGTCACCGCAGACGGATCGTGATGTGCCGGACGACGACGCGCTTGGTCGGCTTCTCGGTCGCCGGGTCGCCGAGCTTGCCGATCCGGTCGACGACGGCGAGCCCCTTGACCACGCGCCCCAGCACGG
>JBKPRG010000007.1:0-12248 GCA_046765815.1 Actinomycetota bacterium
CAGATCTTCCTCCAGTCCGACCTCTTCTTCTCCGGCGTGCGGCCGGCCGTCAACGTCGGCACGAGCGTGTCGCGCGTCGGTGCGTCGGCGCAGACGAAGGCGATGAAGAAGGTCGCTGGGCGCCTCCGTCTGGATCTCGCCCAGTACCGCGAGCTGGAGGCGTTTGCCCAGTTCGGCTCCGAGCTCGACCAGGCGACGCAGAACGCGCTCAACCGCGGCGAGAAGATGGTCGCGACGCTCAACCAGCCGCAGTACCAGCCGTGGCCGATGGAGGATCAGGTGGTCGCGCTCTTCGCAGGCGTCAACGGCCTGCTCGACGACATCCCGACCGAGGACGTTCCGCGCTTCCAGGACGAGCTGCGCGAGCACCTGCGGGCTGACGGGTCGATCTACAAGTCGATCCGGGAGAGCGGCGATCTGCCCGACGACGCGGCCGAGCAGCTGACCGGCGAGATCGAGAAGGTGAAGGGCCGGTTCCAGCCGAGCACGGAGCAGGAGGCCGCGGCCTAAGTGGCCTCGACGCAGGACCTCAAGCGGCGCGTCCGCTCGATTACGAACACGCGCAAGCTGACGCGAGCGATGGAGCTCGTCGCGTCGGCGCGGCTGCGCCGTGCGCAGATGCGCATCGAGGCGATGCGGCCGTACGCGGATCGGATGCTGGAGCTGATGGCCGGCGTCTCGCAGGCCGCCGGCGCCGTTCGTCTCCCGTTGCTCGAGCGGAGGGAGAACATCGAGCGGGTTGCGATCGTGCCGGTCACGGGCGACCGCGGCCTGGCGGGCGCCTTCAACGCGCAGGTCCTCCGCCGAGCGTTCGTCGTCATGCGCGAGGTGCGGGCGGACGGCCAGGAGGCGGTGTTCTACCCGTCGGGCAAGAAGGCCGGCTCGACGCTGCGCTTCCGAAAGCTCGAGGTCGGCCAGGCCTGGTCGGGCTTCAGCGACCGCCCCGAGTACCGCGACGCGCAGGCGATGGCGCACGCGCTGGCCGAGGCCTATGTCAACAAGGACGTCGATCGCGTGGTCATCGTCTACAACGCGTTCGTCTCGCCACTCGTGCAGCGCGTGACGGTGCGCGACGTGCTGCCGATCCCGCAGGACGTGCTCGAAGGAAGCGGGGAGGACGAGGAGCAGACCGGCGGCACGCCCGACTTCATCTACGAGCCTGAGCCGGAGGAGATCCTTGCGCGGCTGCTGCCGGTCTACGTCGAGACGGAGCTCTACCGCGCGCTGCTCGAGTCGGCGGCGTCCGAGCAGGGCGCGCGCATGACCGCGATGCGGAACGCATCCAAGGCGGCCGGCGAGTTGATCGACAGCCTCACGCTGGCGATGAACCGCGCGCGCCAGGCCGAGATCACGCAGGAGATCCTCGAGGTCGTCGCCGGCGCGGACGCGCTGGCCGGCTAGGGTCGAACGGCGCGAGCACCGCGCTCTGCTCGCCGCGCAGCACGAGCGGCGCCAACGCGGCGGCGGTCGCCGGCGCGAGCGTGACGCCGAGCATCGCGTGCCCCGCGGCGATGTACACGTTGGGCCGGTCCGGAACGGCGCCGATCAGGGGTAGGCCGTCGGCGGTCGCCGGGCGGAGCCCCGCCCAGGCTTCGTCGGTCGAGGCGGGCCGCCAGCCACTGAGGTACGGCTCGGCTGCGCGAAGCAACTTGGTCGCCGTGCCCGCGGGCGCTCTCGCGGTGCGCGCGCCGAGCTC
The DNA here is from genome assembly GCA_046765815.1 of Actinomycetota bacterium. Taxonomy (GTDB): domain Bacteria; phylum Actinomycetota; class Thermoleophilia; order Gaiellales; family Gaiellaceae; genus PALSA-600. The sequence continues at coordinate 1,697 of JBKPRG010000007.1, forward strand.
GAGCACGCCGGCAATCCGGACGCCGTCGGCGAACGGGCTGACGGCGAGCTTGGCCTCGGCGAGGTAGAGCGGATGCGCCGGTGGCGTACCGGTGCCTGTGACCGTAATGCTGTAGCCCCTGGCGCCGACGCACGGCACGCGCGGGTGCAGGAGCTCGACGGAGCCGAGCCCCGCGGCGACGACGAGCTTGTCCGCTTCGACCGCGTCGAGCGACTCCACCCGTCGATGCTCGCGGATCGTCGCACCGGTCGCGCGTAGGGAACGCGCGAGGGCCGCGGTCAGCGACTCCGGCCGCACGTGCCGGTCGAGCCGCGTGTAGACCGCACCGGCGATGCGGTTGCCGTCGAGCGCCGGCTCCAACTCCGCCGCCTGCGCGCCGTCCAGGTCGGCGATCTCGCCCGAATAGCCGAGCCGGCGCAGCAGTTGCGCGAACCGCCGATGCGACGACAGCGCCGCCTCGGTCAGCGCGGCGGTCACGAGGCCGGTCTCGTGCATCTCGAACTCGACGTCCTCGTCGCGGTATCGGTCGTACAGCTCCATCGTTCGCCTGTTGAGCTCTAGTAACGCGCGTGTGCCCTCTTCGTAACGTGCTTCGTTGCAATGGCTGCCAAACGACCAGAGCCAGCGTGCGAGCGTTGGATCGAGTCGCGGCCGGATCGTGAAGGCGCCCTTCCGATGCACCAGCTGATTCAGCCCCTCGCGGACCATCCCGGGCGCTGGGAGCGGGGAGCTGATCGACGGGCAGACCCAGCCTGCGTTGCCGAGCGAGACACCGCCGCCGACCGTCCCCGCCTCGAGGACCTCGACCTCGGCGCCGCCGCGGGCGAGCTCCCACGCGCAGGCGAGCCCAACGATGCCCCCGCCGACGACGGCAACCTTCATCGCGCGAACACCCTACGCTCGGGGCGATGGAGTTCTCGCCCGAGGATCGCGAGCGCGCGGCGCGTTACCACCGTCCGCTGTACTGGGCGGCGCTCGCGCGCCTGCTCCTCGTGGCCTTTCTGTACGCGGCCTGTGCGGTCGTCGACCGCGAACCATTCGGCTGGGCGGGCGCGGCGGCGCTCTGGGCGACTTTCGTGACGATGGCTGCCACCTTCGTGTGTCTGCCGCTCGATTTCTGGCGCGGCTACGTTCGCGAGCGGCGGTGGGGCTTCTCGCGGCAGACGTTGCGCAGCTGGCTCACCGACCGCGCCAAGGGACTGGCCGTCGGGGTCGTGATCGCCGTGGTCGCATGGACGGCATTGATCGCGCTGACGCACGCGTTCCCGAGCCGTTGGCCTCTAGCCGCGGCGGCGGCCGCTGCCGCGGCCGTGCTGCTGCTCTCGTTCGTTGCGCCCGTCGTGCTCGAGCCGCTCTTCAACCGCTTCCGGCCCCTCGACGACGAGCGCCTGGCCGGGGAGCTCCGCTCGCTGGCCGAGCGGGCCGGCGTGCCTGTGCACGACATCCTCGTCGCCGACGCCAGCAAGCGCACGGCGAAGACGAATGCCTACGTGTCCGGGATCGGCGCGACGCGGCGCGTCGTCGTCTGGGACACGCTGCTCGACGGCGCGTCCGAGCGCGAGCTGAAGCTGGTCGTCGCGCACGAGCTGGGGCACCGGCGGGAGCGGCACGTCCTCAAGGGCACGCTGCTCGCAATGGGAGGCGCCGCCGCGGGCGTGCTTCTGCTCTGGGCAGTGCTCGGCACGCCGGGCCCGAGCGACTATCCGCGTGCGGCGCTGCTCTTCCTCGCGCTCGAGCTCGTCGGCCTGCCGCTCGGCGCCTGGATCTCGCGCCGGTGGGAGCGCGCGGCCGACCGCTTCTCGCTCGAACTGACCGACGACCGTGACGCATTCGTCCAAGCGCACGTTGCGCTGGCGCGTTCGAACCTCAGCGACCTCGACCCGCCGCGCCTCGTCTACCTGCTGCTCTTCACGCACCCGACGCCGCCCGAGCGGCTGGCGCTGGTGACGTAAAAGGCACGCAAAACCTGCGCGAATCTCGCGTCCACGGCGCACGGGCCGGGTAAGTGGTCATCGAAAGCGAAAGGAGGGATTCGATGAAGCGTCTTATCTGCGGCGTCGCTCTCGTCGTCGCGCTTGCCGGACTCGCGGTGACGTCCGCCGTTGCCGCCGGGGGCAAGGGCTCCCAGTCCATCGTCGCGTCGTGCACGATCAACAACGTGACCTCGTCGGTGACGATCCACGCGTCGAGCGGCGGATCGGCATGGATCAACAACACGCACTGGGTCCTGCTCAAGCTCACCGGCACGTTCACGCCGACGGGCGGCTCGCCCACGACCTTCACCAAGGTCTACGGGACGAAGACCGGCCTCGCGTCGAGGACGCACGGAACCTGCTCGGGCACGCAGACCGACTCGAGCGGCACGTTCTCGTTCACGGCAACGGCCGCGAAGACGACCCGCTAACCCTCGCGCTCCCCATTTCGGGGCCCTGGTTCGCCGTCGCGAACCAGGGCCCAGTTAATGCCGCCTTAATCCTCTGAATCGGCCGTTGGAATCACCGGACCGCCGATGACCCGATAACCTCCGGATCCGTGTCGCAAAAGGAAAAGGTCCTCGGCGGCGCCGGCGCCGGCCTTGCCGGCTCGATCGCACTCGAGTCAGGGACTGAGCTCGGCGAGATCGAGATCAAGGCCCGCGGCTACTGGGAGCAGGTCTGGCGCCGGTTCAGGCGCGACAAGATAGCGATCGGCGGCGGCATCACGATCATCTTTCTGATCTTCGCGGCGTTCTTCGGCGCGCCGATCGCACGGCATTTCCTGGGCCACGGCCCGAACGACCAGTTCTACAACGCACTGACGCCGCTCGGCGCCCCGATCGGGCCGTGGCAGCACGTCGACAACGGCCTCGGTGGGACGACGTTCCTGCCGCTCGGCGCAGACAGCACCCTCGGCCGCGACGAGTTCCTGCGCCTCCTCTACGGCGCGCGGGTTTCGTTCGAGGTCGCGCTGCTCGCGACGCTGGGCGCAATGACGATCGGCGTCCTCATGGGTGCGATGGCCGGCTACTTCCGCGGCTGGGTCGACACCGTCATCTCCCGCGTGACGGAGATCACGATGGCCTTCCCGTTCGTGCTCTTCACGATCGCGCTCGCGTCGACGATCGGCGACAGCCTGAACAACATCACGTTCAGCGGCGTGCTCGGAAGGGGCGTCTTCACCCTCTTCGTGATCTTCTCGGTGTTCGGCTGGTACTACCCGGCGCGCATCATGCGCGCGGTCGTGCTCAGTCTGCGCGAGAAGGAGTTCGTCGAAGCCGCACGCATGACCGGCTCGGGCGACTGGCGGATCATCCGCTCGCACATCCTGCCGCACCTCGTGGCCCCGATCACCGTCTACTCGACGCTCTCCGTGGCCGGCTTCATCCTCGCCGAGGCCGGGCTGTCGTTCCTCGGCGTCGGCATCAAGCAGCCGACCGCCAGCTGGGGCAACCTGCTCGGCACCGCGCCGGACTACTACACCGTCCAGCCGTGGTTGATGGTCTGGCCGGGCCTCGCCGTCTTGATCACGACCCTTGCTTTCAACCTGCTCGGCGACGGCCTCCGCGACGCGTTCGATCCCCGCTCGACGCACTAGCGCGAATCGGCTCGAGACGGCTTGATCGAGCCTCTCGATCGGGCTACTGCAGACCTCGGTTTGCGCTTAACCAAGAACTAACTAAACTGCCGCCGCCTCGTCAGATGTGACCGAGGATGCGTTCTGCGCCTGAGCCGGGGACTCCCTCGTCGTCGGCTCAACCCCAAGAAAGGAGCAAGTCGTTGAGTAGAAAGCTGTGGCTTTCGACCGTTACGGTCGCCATCGCTCTACTCGCGGTGTTTGCAGGCAGCGCTGTCGCCAAGACCGGCAAGTCCGGCGCAACGGGCGGCACGCTGACGGTGGACCTCGCGACTGATGTCGACTACACGGATCCGGCCCTCGACTACCTGTCGACGGGCTGGGAGATCGAGTACGCAACGTGCTTGAAGCTGTTCAACTATCCGGACGCCAACGGGGCGAAGGGCTCGCAGCTCACGCCCGAGGCAGCCGCAGGCTTCCCGAAGGTCTCGAACAACGGGAAGACCTATGACTTCACGGTCAACGCCAGCTTCACGAAGTTCTCGAACGGCCAGCCCGTCACGGCCGCGAACTTCAAGGCAGCGTTCGATCGCGACGCGGACCCGAAGATGCAGTCGCCCTCCCTGCCGTTCTTCCAGGACGTCGTGGGCTCCGACAAGTCGCCGGTCTCCGGCGTCAAGGTCAGTGGCAACCATCTGATCGTCAATTTGACGAAGTCCGCGCCTGACTTCCTCGCGCGGATGGCGATGCCCTTCTTCTGCGCCATCCCGACGAACCTGCCGCACGACCCGAACGGCGTCGAGACACCGCCGTCCGCGGGCCCGTACTACATCTCCGATCGTGTGCCGAACAAGTCGATCACGATCAAGCGCAACCCGAACTACAAGGGCAAGCGGCCGCACAACGTCACGCAGTTCAACTACGTGATCGGCAACTCGCTCGATGCCACGTACCTGCGGGCGCAGCAGGGCGCGACCGACTACGCCGCCGGCGGCATCCCGCCCGCGTCGTACGCCGAGGCGGCCCAGAAGTACGGCCTCAACAAGGGCCAGTTCTGGGTCAAGCCGCAGCTCGGCGTGAGCTACCTGGCGTTCAACCATGACCGCCCGATGTTCAAGGGCGCAGGTGGCACGGCGCTCGCGAAGGCGATCAACTACGCGATCGACCGCAAGGCGCTTCTCGTACAGAGCGGCTACCTGGCCGGCAAGCGGTCCGACCAGATTCTGCCTCCGGGCATGGCCGGCTTCCGTGACGCCAACCTGTACCCGCTGAAGGGGCCGGATCTCACGACCGCCAAGAAGTGGATGGCGAAGTCGGGGGTCAAGGACGGCACGACGGTCGAGCTCTACACCTCGAACCGTGGTGCGGCTCCGCTCCAGGCTCAGATCTACCAGTTCAACCTGAAGCAGATCGGCCTGAACGTGAACACCCACCTGTTCGCCCGCGCGGTGCAGATCGACAAGGAAGGCACCCGCGGTGAGCCGTTCGACGTCACGACCGAAGGTTGGATCGCCGACTACGCCGATCCGTACGACTTCATCAACGTGCTCCTGTCGGGCGACAGCCTGCACGCGTCGAACAACAACAACGTCGCGTACTTCAACGACCCGACCTTCAACAAGGCGATGCGGGCAGCCGCATTGCAGTCGGGCGCCCAGCGGTACAAGACGTACGGGGATCTGGACGTCAAGATGTTCGCTCAGAACCCGCCATGGGCTGCACGCAGCAACTTCAACGACCGCATCCTGGTGTCGAGCCGCGTCGGCTGCTTCACCTTCAACTCGACGTACAGCGTCGACCTGGCGGCCCTCTGCCTCAAGTAGAGAGCCGGTGAGAAATGGGGCGCCCGGAAGGGCGCCCCATTTCGATCATTGAATTCGCCCTCTCAACACTGCTTCAACAAACCATCCGTTAAAGTCCCGGACCTGTGTTCCACTACCTGATCCGCCGCGTCATGTGGGCCGTGGTGCTCTTCATCGCGGTGACGATCGTCACCTACATCATCTTCTACGCGATCCCGGCCAACCCGGCCCGGCTCGCCTGCGGCCAGCGCGCGACGGCCGAGTGCGTGAAGCGCGCGGAGCATTACCTCGGGACCGACAAGCCGCTCTGGTTCCAGTACTACAAGTTCTTCGGCCGATTGATGCCGTTCAGCGTCAGGGGCGGTCCGCACCTGAAGGAGCCGAGCCTCGGCCGCTCGTTCACGAACCGCCAGAGCGTCAACTACACAGTCGGCCAAGCCGCTCCGGTCACGGCCTCGCTGGTGTTCGGCGGGGTCGTCTTCTGGATGCTGATCGCGCTGCCAGTGGGGATCCTCTCCGCGCTGAGACCGAGATCGCTGCTCGACCGAATAGCGATGGTGTTCGTCCTGATCGGGATCTCGGCGCACCCGGTCTGGATCGGCCTGATCTTCGTCTACTTCTTCAGCTTCAAGTTCGGGATCTTCCCGATCAGCGGCTACTGCGACCTGATCAACCCATCTGGGAGCTGCGGTGGTCCGGTGCAGTGGGCCTATCACCTGATCCTGCCGTGGGCGACGTTCGCGATCCTGTTCGCGGCTATCTACGTGCGGATGATCAGGGCGAACGTGATGGAGACGCTCGGGGAGGACTACGTCCGCACGGCGCGCGCCAAGGGTGCGCCCGAGTGGCTCGTCATGCGCTCGCACGTCCTGCGCAACGCGCTGTTGCCGGTCGTGACGATGCTCGGCATGGACATCGGCGTCGCGCTCGGCGGCGCGATCTTCACGGAGTCGGTCTACGGGTTGCAGGGGCTCGGCAAGACCGCGGTCAACGCCATCGAGACGTTCGACCTGCCGACGACGCAGGGGGTGGTCGTGTTCGCCACGCTCTGCATCATTGTGTTCAACCTCATGGTCGACCTGCTGTACGCGGTTATCGACCCACGTATTAGGCTGAGCTAGGCTTGAATTCCCTCGCGACACCCCGGGCGCACCACGCGCCCGGTTCACTGCACCCCCGGAGGACCGACTGATGGCCCTGCTCGAAGTCAACGACCTGAAGACCTACTTCAGGACTGACGACGGGGTCGTGCGCGCCGTCGACGGCGTCTCCTTCAGCGTCGACAAGGGCCAGACGCTCGGCATCGTGGGCGAGTCGGGGTCCGGCAAGAGCGTCACATGCCTGACGATCATGGGCCTGAATCCGAAGCGGTCGGCCATGTCGTCGGGGACCGCTCTCTGGAAAGGCGAGGACCTGCTGACCGCGAGCCCGCGCCGGCTGCGCGAAATCCGCGGCAACGAGATCGCGATGATCTTCCAGGACCCGATGACGAGCCTGAACCCGGTGCACAAGATCGGGGACCAGCTCGCCGAGGCGATGCAGCTGCACGAGGACGTGTCACACAAGCAGGCACGCGCCCGTGCGCTCGACCTGCTGAAGGCGGTCGGCATCCCGCGTGCGGATCGCCGGCTCGACGACTACCCGCATCAGTTCTCGGGAGGCATGCGCCAGCGCGTGATGATCGCGATGTCGCTGATCAACAACCCCGACCTGCTGATCGCCGACGAGCCGACGACCGCGCTCGATGTGACGACGCAGGCCCAGATCCTGACGCTGATCGAGAAGCTCCAGGAGGAGTTCGGCAGCGCCGTGGTCATGATCACCCACGACCTGGGCGTCGTCGCCGAGATCGCCGACGACGTGGTCGTCATGTACGCCGCCGAGGTGGCCGAGAAGGGCGCGGTCAGCCAGATCTTCAAGAAGCCGCACCATCCCTACACGTGGGGGCTCATGGGCTCGCTGCCGCGACTCGACGCCGACGTCGAGCGCCTCGTGCAGATCCAGGGTCAACCGCCGTCGCTGCTGCGGCCGCCGAGCGGGTGCCGCTTCCATCCGCGCTGCCCGTACGTGATGCCGATCTGCCGCGAGCAGGATCCCGGCCTCCTGCCGGTCGCGAACGACCCGGGCCACCTGCAGTCGTGCCACCTGGACGAGGAGACGAAAGAGCGCGAGGCGGCTAAGCTCCTCGCCGGCATGCTCGGCGAAGGCCAGGCAGCGTAGTGGCGACCACGCAGCAGCAAGCTGCGGCGGACACGCAGCTCGACCTGCGCGGCGACGAGCTCCTCGTCGTCGAGAACCTCAAGAAGCACTTCCCGGTCACGCGCGGCATCGTCTTCCAGAAGGAAGTCGCCTCCGTGAAGGCCGTCGACGGCGTCACCTTCGCGATCCGTGAGGGCGAGACGCTCGGCGTGGTCGGCGAGTCCGGCTGCGGGAAGTCGACGATGGCCCGCTGCGTGATGAAGCTGCTCGAGCCGACCTCGGGCAAGCTGCTGTTCCGCGGCCAGGACATCACCAGGCTCTCGCGGGCGGAGATGCGGCCGTTCCGCCGCGAGATGATGATGATCTTCCAGGACCCGTACGCCTCGCTGAACCCGCGCAAGCGCGTCGGCTTCATCGTCGCCGAGGCGCTCGAGGTGCACAAGCTCGGCACCGACGCGGAGATCAAGCGCCGCGTCCAGGAGCTGCTCGAGGTCGTCGGCCTCAACCCGGAGCACTACAACCGGTTCCCGCACGAGTTCTCGGGCGGGCAGCGCCAGCGGATCGGCGTGGCGCGCGCGCTCGCGGTCAACCCGAAGCTGATCGTCTGCGACGAGCCGGTCTCGGCGCTCGACGTCTCGGTGCAGGCGCAGATCCTGAACCTGCTCAAGGACCTGCAGCGCGACTTCGGGCTGACGTACATCTTCATCGCGCACGACCTCAACGTCGTGCGGCACATCTCGGACCGCGTGATGGTCATGTACCTGGGCCAGATCGTGGAGACCGCCGACCGCACCGAGCTCTACGTCGAGCCGAAGCACCCGTACACCGGGGCGCTGCTCTCGGCCGTGCCCGTGCCTGACCCCGACGTAGGCCGGCACCGCAAGCGGATCGTGCTCGAGGGCGATGTGCCGTCGCCGCTCAACCCGCCGACCGCGTGCCGCTTCCATCCGCGCTGCCCGCGCTTCGTCGAAGGCCATTGCGACGTGGAGGAGCCGGGGCTGATCAACCGCGGCGGGAGCGCGAGCCACGTCGCCAAGTGCCATTACCCGCTCGAGCGCTGGCCGATGACCGCCGACGAGATGCGTCAGCGCTCCGGCACGACCTCGGCGGTGTAGCTCATGCGCGCGGCCCTCCGCCGCCTCGGGATCCTGTTCGGCGCCCTGGCCGGAGGGAGCGCTGCGCTCGCGCTCGTGATCGGCCTGCCGGTCGGCGCCAGTTTCAGCCGTGCGCTGTCGCTCGGCTGGTACGCGGTCGGGTCGTTGCTGCTGATCAGCGGCTTCTTCGTCGGCAACCGCGGCCCGGCGCGCCCGCAGGGAGAGGGCTGGGCGCTGTTCTCGATGCGGCGCTGGGTCCGCTGGGCGACGCCGGACGAGCAGCGCGAGTCGATCTCCTTCTCGGCGCTGCTCGTCGTCGTCGGCTTCGTGCTGATCGTCCTCGGTGCGATCGTCGACACCCGCTACCGAGTGATCTAGACCTTTGGTCTAACTAGGTCCGGCGCGCAGCGTCAGACCGGTCATGGAACTGCTGTGCGAGCGCGCCAGAAGCTGGTCGTCGCTGCGGGCGGACCGCGAGCTCTCGGAGCTCGAGTCCGCGCTGCTCGACAGCCATCTCGGCCGCTGCCGCTCCTGTCGCGCTTTCGCGCGAGGGATCGAGGACGTCTCGGCTGCTTTGGCCGCTGCGCGCCTCGAGCGGCCGGCGCCGCTCGCGCTTCTCCTCCCGCGGCGCCGCGCCCGCGGCGCCTGGCTCCAGTCGGCGGCCGTGTCGCTGCTCGTCGTCGTCGCGGGCATCGCCGCACTGCTCGGCGGCGTCACGCGCCACGGCGGCCCGGTGCAGGTCAAGCCCGTCGCGATGCTGCAGTCGGCCGAGACGCCGAACGAGCTCCGCGAGCTGCGCCGGGCGACGCTGATCTTCCAGCCGCGCCCGGTGCCGCGTAACAGGCAGGATCCAGGCGAGTCCTACTAAGACGTCGCCATGCATCCCGGGTTCATCACCTCGTACGTCTGAAGCCTGGACCACGCCGAACGTGTGTCGGCCGGTCTGAGGGCTGCGGAGCTCCGTAGGCAGCGCGGTTTGGAGCCGCGTTCCGCTAGGCTGCGCGTGCCCAGCCTGCTGGCGCGCGTTGGCCGCGCCCGGCGGCGGGCCGAACTCACACTTCTCCCCCGACAGGAGCCATAAGAGACCGTGTCGCCGACCGCAAGCACGACCGACAACCGCGGCAAGCTGCTCGAGATCAAGGGCGTCGTCGTCGACGCCGTCTTCCCGAACGGACTGCCGGAGATCTACTCGGCGCTGAGCATCGAGCGCCCCGACGGCGGCACGCTGATCGCCGAGGTGCAGCAGCACCTGGGCGACGACCGCGTGCGCGCGGTGGCGATGGACGCGACCGACGGCATCGCCCGCGGCACGGACGTGATCGACACCGGCGGGCCGATCTCGGTCCCGGTCGGGGACGTGACGCTGGGCCGCGTGTGGAACGTGCTCGGCGAGCCGGTCGACGAGAAGGAAGCGCCGAAGGACGCGGAGCGCTGGTCGATCCACCGCGACCCGCCGCCGTTCAGCGACCTGACCGCGAAGGTCGAGATCTTCGAGACGGGGATCAAGGTGATCGACCTGATCGCGCCGTACGTGCGCGGCGGCAAGATCGGCCTCTTCGGCGGCGCCGGCGTCGGCAAGACCGTCCTCATCCAGGAGTTGATCCACAACATCGCACGCGAGCACGGCGGCGTCTCTGTCTTCTCGGGCGTCGGCGAGCGCACCCGCGAGGGGAACGACCTCCTGATCGAGATGACCGAGTCGGAGGTGATCGACAAGGTCGCGCTCTGCTACGGGCAGATGAACGAGCCGCCGGGAGCGCGCCTGCGCGTCGGGCTCTCCGGCCTGACGATGGCTGAGTACTTCCGGGACGAGGGTCAAGACGTGCTGCTCTTCATCGACAACATCTTCCGCTTCGTCCAGGCCGGCTCCGAGGTCTCCGCGCTGCTCGGCCGCATGCCGAGCGC
>JBKPRG010000008.1:0-17612 GCA_046765815.1 Actinomycetota bacterium
TGCGTGCGGGGCAACAGCTCGTCCTTCCGTAACGGCTCGACTCGCCGTGGCCGGGCCGCCTTGGCCAGAATCGGCGCGTGGACCTGGATCTCGTCTTCCTCGGCACGTCGGGCAGCGCCCCGACCGCCGGCCGTGGGCCGACGGCGCTGCTCGTCCGGCGCGGCGGCGACCGCCTGCTCTTCGACTGCGGCGAAGGCACGCAGCGGCAACGGATGCGCTCGACGGTCGGTCTGCCCGACCTCGACCAGATCTTCATCACGCACTACCACGGCGACCATTACCTCGGCCTGCCCGGGATGCTCAAGACGTTCCAGCTGCGGCAGCGCGAGCTCCCGCTGACCGTGTACGGGCCGCCGGGGCTGCGCGAGCTCTTCGCGGCACTCCGGCGCGTGTTCGGGAAGCTCGCGTACGGGCTGGAGCTGGTCGAGGTTCGTCCGGGCGAGGCGCTGAAGCGTGACGGCTACCGCATCCTGGTCTATCCGGTGCACCACGGGGTCTCCGCGGTCGGTTACGCCCTGGATGAGGACGATCGCCCCGGCCGCTTCGACACCGAGGCCGCCGACGCGCTCGGGGTTCCGTTCGGGCCGGAGCGGGGCGCGCTGCAGCGCGGTGAGTCGATCACGCTCGCCGAAGGCCGAGTCATCACTCCAGACGCCGTCCTCGGCGTCGCACGGCCGGGGCGGCGGATCGTCCTCCCGGGCGACACGGCGCCGGTCGAGACCGTACGCGTGCTCGCCGAGGGAGCGGACGTCCTCGTGCACGAGGCGACCTTCGCCGAGGAGGAGCGTGCCCGCGCGGCGGACACGCTTCATTCGACGGCTCTGCAGGCCGCGGAGCTGGCGCGCGACGCGGGCGTGCGGCTGCTGGCGCTCACCCACCTGTCGCCGCGCTACTTCGGGCCGGAGCTCATCCGCGAGGCGCAGGACGTGTTCCCAGCGACCGTCGTGCCTCGCGATTTCGACGTGATCGAGGTGCCGTTCGCGGAGCGGGGAGAGCCGCGGCTCGTCCGGCGCGGCGCGAAGCCGCCGAGGAGCGCAGCCCCGGCCGCGCAGGAGGAACCGGCGGGCGAGAGCTAGACCTGCCAGGCGCCGTCGCGCAGCACGGGCACCTCGCGCCCGTCGCGCGTCCGGCCCGTCACCGCGACCTCGTCGCTCCCGATCATGAAGTCGATGTGGATCGTGCTCTTGTTGATGCGGTCGCGATCCTCGTCGCCGACCGCCGTCGCGTAGGCGCTGCCGAGCGCCAGGTGGCTGGCCGCGTTCTCGTCGAGAAGCGTGTTGAAGAACACCCGGCCGGTCTTGCCGATCCGGCCTTCGCGGTCGACGAGCGCGACCTCGCCGATGCGGTCGCCGTTCCGGTTGCCGCTCACTCGGGTGCGGAGCGCCTCGACGCCCTCGTCGGCGTCGATCTCGACGGCGCGGCCGCCATCGAAACGGATGCGGAGGCCCTTCACGACGGTGCCGGTCACATCGAGCGGCTTCGTGGACGTGACCACGCCCTCGGTTCGCTCCGGGTCCGGAGTGGTGAAGATCTCCTCCGACGGGACGTTCGCGTGAAAGGTGACCCCGTCGACCGTCGTCGCACCCGGCGCATCCTGCGAGAAGCGCGAGGTTGGGAGCAGGCCGACGGTCAGATCGGTACCGGGGCCCTCGAAATGCAAAGCGTCCAGGCTCGCCGCGTCGAGCTTCGTCCCGACCGTGTGCAGGTCGGCAAAGCGCTCCCGCCACGCGGCGCCGGCGTCGGGCTCGTCGAGACGCAGGACGTATGTCAGCTCGTCGAAGAGGGCGGCGAGCGCCGCCTCCGGCTCGAGCTCGGGGTGGACGACCGCGGCCCATTCGGGCACCGCCCAGGGGACGACGCACCAGTTTGTCGTCCGGTTGTTGATCACATGGAAGTGCTCGGGTACCGACGGCAGCTGGTCGCGGCCGGCGACGGCCGGATCGATCCCCGCCAGCAGTCCCGGCGGCGTGTTCGGCGAGATCGAGATACGGCAGCCGTGGCCCTCGCCGAGCCGCGTCAGCCGCGTGCCGTACCACTCGGGCACGAACTCGAGCGTGTCGGCCGGCGCATGCTCGAGCCGCGCCCGCTTCACGTACGGGTCGAAGTACCACGGGTCGACGAAGCGCGCGCCGCGCTCATACGACTTCGTCGCGATCGCGCGCGCCAGCCGGGCGGAGCCCGGAGCGGCGATGAGCAGCACGTCCTGGCCCGGCTGCACGTTCGCGCCGACGTCGACGACGAGGTCGGCGTAACGGTCGAGAAGCTCACGATCCACGAGCGCGCACATTAAAGAAGACGCTCCGTCCGGCGCGATCGCCTATGCTGCTCCGGAACGTCAGCCCCTTTAACCCGGTCCCGTGAGGCCGAAAAGGAGTCGCATGTCGCAGCCTGCCGTGAGCCCGGCGAAGCTCCTGCTCGACGACGAGAGCATCAGCCGGACTCTCTCGCGCATCGCGCACGAGATCATCGAGCGCAACCACGACCTCGACACGGTCGCGCTGGTCGGGATCCACACGCGCGGTGTGCCGCTCGCCCAGCGGCTCCGGCGGCTCGTCGAGGAGCGGTCCGGCGAGGAGCTCGCGCTCGGCCAGCTGGACATCACCTTCCACCGCGACGACGTGCACGTCCGCGCGGGGCACCCGCCGCGCCGGCCGCAGCCGCTGGTGCGCGATACGAAGCTCGAGTTCGAGCTCGAAGGTCGCACGGTCATCCTCGTCGACGACGTCCTCTACACCGGCCGCACGATCCGCGCCGCGATCGACGCGCTGTTCGAGTACGGACGTCCCGATCGAGTGCAGCTCGCCGTCCTGGCTGACCGCGGCCACCGGGAGCTGCCGATCAGGCCTGACTACGTCGGCAAGAACCTGCCGACGGCTCACGGCGAGCGCGTGCAGGTCGAGCTCGTGGAAGTGGACGAGGTCGACCGCGTGCTGCTGATCCCGGAGGTGCACGAATGAGCGAGCTGAAGGTTGTCGGCGGCGGGCCGCTCGTGCCGCGGGCCGAGCGGCGCCATCTCGTCTCGATCGCCGATCTGACGCGCGACGACGTCGACCGGCTGCTCGCCACCGCCCGCTCGTTCGCGCAGTCCCAGGAGCGCGAGAACAAAAAGCTGCCGACGCTCCGAGGCAGGCTGATCCTCAACGTCTTCTACGAGTCCTCGACGCGCACGAGCTCGTCGTTCGAGCTCGCGGCGAAGCGCCTCTCGGCGGACACATTGACGCTGAAGTCGTCCGGCTCATCGGTCGACAAAGGCGAGTCGCTGAAGGACACCGCGCTCACGCTCTCCGCCTACGAGCCCGACGTGATCGTGCTGCGCCATCCCGAGGCCGGCGCCGCGCGCTTCGTCGCCGATCACACCGACGCCCGCGTGGTCAATGCCGGCGACGGCAAGCACCAGCACCCGACGCAGGCGCTCCTCGACCTGTATGCGATGCGCGAGGCCTTCGGGCGGCTCGACGGCCTGCACGTCGCGATCGTCGGCGACGTCGCGCACTCGCGCGTCGCTCGGTCACTCGTCCAGGCACTCAGGCTCGTCGGCGCCGACGCCGTCATCGTCGGACCGCCGGCGCTGCTACCGGAGGCGCTTGCGCCGGCGAGCTACGACATCGCGACGATTGCCGACGCCGACGTCGTCTACGTCCTGCGCATGCAGCGCGAGCGCATGCTCCAAGGCGCCAATTTCGTGCCCAGCCTGCGCGAGTACACCGCGCGCTGGGGCATCACGCCCGAGCGACTTCGGCCAGGCCAGCGCGTCATGCATCCAGGCCCGATCAACCGCGGCGTCGAGATCGACGCGCGCGTCGCCGACTCAGACGCCTCGCTGATCGTCGACCAGGTGCGTGCCGGCCTCGTCGTCCGGATGGCGGTGCTCTACGACCTGCTCACCTCGGGGCCGGTCGCGGTCGAGACCGCGGTGGAGGTGGCGTGATGCTCGCCGGACCGGTGGGGAGCGAGAACCTCGTCCTCCGCGGCGCTCGGGTCCTTGATCCGGTGGAGCGCCTCGATGCCGTGCTCGACGTGCGGATCGACAACGGTGTGATCGCGCAGCTCGGTGACAATCTCGATGCGAACGGGCACCGCGTGATCGACGGGTCGGGGCGTGTGCTCGTGCCTGCGTTCGTCGACCCGCACGTCCACCTGCGCACGCCTGGTCGCGAGGACGAGGAGACGATCGCGAGCGGCACCGCCGCGGCGGCGGCGGGCGGCTACTGCGCGATCCTCGCGATCCCGAACACCGACCCTGTCGTCGACGACGCCGACGTGCTGCGCGGGCTCCGCGCGCGCGCCGCGGAGGAAGCGAACGTGCCGGTCGGATTCATGGCCGCGATCACGCGCGGCCAAGAGGGAGCAGAGCTGACCGAGATGGGCGCCCTAGCCGATGCCGGCGCCGCCGCGTTCACCGACGACGGACACCCGGTCGCGGACGCCGGTGTGATGCGCCGCGCCCTGCAGTACAACGCCGTCACCGGCCGCATGATCGCCGTCCACTGCGAGGAGCAGTCGCTGACGCGCGGCGGCCACGCGCACGCGGGAACGGTCGCGGCCGAGCTCGGCGTCGGCGGCTGGCCGTCGCTGGGCGAAAGCCTGATGGTCGCGCGCGACGTCGATCTCGCCGGCGAAACGGGTCGCGCTGTGCATCTGATGCACCTCTCGGCGCGCGAGTCGGTCGAGCACCTGCACCGCGCGCAGGCGGCGGGCGTCGCCGCGACCGCAGAGGCGACGCCGCACCACCTGTGCCTCACCGACGAGGCCGTGCGCACCCTCGACCCGAACCTGAAGATGAACCCTCCGCTTCGCTCCGAGCAGGACCGCGCGGCTCTGCTCGACGCCGTGCGCGACGGGTCGATCGCGGCGATCGCGACCGACCATGCTCCGCACAGCCCTGAGGAGAAAGAGGTGCCGTTCGAGTCGGCGCCGTTCGGCGTCACCGGGCTCGAGACGGCGTTCTCGGTGCTCTACACCGATCTGGTCGAGCCGGGCGTGCTGCCGCTGGAGACGCTGCTCGAACGCATGTCGGCCGGGCCGGCGGCGATCTTCGGCCTCGAGCGCCCGCGCATCGCGACCGGCGCGCCCGCCAACCTGACGCTGCTCGACCTCGCCGGTTCCTGGCGCGTCAAGGCGGACGGCTTCCGCTCGCGCTCGTCGAACTCGTGGCTGCTCGGCCGGCGGCTGAGCGGCCGCGTCGTGCTCACGGTTGCGGCGGGCAGGGTGGCGTTCGAATGAGTGGGCTGTTGGTGCTCGAGGACGGCGAGGTTTTCGCCGGCGAGTCGGTGGGCGCACCGGGCACGGCGTTCGGCGAAGCCGTGTTCACGACTTCGATGAGCGGTTACCAAGAGGTCGCGACCGACCCGAGCTTCGAGGGGCAGCTCGTCTGCTTCACGGCGCCGATGGTCGGCAACTACGGCACTGCCGAGACACGCTCGGAGTCGCACCGCACGCACGCACGCGCCGTGCTGATGCGCGAGGCGCGCGGCCCGCAGTGGACCGACTGGCTCACGGAGCGCGGCGTCGTCGCGCTCACCGGCGTCGACACGCGCTCGCTCGTGCTGCACCTGCGCGAGCAGGGCGCGATGCGCGGTGCAGTCGTCGGCGACGGCGGCGACGTCGACCAGGTGCTGCGCGACGTGCGGGCGCAGCCGTCGATGGCCGGCGCCGCACTGGTCGCGCAGGTGTCGACGGCGAACCAGTACACGTTCAGGGCCGAGGGGAGCGTCCGCATTGCGGTGGTCGACTACGGCTGCAAGCGCTCGATTCTGCGACGCCTCGCCGAGAGCGGGGCGGCCGTCGACGTGTTCCCGCACGACGTCGACGCAGACACTGTCGCGGCCTACGACGGCGTGCTGCTCTCGCCCGGCCCCGGCGACCCGGCCCCACTCGACGGCGAGGCGCGCATGGTCGGCGAATTGCTCGGCCGCACGCCCGTGCTCGGCGTCTGCCTCGGCCATCAGCTGCTTGCGCTGGCCACGGAGCGCAAGACGTTCAAGCTCCCGTTCGGCCACCGGGGCGCGAATCACCCGGTCGTCGACCACCACTCGCGGCGCGTGCTCGTCACCTCGCAGAACCACGGCTTCGCCGTCGATGCGGCCGACGACTCGCACGTCACGCACAGCTCGCTGTACGACGGCACCGTCGAAGGCCTCTCCTACCCCGAGCTGCAGGCGCGCTCCGCGCAGTTCCACCCGGAGGCGTCGCCCGGCCCGCACGACGCAGCGCCGATCATCTCCGGCTGGGTCGACGAGCTGAAGGCGGCGGCCTGATGCCGAGGCGCGACGACATCCACTCCATCTGCCTGATCGGCTCCGGCCCAATCGTGATCGGGCAGGCGGCCGAGTTCGACTACGCCGGCTGCCAGGCGCTGAAGGTGCTGCGCGAGGACGGCTACCGCACGATCGTCGTCAACTCGAACCCGGCGACGATCATGACCGACCCGGGCTTCGCCGACCGCACGTACCTCGAGCCGCTCGACTTCGAGGGTGTGCTCGGCGTGCTCGAGCGCGAGCAGCCCGATGCGCTCCTGCCCACAATGGGCGGCGGCACGGCGCTCAACCTCGCACGCGAGCTCCACGCGAGCGGCGCGCTCGACGAGCTCGGCGTCGAGCTGATCGGCGCGCGCATCGATGCGATTCAACGTGCGGAGGACCGCGAGCTGTTCAAGCAGACGGTTGAGTCCTGCGGCCTGAAGGTGCCGACGTCGCGCATCGTCACCTCGCTCGGCGAGATCGAGGGCGTGTCGCTGCCCGCTGTCGTGCGGCCGGCGTTCACGCTCGGCGGCCACGGCGGCGGCTTCGCCGAGACGGTCGACCAGCTGCAGCGCCAGGTCGAGCGCGGCCTGTCGGAGTCGCCCATCGGGCAGGTGCTCGTCGAGGAGTCGGTGCGCGGCTGGGACGAGTTCGAGCTCGAGGTCGTGCGCGACTGCGTCGACAACGTCGTGATCGTCTGCTCGATCGAGAACCTCGACCCGATGGGCGTGCACACCGGCGATTCGGTGACGGTCGCGCCGCAGATGACGCTCAGCGACGAGGCATACCAGGAGCTCCGCGACAGCGCGATCGCCGTCGTGCGCGCGGTCGGCGTCGACACGGGCGGCTCGAACATCCAGTTCGCGCGTAGCCGCGAGACCGGCGAGCTGCGCGTGATCGAGATGAACCCGCGCGTCTCGCGCTCGTCGGCGCTCGCGTCGAAGGCGACCGGCTACCCGATCGCGAAGGTCGCCGCCAAGCTCGCGGTCGGCTACACGCTCGACGAGATCCCGAACGACCTCACGGGGACGACGCCGGCGAGCTTCGAGCCGACGCTCGACTACGTCGTCGTCAAGATCCCGCGCTTCGCGTTCGAGAAGTTCCCCGGCGCCGACCGGACGCTCGGCACGCAGATGAAGTCGGTCGGAGAGACGATGGGGATCGGCCGCACGTTCATCGAGGCCTTCGTCAAGGCGAAGCGCGGTCTCGAGGGCGAGTTCGCCTGGCACCCGGAGAACCTGCACCCGTTCTTCCAGCGCGAGCTCGAACAGCTCGCGGCGGAGGAGGCGCGACAGATCGCCGAGGCACCGGTCTACCGCCGCATCGACTCGTGCGCCGGCGAGGTGCACGCCGAGTCGAACTACTTCTACGCGACATGGGGCGAGCGCGACGAGGCGACGCCGGCGCCCGACGGCAAGCGCGTGGTCATCCTCGGCTCGGGCCCGAACCGGATCGGCCAGGGGATCGAGTTCGACTACTGCTGCGTGCACGCCGTGCAGGCGTTCCGCTCGCTCGGCTACGAGGCGGTGATGGTCAACTGCAACCCGGAGACCGTCTCGACCGACTACGACACCTCCGACCGGCTCTACTTCGAACCGCTCGACCAGGCGTCGGTGCTCGCGATCTGCGAGGGCGAGCAGCCAGACGGGGTCGTTATCCAGTTCGGCGGCCAGACGCCGCTGAAGCTCGCCCGGGCGATCGAGGCGGCCGGCTTCTCGATCCTCGGCACGCCGTTCGACGCCGTCGACCTGGCCGAGGACCGCGAGCGCTTCGGCAAGCTGCTCGACCGGCTCGGCGTGCGCTGCCCGGACTGGGGAATCGCCGCGGACGCCGACGGGGCGGTGGCGACGGCGGATCGCATCGGCTACCCGGTGCTCGTGCGCCCTTCATACGTGCTCGGCGGACGCGCGATGCGCGTCTGCCACGACGCCGAGCAGGTGCGCGCCGCGTTCGCGGGCGTGCAGGGCCCAACGCTCGTCGACCGCTTCCTCGAGAACGCCGTCGAGATCGACGTCGACGCGCTCTGCGACGGCGAGGAGACGTACATCGGCGCCGTCATGCAGCACGTCGAAGAGGCGGGCGTCCACTCGGGCGACTCGGCCTGCGTGCTCCCGGCGCAGTCGCTCACCAACGAGGCGACCGCCGAGATCCGCGAGATCGTGCGCCGGCTCGGGCCTGCCCTCGGCGTCGTCGGCGTACTCAACGTGCAGCTCGCGGTCGCCGACGAGCAGGTGTTCGTGCTCGAGGTCAACCCGCGCGCCTCACGCACCGTGCCGTTCGCCTCGAAGGCGACCGGCGTCAACCTCGTCGACGCCGCCTGCCGGCTCGCCGCGGGCGAGCGCATCGCCGATCTCGGCCTGCCGGCGGAGCGGCCGCCGCGCCAGGTCAGCGTCAAGGCCGCGGTTCTCCCGTTTGCGCGCTTCCCCGGCGCCGACCCGGTGCTCGGGCCCGAGATGCGGGCGACCGGCGAGGTGATGACGAGCGCCAACGACCTGCCGACTGCGCTCGCGAAGGCGGAACGCGCCGCCGGGCGCTCGCTACCGCGGGAGGGGGCGGTGTTCCTCTCGGTGCGCGACCTCGACAAGGCGAGCGCGATCCCGGTCGCGGCCGCGTTCGCGGGGCTCGGCTTCCATCTCTACGCGACCGCCGGGACGGCGCGGACGCTGCGCGGCGCCGGGCTCGAGGTCGACCAGGTGCGGCGCGTGAACGAGCCCGGCGAGGCGCCGAGCGTCGTCGACCTGATCCGGCGCGGCCGCTGCGACCTGATTGTGAACACGCCCGACGGCGGGCCGGAGCCGCGGTCGGACGGCTACCTGATCCGCGAGTCGGCGCTCACCGCGCGCGTGCCGTGCATCACCACGATCGCAGCCGCCACTGCCGCCGTCCACGCGATCGCCAACGCCCGGGCCGAGACGGCGCTCTCGCTGCAGGAGCGGATCGATGCCGAAGCCGGCGCGCGAGCGTCGTAGGGTCGTCGCCGTCGAGCCGGTCGGGCCTTATGTGCTCGTCCGGCTGGAGCGGGGTGGGCTCGACCCGGGCATCCCGGGGCAGTTCTTCATGCTGGAGGCGCCCGGGCGGGTGCTGCCGCGGCCGATGTCGCTCTGCCTCGCCCCGCGCGGCGAGCTCGCGTTCCTGCTCGACTCGATCGGGCCTGGGACGCGCGCGCTGGCCGAGCTCGAGCCCGGCGACGCCATCCACGTCTTCGGTCCGCTCGGCAACGGCTTCCGGCTCGATGTTGCACGGCCGCTCCTCGTCGGCGGCGGCATCGGGATTGCGCCGCTCCCGTACCTGTCCGAGGCACTCGAGCGGCCGCCGGCCGTGCTCGGCTTCCGTTCCGAGCTCCACGCCGAGGCTGCGGAGCTCGTCCCGAACGCGGAGGTCGTGATCGACCCGGTGCTCGTCACCGATGCCATGCCAATGGGACGCGATGTGCTCGCGTGCGGCCCGGAACCGATGCTTGAGGCGGTGCGTGCGCTCGCGCCCGACGCGCAGCTGGCGTGGGAGGCGCCGATGGCGTGCGGCTACGGCGCATGCTACGGCTGCGTGGTCGAGGTCGACGGCGAGCTGAAGCGCCTCTGCGTGGAGGGGCCGGTGCTGTGCAACTCCTGAATGCGAGCGGCTGCCTGGACGCACTGACGGCGCCGGCGACCGTAGCGATGCTCGACGGCTTCGTCACGAAGACGGTGACGCCGGAACCGCGCGGTGGCAACACGCCCGTCCGGATCGCGGAGACCGACTTCGGGATGCTGAACGCGATCGGGCTGGCAAACCCCGGCCGCGAGCGGTTCATCGCGGACGTGCTGCCGCGACTGCGCGGGCTCGGCGGGCCGGTCTGGGTTTCCGTCGGAGGGTTCGCGGCGCACGAGTACGCAGAGACGTGCGCGCGTCTGGCCGACGTCGCCGCGATCGAGCTCAACCTCTCGTGCCCGAACGTCGACGAGGCGCCGGAAACAGCCGCCGAGATCGTCGCCGCTTGCCGCGAGGTGACCGCAAGCCCGCTCTACGCCAAGCTCTCTCCGCACGCCTGGGACATCGGCGAGAGCGTGCGTGCCGTCGAGGCGGCAGGCGCAGACGGCATCAGCCTCGTCAACACGCTGCGCGGCGTCGCGCTCGACGCACGCCTGCGACCGGCGCTCGCGCGCACTGTGGGCGGCTACTCCGGACCGGCGCTGAAGCCGGTGGCGCTCGCCGCCGTGTACGCAGCGAGATGTGCGACGGAGCTGCCGATCGTCGGCATGGGCGGCGTGCAGACCGGACGTGACGCACTCGAGCTTGTCGCGTGCGGCGCGACACACGTCGCACTCGGCACGGTTCTGTTCGCGGATCCGGACGCACCCGATCGCGTGCGCGCGGAACTCGACGACGAGCTCACGCGTACCGGTTTCGCGTCGGTCGAAGACGCGTTTTGCGCCGCCTTCGGAACCGTTGCCAAGTTAGAAAACTGAGCGGTGCAGATGATTGTTGCACCTCGCTGCGAGGGTGGTAGGATGCTGCGCTCATGGCGCCCCCGCAGATCCAGGTCCAGGCTCCGGTCCGCTCACTTGACCAGAGAATGGAAGCTCTCAAGCGCGCGAATGACATCCGTGTCAAGCGTGCGCAGTTGAAGAAGGATTTGAAGTCAGGGGCAATGTCGATCGAAGAGATCCTGCGCGAGCCGCCCGAGTTCGTCTCGACGGCGAAGGTCTTCGACATGCTCATGGCCGTGCCGAAGTTCGGCCGGGTGAAGGCCGCGCGCTTGCTCAACCAGTGCCGCATCAGCCAGTCGAAGACGGTCGGCGGCCTTTCCGACCGCCAGCGCCACGAGCTGATTGGCCTCTTCAACCGCTAGACCGGTTTTCGTCGTCACCGGGCCTTCGGGTGCGGGCAAAGGCACGCTGATTCAGCTCGTGCTGCCCCGCTTTCCCGAGCTTGCGCACGTCGTATCGGCCACAACGCGGTCGCAGCGGCCGGGTGAGCAGGACGGCGTCCACTATTGGTTTCTCGATCGAGCCGAGTTCGACCGTCGCGTTGTCGACGGCGACTTCCTCGAGTGGGTCGACTACGTCGGAAACCGCTACGGCACGCTGAACTCGGAGATCGACCGACTGCGCGCGGCAGGGAAGGCTCCGGTGCTCGAGCTCGAGACGGAGGGTGCGCTGCGGGTGAAGTCCCGCGTCTCGAATGCGGTGACAATCTTCGTCAGCGCGCCGGTGGAGGAGCTCGAGCGTCGGCTGAAGGAGCGGGCGACAGAGTCAAGCGGCGTGATCGACGAGCGGATCGCGATTGCCCGCCGCCAGCTCGAGCAGCAGGATCAGTTCGATTTCGTCGTTCGCAACGACGACAAGCTGCGAGCGGCGGACGACCTCACGGCGATCGTGGCGCAGTGCTTGGACGGTGCCGCTACCATGGCGCGGCCATGATTCATCCCCGCATCGACGAGCTGCTGGACGAGGTCGACTCGCGCTACGCGCTCGTGATCGTCGCCGCCAAGCGCGCGCGGCAGATCAACAACTACCACCACCAGCTCGGCGAGGGCACGTTCGACGAGTTCGCGCCGCCGCTGATCGAATCCCGCTCGAAGAACTACCTGACGATGGCCCTCGAGGAGACCGCCGAGGGCAAGATCGTCTACGACTACGCGAAGAAGTAAGTCACACTTCGGCCGATGAGCCGGGTGTTGCTTGGCGTGAGCGGAGGGATCGCCGCCTACAAGGCGTGCGAGCTGACGCGCGCGCTCGTGCGGGCGGGGCACGACGTGATCCCGCTCGTCACGAAGGGCGCGCAGGAGTTCGTCGCCGAACGAACGTTCCTCGCGCTCGCGCGGCGGCCCGCTGGCGAGGATCGCTATCCGCATCTGACGACAGCCGACCTGCTGGTTGTCGCGCCGTGCACGGCGAACACCCTCGCGAAGCTCGCGCACGGGATCGCCGACAACGTCCTGACGGAAGCCGCGCTCGCGCATCGCGGGCCGATCCTCGTCGCGCCGGCGATGAACCCGCGCATGTGGGCGAACGCCGCGACACAGGCGAACGTCGAGTTGCTGCGCAAGCGCGGCGTCGAGTTCGTCGGGCCGGACGAGGGCGAGATGGCCGAGGGCGAGTGGGGCGTGGGCCGCCTCGCCGAGCCGTCGGAGATTGGGGAGCGGATCGAACAGCTGCTCGCGCCGGGCCCTCTCGCCGGGCGGCGCGTGCTGGTGACCGCCGGCGGCACCCGCGAGCCGATCGACAGCGTGCGCTTCGTGGGCAACCGCTCGTCGGGCCGGATGGGCGTGGCGCTGGCCGAGGAGGCACGTCGCCGGGGTGCCGAAGTGATTCTGCTCGCGGCGAACCTCGCCGTTGAGGCGCCGTACGGCGTCGAGACGATCCTGACGCCGACGGCCGAGTCGATGTACGACGCGGCGCTGGCCCTGGCGGACGTCGACGTTCTCCTGCTTGCAGCGGCCGTCGCCGACTACACGCCGGCCGAGCGTTTCGCTGCGAAGCGGCCCAAGGACGAGGGGGGGTGGACGCTCGAGCTCGAGCCGACCGCCGACATCGCCCGGGCGCTCGGCGAGCGCAAGCGCGACGGGCAGGTACTGGTCGCGTTCGGCGCCGAGCACGGCGAGGAAGGACTGGAGCGCAAGCGCGCCATGCTCGAGACGAAGAACGCCGACCTCGTCGTCTTCAACGACATCGGCACGCCCGGGATCGGGATGGACGCTCACGAGAACGAGGTCGTGCTGATCACCCGCGACGTCGAGCGGTCCGTGCCGCGCGCCCGCAAGGACGCTGTCGCGGCGGCGATCTTCGACGCGGTTCAGGAGTTGCTGTGAGGTCTCCTCACGATGTTCTTCGTCGTCCGGCTGTGCTGGGCGGCGCGAGGCAAGGACGCAGGGAGCGCTCATATGCAGTGCATATGGGCGCGACTGAGGACGCGGCCTCGCGGCGTGCCGGCGCGGCCGGACGACACTAGGTCGTCATGAGGAGGCCTCACTTATTAGAGGCGGTCGTGATGGCCGCCGGCGAGGGGACGCGCCTGCGGCCGCTTACGGAGCGCTGGCCGAAGCCTGTTCTGCCGATCGACGGTCATCCGGTCGTCGTCACGCTCGTGCACGAGCTCGCGGCCGCCGGCTGCGAGCGCATCGTCGTCGTCACCGGTCATCTGGCGGAGCAGGTCGAGGCGCTGCTCGAGCCGCTCCCGTACGCGATCGAGTTCGTGCGGCAGCCGAAACCGCTGGGCTCGGCCGACGCGGTGGCGCGGGCGAACGCACGTCCGCCGTACCTCGTCACCGCGGCGGACACGCGGTTCGGCGACGGCGATCTTCGCCTGTTCGCCGAGCGCGTCCGCGGCCTCGACGGGGCGATCGCGATCAGGCGCCAGGCAGGGCGGCCGGCATCGACGTACATCCACGTCGAGAACGGTCTGGTGGAGCGGGTGCATGGCTCGCCGCGCAACGACGAGTGGACGGCGGCGCCGCTCTGGTGGATCGGCGAGCCCGTCGCGCGCTTCCTCGAGCCGCTGCCGGGCAAGCCGCCGTACGAGCTGGCCGACGTCGCCCAGGCGGCGATCGACTCCGGGGTGCACGTGTCTGCTATCCAGATTGGAGGCACCCGCGACCTGACGACACCGCTCGATCTCGTGCGCGAGAACTTCGACTACCTGCGATGACAGACGCGTATGACTTTTTTCGAGAAGGGCAGAAGCGGCTCCGGAGCGGGCTGACCGCCCAGGCGACGGTCCCGCTCGAGAAGGCGAAGCGGCTCGAGCCGCAGAAGGCGTCGATCCGCGAGGCGCTCGGCATCGCCTACTTCCGCCTCGCGCGCTGGGAGGACGCCGAGCGGGAGTTCCGGACGATCGCCGAGGAGATCGACCCGACCGACGATTACGCCCACTATGCGCTCGGGCGGGCGCTCGAGAAGCTGGGCCGCTCCGCGGAGGCGAACGGCCACTACAAGCTCGCCAGCTCGATGAAGCCGGCGTTCGAGCGGTATTCGTCCCGCATTCGCGAGCTCGATTGAAGGCCGTCGTCCAGCGGGTTGCGCGGGCGCGCTCGACGCCGGGCGGCCAGATCGGGGCGGGCCTGTGCGTGCTGCTCGGGGTCGCGGAGGGGGACGACGCGGCGGTCGCCGACAGGCTGGCCGCGAAGATCGCGAAGCTGCGGATCTTCCCGGACGACGACGGGAAGTTCGACCGCTCGGTCGTCGACGTCGGCGGCTCGGCGCTGGTGGTGAGCCAGTTCACGCTGCTCGGCGACACCGCGAAGGGCAACCGGCCGAGCTTCACCGCCGCCGCGCGCCCCGAGGTGGCGGAAGCGCTTTACGAGCGGTTCGGGGAGCGTCTGCGCGAGCTCGGTATCCCGGTGGAAACGGGAGTCTTCGGGGCGAAGATGCAGGTCGAGCTCGTCAACGACGGCCCGGTGACGATCCTGATCGAGGTCTAGCGAGCCGAGCGGGCCGGTCCCCTCTCCGCCAGTCACTCCGGCCCGTCGGCTCGCCGTAGTACGCGTCTGGTCCCAGAGGAGAAATCGGCGTGTGTTGCTGCGCGGATCTCGGCGCGAGGTCTAGGCGCTCGCGAAGTATGGCAGATTGTGGCATCGGTAACAAATGTGCGCTGCGAGCAGCTAGGATCGAAGTGCGCGCCCGTCTCGTCATCGCCGTTCCTTACGGGCTCAGGGCTGGCTTGCCCTCGGCGTACGTGTCCCAACGGCATCCGGATCGAGGACTGCTGTGTCGGATAGGGCGCGAGACGCGGAGCTAGCGCGACTCACTGCCGAACTAGATGTCCTTGCTCGCTACGCCGACGCGCAGGAGCAGCGGGTCAGCCAGCTGCAGCTTGCGCTCGAATCGCGTGTGATCATCGAGCAGGCAGTGGGAGTGCTGGCCGAACGGTTCGAGCTGAGCGTCGGCGACTCGTTCGAATTGCTCAGACGAGCTGCTCGCAACAGCCGTCGCGAGCTGCGAGCACTCGCATCGGAGACGACGCTGAGCCGTGTCACCCCGACCGAGATCGCCGCGGCGCGGGCGGTGACGTAGCCCGTTTGCTGAGGCGCGATTCTGCTACCGTTCCGGCACCATTTCGAGCGGTTTTCGGGTGGGCGCGCGGCGCCCACTTTTTGTAGGTCGGGGGTGGTAATCAGTGTCGAGTACGCAGCACGAAAAGGAGAGAACGCTCCAGCGCGAGGTCGCGCGCCTGGTCGAGGGCGCGCTGCCCGGCGTGGACGTGCTCGCGCTCGAACTGACCGGCAAAGAGCGCTTCTGCGTCTTCGTCGACCACGCCCAGGGCGTCGACCACGCCCTCTGCGAGCGCGTCACGAACGTCCTGCGGAGCTACCTCGACAAGTACAGCGTCGAGGTTTCGTCGCCGGGGCCTCAGCGGCCGCTCCGCACCCGTGACCACTTCTCACGCGCCGTCGGCCGGACGGTGCGCGTGAAGACCGAGACCGGCCGCGCCAGGGGTCAGGTCGTCCAGGCCGGCGAGCGGGCCGTCAAGATCGCCGCGAACGGCGAACCGGTGGACATTCCGTACGAGGCGATCGTGCGGGCCAATCTGATCGATGAAGGGAACCAAGAATGAGCCAGGAGATCGTTGACGCCGTTCGCGAGATCGAGCGCGAGAAGGGCATCGAGAGCGGCACGCTCGTCGCAGCGCTCGAGGACGCGTTGCTCGCGGCGTACAAAAAGACACCGGGCGCCTCGCGGCACGCGACCGTCGAGCTGGACGATCGCGGCGACTTCCGCGTCTTCGCGATCGAGCTGCCCGCAGACCTCGAAGTCCGACTGCTCGACGACGCGCGCGAGCGCGCGCTCGACGAGCTCGAGCGCATCGAGGAGGAGACCGGCGAGAAGAACCACACGCTGCTGACCGACGACGAGCTCGAGATCGACTGGTCCGAGGTGCCCGCCGACCAGATGAAGCGCGAGGACGTAACGCCGGACAACTTCGGCCGCATCGCCGCGCAGACCGCGAAGCAGGTCATCCTGCAGCGGATCCGCGAGGCCGAGCGCGAAATGATGTACGACGAGTACATCGACCGCGTCGGCGAGGTCGTCACCGGGATCGTCCAGCAGACCGGCGACCGCCGGAACATCCTCGTCGACCTCGGCAAGGTTGAAGCGCTCCTGCCCGGCCCCGAGCAGGTCGACGGCGAGCGCTACGAGCAGGGATCGCGCATCAAGGCCGTCATCCGCGAGGTGCGCACGGGAACGAAGGGGCCGCAGGTGATCCTCTCGCGCCGCGACCCGGAGCTGATCAAGACGCTGTTCGAGCTCGAGGTGCCGGAGATCGCAGACGGTCTGGTCACGATCGAGGGCGTCGCCCGCGAGCCGGGCTACCGCTCGAAGATCGCCGTCCAGTCGCACACGCAGGGCGTCGACCCGGTCGGCGCGTGCGTCGGCCCGCGCGGTTCGCGTGTGCGCATGGTCGTCTCCGAGCTGCGCGGCGAGAAGATCGACATCATCCCGTGGAACAGCGAGCCCGCGCGCTTCGTCGCGAAGGCGCTATCGCCGGCGCGGGTGCGCGAGGTCTACCTCGACGACGACGGCAAGGAGGCGACTGTCGTCGTCCCGGACGACCAGCTCGCCCTCGCGATCGGCAAGGAGGGCATGAACGCCCGCCTCGCCGCCCGCCTCACCGGCTGGAAGATCGACATCACCTCCGACACCGAGTTCGCGCAGGCCGAGGCCGAGGCAGCCTTCGGCGGCGGAGAGCCAGGTGACGAGACCGACATCTCGGGGCGCTGCGCTGCAGTGCTCGCCAACGGGAAGCGGTGCCCGAACGCGTCGCTGCCGGGCTCGAAGTACTGCGGCGTTCCGGCCCACCAGGAGCTGGCGTTGCTCGAGCCCAACGACGAGGACAACCCGATCGTCGCCGAGAGCGAGCCCGAGCTCGAGACCCTGTCCGACACCGCCGAGCCCGAACCGGTCACCGAGGACGCGGCGGAGTTCGAGCCGACCGATCCGGGAGAAGAGTTCGCGGCCGGGCCGGGCGACGCGCCCGTTCCCGGCGAGGACGAGACACTCGAGACCGGTGCCGCGCACGCGCATCACCGGCATGTCGAGGACGATCCAACCGGCGGCGTGCCGATCGAGGCCGCTCGCAGCGAACAGGAGGGCGAGTAGAGGCGGCGCCCCCGACACGCACCTGCGCCGGCTGCGGCCGCAAGGCGGCCCAGGACGAGCTCCAGCGCTTCCATGCGGAGGCCGGGCAGCTCGTACCGGGCGCCGGAGCGGGCCGCGGCGTCTACACCTGCCGGCGCCTCCCGTGCTTCGAGCGGGCGGCGGCGCGGCGGGCCTTCAACCGGACGCTCAGGCAGAGCGTGCGTGTCGACCCGGCGCTCACAGCGTCTCTACACTGGACGACCGATGGCCAACGGCAAGCCAAATAGACCGATCAGACCGCGCGGAGGCGGCCCCAAGG
>JBKPRG010000009.1:0-23392 GCA_046765815.1 Actinomycetota bacterium
TCGAAGCCGTCACCGGCCTCGCGCCGCTTGTCGTCACGCACACGCGCAAGCGCCACGGCGTTGACCTCGGCGTCGCGCCGCGACGGGATGAAGGCGGCCATTCCGCCGATCGCGTGCGCCTCGCGGTTGTGGCAGGTCTGCACGAGGAGCTCGGTGTAGGAGCGCATGAACGGCACCGTCATCGTCACCTGCACCCGGTCGGGGAGTACTGCCCCGAGCTTCTTGATGCAGCTGAAGATGTAGTCCCAGCGGCCGGCGTTGAGCGCGCACGAGTGGTCGCGCAGCTGGTACAGGATCGCGTCCATCTCGAAGGCGGCCAGGATCGTTTCGATCAGCACCGTGCACTTGATCGAGCCGTGCGGCAGGCCGAGTTCCTCCTCGGCGAGCGCGAACGCCTGCGCCCACAGCCGCGCCTCGAGGTGCGACTCCAGCTTCGGCAGGTAGAAGTACGGCCCGGTCCCCCGCTCCAGCTGCTCGCGGGCGTTGTTGAAGACGACGAGGCCGAAGTCGAACAACGAGCCGCTGATCGGCGCGCCGTCGACCTCGTGGTGCCGCTCGACCAGGTGCCAGCCGCGCGGCCGGATCACCAGCGTCGCGGTCTCGTCGTTCAAGCGGTACTGCTTCTCGCCCGTGTCGAGCTCGATCGTCCGGCGGACCGCATCGTGGACATTCCGCTGGCCGTCGCGCACGTTGTCCCACGTCGGCGAGTTCGCGTCCTCGAAGTCGGCCATGAAGACGCGCGCGCCTGAATTGAGCGCGTTGATCATCATCTTGCGATCGACAGGCCCGGTGATCTCGACCCGCCGGTCCTGCAGGTCGGCGGGCGCCGGCGCAACGGTGAAGTCCTCCGGCGCCGCCACGAATGCCGGTCGCTGCCCCCGCCGCTCCTCCCGCGCCGCCAGCAGCCGCTCTCGCTCCGGGTTCAGCTCGCGGTGGAGGCGCTCGACGAACACGAGCGCCTCCCGCGACAGAACATCCGCCTCTACGCGAATTGCGCTTCCTCCGTCGATCCGTGGAGCGCCAGCGTGGAGGACTCCTTCGACACCGCCTGCATGACCTTGTCGAAGTATCCCGCACCGACCTCGCGCTGGTGCTTCGCCGCCGTGTAGCCGTCCGCCTCGAGCGCGAACTCGCGCTGCTGCAGCTCGACGTAGGCGCTCATCCCACGCTCGCGGTACCCGCGCGCCAGCTCGAACATGCCGGCGTTCAGCGAGTGGAACCCGGCGAGCGTGATGAACTGGAAGCGATAGCCCCACTCGCCCAGCTGCTGCTGGAACGAGGCGATCTGGTCGTCCGACAGCGCCTTCTTCCAGTTGAACGACGGCGAGCAGTTGTAGGCCAGCAGCTTCCGCGGATGATGCTCGTGGATCGCCTGCGCGAACTCCCGGGCCTCCCCGAGGTCCGGCGTCGACGTCTCGAACCACAGCACGTCGGCGTAGGGCGCATACGCGAGCGAGCGCGCGATCGCGGCGTCGAGCCCGTCCTGGACCTCGAAGAACCCTTCGCTTGTCCGCTTGCCGCTGCAGAACGGAGCGTCGGCCTCGTCGACGTCGGAGGTGAGCAACGTCGCACTCAGTGCGTCGGTGCGCGCGACGAGCACCGTCGGCACGTTGAGCACGTCGGCCGCCAGACGCGCGGCGGTCAGCGTGCGGATGAACTGCGACGTCGGGACGAGCACTTTGCCGCCGAGGTGGCCGCACTTCTTCTCCGCCGCCAACTGGTCCTCGAAGTGCACGCCGGCCGCGCCGGCCTCGATCATCGCCCGCATCAGCTCGAAGGCGTTGAGGGCGCCGCCGAAGCCGGCCTCGGCGTCGGCGACGATCGGCGCGAGCCACTCGGTGCCGTTGCGGCCCTCGGACCAGTCGATCTGATCGGCGCGCAGGAGCGCGTTGGACAGGCGACGCACGACTTGAGGCACCGAGTTCGCGGGGTACAGGCTCTGGTCGGGGTACGTCGCGCCCGCCAGGTTGGCGTCGGCGGCGACCTGCCAGCCCGAGAGGTAGATCGCCTGCAGCCCGGCCCGCACCATCTGCACGGCCTGCCCGCCGGTGAGGGCGCCCAGAGCGTTCACGTAGCCGCACTCCGTTTCCAAAGGCGATGTGAGCAGGCGCCACAGCCGCTCGGCGCCGATTCGCGCCAGGGTGCATTCCGGCACCACCGACCCGCGGAGCCGCACCACCTCCTCAGGGCTGTAGCTGCGCCGGATGCCGGCCCAGCGCTCGTCCTCCGCCCATTGCCGTTCCAGCCGTTCCACCTGTTCTTGGATCCGAGATTTGGTATCCATCGCCTCTCCTGGTCGGAAACACCAATTTTCGGATCCTAGATACAGCGGAGCCGGCTGTCAAAAGGGCGCTAGATCATGCGCCGCTCGAGATAGGCGGCGAGGCGCGTCAGCGGGAAGGAGATCGAGAAGAAGACGACCATGACGCCGGCGTAGATCTCGAACGCGTGGATCTCGCCGGGCCCGATCGGCGGCGGGGCCGTCAGACGCTCGACCGACCGCTGCCCCGTCCCGAGCAGCTCCGCGGCGCCGATCACCTGGGCGATCGTCGTGTTCTGGATGATGTTCACGAGCAGCCCGACGAGCGGCGGAAGGAGGCGCCGGAGCGCCTGCGGCAGGATCACGAAGGCGTGCTGCCCGATCCAGCCGAAGCCGAGCGCGGCCGCCGCCTCGTGCTGCTCGCGCGGGATCGACTGCACCGCTCCGCGCGTCGCCTCCGCGACCTGCGCGCTCCCCCAAAGGGTGAGCCCGATCGACGCCGCCGTGAACGAGCCGAACTGGAGATGCGAGCTGACCGACGGCAGCGCGAAGTAGATGATGAAGATCGTCACGAGAATCGGCAGGCCGCGCCAGACCTCGATGTACAGGCGGATGAGTGCGCGCGTCGGCCGGAAGTCGATCGTCAGCGCTGTGCCGAGGAGGATCCCGATGACGGCGCTGCCGGCAAGCGCAGCTCCTGCGATGCGCAGCGTTCCCTCGAGCCCCTGCTCGGCCATGTACCGGACTGTCGGCTCGACCCAGTCCGGGATGTTCATCGGGCTTCCGTCGGCAGCGCGAGCCGCGCCTCGAGCAACCGGATGAGCGCGGAGAGCGTCCATACGATCGCGAGGTAGGCCACGGCGAGGACCGTGAACGTCTCGACCGTCTGCAG
Source organism: Actinomycetota bacterium (assembly GCA_046765815.1). Taxonomy (GTDB): domain Bacteria; phylum Actinomycetota; class Thermoleophilia; order Gaiellales; family Gaiellaceae; genus PALSA-600. Next base: position 3,153 of record JBKPRG010000009.1, read on the forward strand.
CGTGAGCGCGTTGATATTCAGCGCCGTCGTCGTCAGCTCCTCGTAGCTGATGACGTACAGCAGCGACGTGTTCTTGATCACGCTGATGTACGTGTTGATCGACGACGGCAGCGCGATCCGTCCACCGATCGGAAGCGTGATGTTGAGGAAGGTGGCGAACGGCCCGAAACCGAGGGCCTTGCCGGCCTCGCGGTAGCGCAGCTGGACCGCCTCAAACCCGGCGCGGAAGTTCTCGGTGTTGAACGCGCCGCCCCAGATCATGATCGCGAGCCAGGCGACGGTGAACGCATCGAACCGGATACCCAGCTCCGGCAGGCCGAAGAAGAGGAAGAAGATCTGGACGAGGATCGGCGTGTTGCGAATGACCTCGACGTAGACCGCGGCGAACTGGCTCAGCACGGGGATGCGGTGGGCGCGGATCGCGCCGAGAATCAGGCCGATCGCAAATGCGCCCGCGATCGCGATCGCGGAAACCTCGAGCGTCCTCACGAGCCCCCAGAGGAGCCCGTGCCAGTGCTCGGAGAGGTACGACCAGTCGAAGAAGAACCCGAGCATCTAGCGCCCCAGTGGGCGGCCGCCGATCCGGCGGCCGCCCATCAAACGTGACACGACGGAGGGCCTACGGACACTTCGTCGTGAGGTCCTCTTTCGTGTAGTAGAAGACCTGCTGCTTGGGGCGCAGGATGTTCTTCGCGAACGCGGCGAGGTTCCGCGCCGGAACCACGGCCTTCATGATCGGATAGAACGCGTCGCGGTTGCGCATGATGTTGAGCCGCGAGTCGACCCACCGCTTCATCGCGTCGTTGCCCTGCTTGATCCCGATCCCGTAGGGGAGCGGCAGGAACAGGTCGTCCGTCAGCTTCAGCGTCGGATCGGCGACCGCGATCCCGAGCAGGACGGTGTCGTCCCACATCAGCGTGTCCGCGCGGCCGTCGCGGAAGGCGAGCAGGGCGTTCGTGAAGCTGTCGGTGACCAGCAGCTTGGAGTTCTTGAAGCAGTTGCGGACCCAGCGGTCGTAGATCGAGCCGCTGGTCGTGGCGATCGTCTTGCCGTCGAGGTCGGCGACCGACTTGATCGGCGAGTCGTTGCGCACGAGCAGCCGGCCCGTCGCCTTGTAGTACGCCCGCGAGAAGTCGATGCGCGTGTCGCGATCGGCGGTGTAGGTGAACGTCGCGATCACCAGGTCGACACGTCCGGTCGTGAGGGCCGGCTCACGGGCAGGCGTGGTGACGCAGGTGAAGCTGACGCGGTTCGACTTGCCGAACGCGAACCGAGAGAACCACTTCGCGATCTCGACGTCGAAGCCGGCGTGCTTGCCCTGCACGTCGATGTAGCCGAACGGCGGCGAGTCGCACTTGACGGCGATGTTCCACCGGCCCCGCGACTTCACCTCGGCGGGCAGCGGCGGCAACGCCGAGGCAGCCGCCGCACGGGTGGATGCCTTGTTACCCGCCGGCTGGGCAAACCCGAAAGCCGCGACCACCACGGCGACAACGCAGACACCCACCGTGGCCAGGACGATCCTCCTCATTCCGCTTCTCCTTCCTCGGTAATGGACAACTCTTCGAGCGAGTGGGCGAGCTGGAGCGAACGGCGGAGGAACCTGCGTGTCCGCTCATCCTTCGGGGCGTCGAGCACGGCGGCCGGAAGTCCCTCCTCCACGATCTGACCCTCGTCCATGAACACGACGCGGTCGCCCACCTCGCGTGCGAACTGCATCTCGTGCGTGACGACGATCATCGTCATGCCGTCCTGGGCGAGATCACGCATGACGACGAGCACCTCGCCGACGAGCTCCGGGTCGAGCGCTGACGTGACCTCGTCGAACAGCATCACGTGCGGGGTCATCATCAGCGCGCGGGCGATCGCGACGCGCTGCTGCTGCCCGCCCGAGAGCTGATGCGGGTGCTGGTCGGCCTTCTCCTCCAGGCCAACGCGCCTGAGTAGTTCCCTCGCCTGCGTCTCGGCGTCACGCCGCGACAGGCCCCGAATGCGACGCGCGGCAAGCGTGACGTTGTCGAGCGCCGTCAAGTGCGGGAAGAGATTGAACTGCTGGAACACCATCCCGATTCGCTGCCTGACGGCAGAGACGTCGACCCCCTTGCGGCTGATCTCCTCGCCCTCGAGGAACACGCTGCCGCCGTCCAGGGGCTCGAGCAGGTTCGTGCAGCGAAGGAGCGTGCTCTTGCCGCTTCCGCTGCGGCCGATGACGACCAGCACCTCGCCGGCGGCCACGCTCAGGTCGATGCCGTTCAGGACGACGTTGTCGCCGAACCGCTTCTCGACGCGCTCGAGCCGGACCATAGGCACGGCGCCGTTCGGCGACCTGCGCTGCTCAGCAATGCCTCGCGCCTGCACTTGTGCGGTGAGCGTCCCCCAGGCCCCCCGTCAAGTCAAGCGCGCTACTCGTAGTAGCGGAAGACGACCTCGGCCACGCAGACCGGCTTCTCGCCGCCCTCGCGCTCGACCGTCGCCGTCATCGTCACCTGGGCGCCGCCCTCGAACTCGTCGACCGAGCCGACCTCGAACGTCGCCCGCAGGCGCGAGCCGACCGGCACGGGCGCCGGGAAGCGAACACGGTTGAGGCCGTAGTTGATGCCCATCCGCCCGTGGCGCGGAATCACCTCGTACGACGCGACCGGCAGCAGCGACAGCGTCAGGTAGCCGTGCGCGATCGTCGTCCCGAACGGGCCTTCCTTCGCACGCTCCGGATCGACGTGGATCCACTGGTGGTCGCCCGTCGCCTCCGCGAACGCCTCGATCTTCTCCTGAGGGATGTCGATCCAGCTCGACGGCCCGAAGGTGTCGCCGGGTTTCACCGCTCCCCCCAGCGCACCACGGTCGCCGCCCAGGTGTACCCCGTGCCGGCCGAGAGCAGGAGCACGACGTCGCCGTCCGCCAGGCGGCCCGCGCGCGCGGCGCGGTCGAGGCCGAGCAGCGAGTCGACGCCGCTCATGTGACCGGTGTCGTCGAGGTACACCGCGCGATCTTCGCCGATCCCGAGCTCGGACAGCAAGGCCAGGAACATCGACCGCTTCGTGTGCAGCGGGCAGACGAGCGCGACGTCCTCGAGGCCGAGCCCCGAGCGCTCGAGCGCGCCCCTCGCGGCGGCGACGAAGTTCGGCAGCGACTCGGAGTCGAGGCCGTTCTTCATCGACGCGGGGTCGGCGACGTCGAGATAGCGGTAGCCCTCCGGCTCGACGGAGCCGCCGCCCGGCACCTTGACCTGGAGCGAGTACGCGCCGTTCGTGATCGTGCTCGAACCCAAAACTTCGTTGCGCGCCGAGCCGCCGACGAGCAGCCCGGCGACCGCACCGTCGCCGAAGTTGAACATGAACCGTGCGCGCTCGTTCCCGTAGTCGAGTAGGTACGACTCGCGGCACGCTGCGACGACGAGCACGTTGCCGAGCTCGTCCTCTGCGCGCAGCAGGTCGCGCGCGACGCGCAGCGCGATCGGCGTGCCGTGCGAGACGTTGTCGAACTCGAGCGCAAACGCCTTCGTCGCGCCGATGCGGAACGCGATGTGGGGCGCGACCTGCCAGATCGCGTAGTCGCGCCACATCGAGCCGTAGTACATGACGACGTCGAGCTCGGCCGGATCGAAGTCGCTCTCGTCGAGCATGCGCGTGGCCGCCTCGACCGCGAGATCGCTGACGTGCTCGTCGACCGCGGCGATGTGCTTCCCACGCAGCCCGAACTTCTCGACGATCACGTCTTCCGGAATCCCGGAGCGCTCGGCGATCTCGGCAGCGGTCATCCACCGCTCCGGAAGGTACGAAGCGGTGCCCGCCAGCCCGACCGATCTCACGCGTCAACCTCGAGGATGCAGGCGATCAGCCGCCCGAGCTCCTTGCTGACGCGTTCCGGCAGAGGCCCGTCGCCCCAGAGGATCCAGCGCATGCCGATCAGCTCGCCCATCCCCATCAGCGCGAAGGCCGCGACCTCGGGGTCGAGCTTCCCGATCTCGCCGGAGTCGGATGCGGCCCGGAGCGCCTCGATGTAACCCTCGGAGAGCCGGTCGTAGTGGTAGCGCAGCATCTCGGGCGAGACGAACTCGGCCTGCCGGATGATCCGGTAGAGCGCCGGGTGCTCAGCCGTGAAGCGGAAGTAGGCCTCGAAGCCGAGCCGCTCCGACTCGAGGCGCGTCTTCCCGTGCGACGACGCTTCCTTCATCGCGTGGCGCACGCGGCGGTTGAGGTCGCGCACGAGCTCGTCGAACACGGCCTTCTTCGTGTCGAAGTACAGGTAGAAGGTGCCGGTCGCGACACCGGCCGCCGCGGCGACCTTGACCACGGACGCGTCGTGATAGCCGAGCTCGCCGAACACGCGCTCGGCGGCGTCGAGCACACGGCGGCGGGTGTCGAGCCCGCGGCGCGACAGCGGGCGCCCCTCGACGTTGGTGACGATATCGGTCATGCCGTCAGCTTCAGCTCGGACTTCACGATCTTCCCCATCGAGTTGCGCGGCAGGCCGTCCAAGGCGTGGAAGCTCTTCGGCACCTTGAAGCGCGCGAGGTGGCGCAGGCAGTGCTCGCGCAGCTCGTCCTCGGAGACCGGCTCGGCGAGCACGACGAACGCCGCGCAGACCTCGCCCCAGCGCTCGTCCGGCACGCCGACGACTGCGGCGTCGACGACTGCCGGATGCTCGTGCAGCACTGCCTCGATCTCCGCCGGGTAGACGTTCTCGCCGCCGGAGACGACCATGTCCTTGACGCGACCGCGGATGCGGTAGTTGCCCTCGTCGTCGCGCTCGGCGACGTCGCCGGTGAGGAGCCAGCCGTCGCGGAACGCCTCGGCCGTCGCGGTCTCGTTGCGCCAGTAGCCCGGGAACACGTTCGGGCCGCGCACGAGCAGCTCGCCGTCGTCCGAAAGCGCACACTCGACGTACGGATACGGCTTGCCGGCCCAGCCCGCCTTGCGCCGCGCATCCTCGGGCGGCAGGCAGAGCACGTTCGGCGCCGCCTCCGTCAGGCCGTAGCCCTGCACGATGTCGACGCCGCGCGCCGCCCATGTGTCGAGCAGCGCCTCGGGCATCGGCGCGCCGCCGACGACCGCGAGGCGCAGGGAGGTCAAATCGGCGCCGGCGAAGCCTGGCTCCTGCGCCATGAAGAGGTAGTTCGCCGGCACGCCCATCATCGTCGTGATCCGCTGCGCCTCGATCAGCTCGAGAGCGCGGCGCGCGTCGAAGCCGCGCTCGAGCACGACACGCGCCCCCTTCCACCACGCGAGGATCGACTGCACGTTCCAGCCGCCGCAGTGGAACTGCGGCAAGACCTGCAGCACGACGTCGTCGGGCCGGATGCCGGTCGCGAGGTCGAACGAGAGGTTTGTCCAGAAGCAGTTCGCGTGCGTGAGCAGCGCGCCCTTCGGCTTGCCCGTCGTGCCGCTGGTGTAGATCAGGAACAGCGCGTCGTGGTCCGACACACCTGAACCTGGTTCGCGCAAAGAACCGGGTTCGAGAGGTTTCGCGAGCTCGAGTGCCGCGTCACCCAGCTCGCGGTGCTCGTCCTCGACGAGGAAGGCGGACGGCTCCGCATCGTCGAGCTGGTACGCGATCTCCGCCGGCGCGAGGCGCCACGAGATCGGGTGCAGGATCGCGCCCGCCTTTGCGCACGCGAACATCAGCGCGACGTGCTCCCCGGTGTTCCCCGTGAGGGTCGAGATGCGCTCGCCGTGGGTCAGCCCCGCGGCGAGCTCGTCGGAACGGGCGTCGAGATCCGCGTAGGTCCAGCTGCGCGCGCCCTCGACGATCGCGACGCGATCCGGCGTGATTCGCGCCCGGTCACGGATGATCGTGTCGATCGTGTGCTCGTTCATTCGAGGAACTCCGAGACGATCCTGACGAAGGCGTCGGGCTGCTCCCAGAAGAAGAGGTGGCCGCCGTTCGGGATCAACTCCGCTCGCGCGCCTGGGATGCGCGCGGCGAGCAGTTGTGCGTTGCCGCAATCGACGACGTTGTCGTCGGTGCCGTGCACGATCAGCGTCGGCGCCGTGATCGGGCCGTCGACGCCCGGGAAGGTCGTCCCCGCGGCCGCCTGCGCCTGCCAGCCGCTCGGATCGGGCGGGTTCGCGAGCCGTCGCGCGTAGATCTCGTCGACGAGTTCGGCAGGTGCCGACGAGCTGAGCGCGTTGGCGACGAACCGCTGCAGCGCCTCTTCAGGAGGCAGGGTCGCTGCGTCCGCGAGGAGGCGGACGGTCACCGCAGGCATCGGCACCGCATCGGGGCCGCCGGGCGTGGTTGAGCAGAGCACGAGCCTGTCGACGCGCTCGGGCGCGGCCGCGGCCACCTCCTGCGCGATCATCCCGCCCAGGCTGGAGCCGACCACGTGAGCGCGCTCGAGCCCCGCCTCGTCGAGGACCTGCAGCGCATCGGCGGCCATCTCGCGTGCGGTGTACGGCCCCTCCGGCTTGTCGGACTCGCCGATGCCACGGTTGTCGAACGTGAGCACGCGGAAGCGCTCGGCCAGCCCAGGTAGGACCGGATCCCAGCCCCAGCGCGCGTAGCCGAGGCCCTGCACCAGCAGTACGGGCGCACCCGACCCGCGAGACTCCCACGCGATCTTCACGTGCGCAACACCGCCCTGAAGCGCGCGAGACCGCCTGGCACGAAGAAGACGACGAGAATGAAAAGGACGCCGAGTACGAACAGCGGCTGCTGCAGCGGCGTCGAGAAGAGCGACGGCAGCTTCGAGACGGCGTGCGAGCCCGAGAGGTCGCCGAGCCGCTGGCTCGCCCACGTGTAGAGGACTCCGCCGAGCAGTGCGCCCCAACGCGTGCCCGTGCCGCCGATCACGACCATGACGAGCAGCGTGAGCGTGAAGTTTGCGCTCGTCACGTCGGGCGTCGCGCCGCCGAGCAGCAGCAGGTAGACGACACCGCCCGCGGTGGCGAGGAACGACGCGAGCACGAACGACATCAGCTTGTACGTGTACGGACGCAGCCCGAGCACCTCGACGCGCAGCTCGTTCTCGCGGATCGCCTGCCAGACGTGGCCGGGCGAGGAGCTCACGGCCCACTGCACGACGACGAACACGACCGCGGCGTAGCAGAGGGCGAGCCAGTACAGGTTCTTGGTGTTGAAGATCCCCACGAACGCCTCGGGCACCTTCGTGTAGTCGGTGCCGAGGCCCTCCTCGCCGCCGGTCCACCGATGCGGGTTCTTGAAGACGAGTATCGACCCCGCCTGCGCGAACGCGAGCGTGACCATCGCGAACGCGATTCCGCCGACGCGCAGCGAGACGGCGCCGAGGACGAGCGGCAGCACGAGGCCGCAGAGCGCGGTGAACAGGAGCGCGGGCACGAAGCCCCAGTGCCACTTCGTCATCGCGATGCACGCGATGTAGACGCCGACCGCGAAGTAGAGCGCGTGCCCGAACGAGAGCAGCCCGGTGAAGCCGAACAACAGGTCGTAGGTGAGCGCGAGCCCGCCGAACACGAGGCAGAGGGCGAGCAGCTGCAGCGTGCCCGGCGTGTTGAGCGAGCTCTTGAACACGTACGGGATGTCGAGCGCTACCTTCGGCACGAGCGCGAGCAGTACGAGCAGCACGACCGGGATCACCCAGCGCTTCACGCGAAGCTCCCCGAGAGACCGCTCGGGCGCGCGAGCAGCACGAGGCCGAGCAGCAGCACGACGCTCAGGTCGCCGAGGCCGGACGACGCGTAGTAGTTCGCGTACTGCTGCACGAGCCCGACGACGACGGCCGCGATCGCTGTGCCGCGCAGCGAGCCGAGGCCGCCGATCACGACGACGATGAAGGCGAAGATCAGCAACGACGTGCCGCGCTGCGGGTCGATCGTCCCGAAGTAGACGTTCGAGAGCACGCCGGCGACCGCGGCCGCGACCCCGCCGATCGCGAACACGAGCGTGAAGGCGCGGCGGACGTCGATGCCGAGCGCGGTCACCATGGCGCGGTTCTCGACGCCCGCGCGGATGATCAGCCCGTAGCGCGTGCGGCGCAGGAACGCGTTCAGTGCCACCAACACGATGACCGCGGTGACGATCTCGACCCAGCGGTCGTTCGGGATGTGCGCACCGAACACGCCTGTCGTCTCGCCGAGCCAGCCTGGCGCGGCGACGAGCCGCGCGTCGTTGCCCCAGATCGCCGTCACGAGCGCCACCGTCGCGAGCGCGAGCCCCACCGTCACCAGCACCTGGTCGGTGTGCCGGCGGTAGAGCGGCCGGATCAGGACGAACTCGACGAGGCCGGCGAAGACGGCGCCGACGGCGAGCCCGGCGAGCGCGCCGAGCAAGAACCTCGGCAGGACGGCGACGCCGCTCAGGTGCTCCTCCGTGAACCACATGCCGTATGCACCGACGGTGAGGAACGCGCCGTGCGCGAAATTGAGCACGCCCATCAGCCCGTAGATGAGAGAGAGGCCGGAGGCGATCAGGAAGTACATCGCACCCAGGCCGAATCCCGTGATCGTCAAGAGGACGAAGGTGCTCACGCGGCCACCCCGACGCCGAGCATGCGATGGATCATCGGCTCATCGGCGAGCAGCTCCTGCGCCGGGCCGATGTGGACGACGCGGCCGGTGTCGAGCACGACGGCGTCGCGGGCGAGCCTCTGCACGACGCCGAGGTTCTGCTCGACGAGCAGCACTGTCGTGAGCTCGGACACACGCTCGAGCACGCGCGCCACCTCGGTGACGAGCAGCGGGGCGAGGCCCTTCGTGGGCTCGTCGACCAGCAGCACGCGGTTGCCGTTGAGGAGAGCCCGCGCGATCGCGACCATCTGCTGCTGGCCGCCGGAGAGCGTGCCGGCACGCTGCCGGCCGCGCTGCTTCAGCTCCGGGAAGAGGTCGTAGACGAGGTCGTAGCGCGGCTCGCCGTCGCGCTCGGCGAGGCGGAGGTTCTCGTCCACGGTGAGGCCGGCGAAGACGTCGCGGTCCTCGGGGACGTAGCCGACGCCGCGGCGCACGATCTTGTGCGTCGGCACGTGCGAGATCGACACGCCGTCGAGCTCGATCGACCCGCGGCTCGGCACGAGCCCGAGCAACGCGCGCAGCGTCGTCGTCTTGCCGACGCCGTTCCGGCCCAGCAGCGCCGTGACGCCGCCCTCGGCGACTTCGAAGTCGATCCCTTTCAGCACGTGCGCCTCGCCGAGGTGCACGTGCAGATCGGAGACGGAGAGGAGGCTGCTCACAAGGGCTCTCCGAGATAGGCCTGCTGCACGGTCGGGTTGCGCATGATCTCGTCCGGCGTGTCGACCGCCAGCAGGCGGCCGTGATGCAGGACGGCGATGCGCTCGGCGAGTCCGGTCACCACCTCCATGTGGTGCTCGACCATGACGACGGTCTTGCCCTCCTCGGCGTGCACGGAGCGGATCAGCTCCACGAGCTCGGGCACGTCCTCGACGGAGACGCCCGCCATCGGCTCGTCGAGCAGGAGCACGCGCGGGGTGCCCGCGAGCAGCATCGCGAGCTCGAGCTTGCGCTTGTCGCCGTGGGACAGCAGCCCGGCCGGAACCGCGTCGCGCCCCGTCAGGCCGACGCGCCCGAGCGCCCAGGCGGCGCGCTCGACCGCCTCGCGCACACGGCGCGCGCGCCGCCAGATGCGCATCGTCCCGCCCAGCGCGGCCTCGGCCGCGAGGCGGACGTTCTCCAGCGCCGGCAGCAGCGGAAAGACGTTCGAGACCTGGAAGGTTCTCCCCAGACCCGCTCTCGTGCGGGCCGCCGGCGCCCGCCCGGTGATGTCGTCGCCATCGAGCTCGATGCGGCCGGCGGTCGGGTGCAGCAACCCGGAAACCAGGTTGAACAGCGTCGTCTTGCCGGCCCCGTTGGGGCCGATGACGGCGAGCAACTCGCCGGTGCGAACCTCGAGCCCGACGCCGGAGAGGATCGTCGCCCCTCCGATGTCGAGCCCGAGATCGCGCGTGGCGAGAATCGGGGATGCGTTCAGTGTTTCCTCGCTAGCCGCGCATCGCCACCACGGGCGGCGCCGTGGCGAACGTGCTCGCCGTGCCCAGCAGCTGGGGCACGAAGTGGCCGCTCTTCGACACGAGCTTGACGCGGAACATGGGCTGCAGCATCGCGTGATCCTGCGGACGGATGGCCTGGATCCCCTTCGGGGCGAGGAACTTCCACCCCTCGAGCGCCGACACCATCTTGTCGGGGTCATCGCCCTTCGCCGTCTGGAGGGCGTGCACGATCATCTGCGCCGCGACGAAGCCGTCGGGCGTGAAGATGTCCGGCACCTGACTGCGCTTGCGCATCTGTGCGCGTAGCCAGTCGTTCACCGCGCTCTTCGGCGCCGTGTAGACGTAATGCGACAGGAACTGGATCTTCGTGGCCTGGTCGCCGAAGCCCGCCCACGTCGCCCGCTCCGGAAGCCCCGTCACGACCTTCGTGCCGGTGAAGACGTTCTGCTGGTCGAGCGCCTTCCACATCGCGGCGGCGGTCGTGCCTGCCCACGCGACGAAGATGAGGTCGGGGTTCGCGTTCTTCGCCTGCTGTGCGAACGGCGTGAAGTCGGTCGCCGTCAGCGGGACGGAGATCTCGGTCACCGTGTGGCCCTTGCCGCCGAGCACGGCCTTGACCGCGGCGTAGTTGCCGTGACCGAACACCGAGTCCTGGTCGAAGACGAGCACCTTCTTCCCGCTCCCCTGCAGGAACGAGTTCGCGGTGTAGACGTCCTGCAGCGTCTGGCGGCCCGAGCGGAACGTGTACTTGTTCGCGCCCGTGATCAGATCGGACGCGGCGGGGCCGGAGATGTACAGGACGTGGTTCTGAGCGGCGAGCGGCGCGATCTGCAAGGCGACGCCCGACGAGATCGAGCCGGTCAAGATCTTGTAGCCCTGGCCGATCAGATCCTTCGCCGCCGAGACCGCGGTTGCCGGGTCGGTCTTGTCGTCGACGATGTTCAGGTTGAGCGACTTGCCGTTGACCTTGCCGGTGCCCTTGGTCGCGTACTGAAGGCCGTAACGGAAGCCCTGGATGAACTCCGCGCCGTAGGCGGAGAGCAGGCCGGTGCGCGAGTAGATGACTCCGATGTTGTACGAGCTCGCCTGCGACCGATCCGACTTGGCCGCGACGGTCGCGGTCCCGGCCAGGAGCACGAAGAGCGCGGCTCCGAGCAGAACCTTGGTGAAGCGATGACGCATGAACGCATCCTCCTTGGGGGCGGTTCTCCGAACATGAGACCCGATTCAGGTGTAAGTTCTCGCGGATCGGGCATGCCGTGTCAAGGAGGCCGGCCTTGAGAACGCTACTCACTGCGGCGACCGCGTTCGCCACCCTCGCCCTCGTCCCCGCCGCGCATGCGGACGCACCCGCCGCGCGCTTCGCGTCGACGGTTTCGGCCGTGCTCGCCGAGCCGTACCAGCCTGACTACGTCCCGCTCGGCCTCGACTCGGCGTTCGACCAGCCGACGCTGAACACTGCGCCGGCCGAGGACTACACGACGGGCTCGATCCCTGACAGCCCCGACTATCCCGCCTGGCCGACGGGGTTCGCACAGGTTCTCTTCACCTCGGGCGACGGCGCGCCGCTCTTCGGGATGCTCGCGCTCCATCCCGGCCAGCACCCGGGAGTCGTGGTCGTGCACGGGTTCAACACGCACGGCTACGCGTCGGTGATCCGGTGGGCGGCGATGCTCTACGCGCGCGGGTACGACGTGCTCGCGGCCGATCAGCGCGACTTCTTCTTCGAGAGCCAGGCCGGCTACGGCTACCCGGACTGGCTGCAGACGTTCGGCTGGAAGGAGTCGGAGGACGTCTACGCCGCGGGAAGCTACCTCGACTCGCAGCCCGGTGTGACTTCTGTGGGCGCGATCGGCTTCAGCGAGGGCGCGCAAAACACGGTGCTCGCCCTTGCGCTCGACCAGTCCGCGCACACGCACGTCTTCTCCGCCGGCCTCACGTTCAGCGGTCCGGCGGACCAGAACACGCAGATCGCGACGAACCCGACCGCGACCGATGCACTCGTCGCGCTGGTCACGCCGCACGAGACGAGCGCGTGCGGCGCGCTGACCGATGCGGCGGCGTACTACGGCACGACCGGTTTCGCGATCCTCGGCCACGAGACGGCGATGCACGCCGAGCCGTCGATCCGCGTGCCGCTGCTCAACTTCTACGCACAGGACGACTCGCTCGTCCCGGCGTTCGAGGCTCAGATGATGGCCGCGTACAGCGCCGGCAACCCGCTCGAGCGCACGGTCGAGCTGACCCGCGGCGAGCACGCGTACTTCTTCGACCGCTGGTGGCAGCAGCGGTCGGCGCTCCTCTATTTCAGGGCGATGCTTCCGGGCGCTTCGACCGACCTGACGATCGGAACGGGGCCAACCGTGAACCAGACGCCGGGCGGCGCCCCGGCCTCGGCGCAGACGGTGCCGCTCGGCCCGGCGTCGACCGCGTGGGCGGACGCGCAGCTGGCGCCGTACGTCTGCGACCCGTCGCAGGGCGTGCCGGGCGCTAACTGACGGTTGCACGCACGAGCACCGAGCCGTGGCGGGCGCCCAGGTCGACCGTGCCGGCGCGATTCGCGGCCACCGGCGTCGAGCCCACGAGCACGCGCGCCAGGCGCTCGCCGGCAGGCAAGCGGAGCCGCAGCCGGCAATGCGCGTTCGCCGGTAGCACGAACCGGCCCTCGATGGCGGCGCCGTGCCGCGTGAGCGAGTACGTCACCGGTCCGAAGCTCGTCGCCGCCGACCGCACCTCGATCGTCTGCCCGTCTGCGAGCCAGGCGCGCGGCGTCGCGAACGCCAGGTCGATGCCGGAGGGCGCGCCGAGCGGGCCGCGTCGCTCGTGCACGAGCAGCTCGCGCAGCGTGCCGAGGTACGACGCGTTGGCGCCGGAGTTCGGCGGCATGAACATCGTCCGCGTGGACACGCCGTTCAGCGGCAGCACCGCCACCGCCTCACCGGAGACGTAGGTGCCGGCGGTCATGCCGACGGCGAGCATGCCGTAGAGGCTGAGCACGAGCTGGTCGGGCTGGTCGTTGTCGGCGAAGAAGCGCGATGCGTTGAGGCCGTAGACCTGCGCCAGCCCGGACCCCGTCCGGTCGCCGTAGACGGTCCGCGCGTAGGTGCGCGGCACTCCGAGCATGCGCGAGCCGTGCGCGAGCAGGTAGCGGACGATCCCGCGGGACGCAGTCGAGTGCGCGGGGAACCACCCAGACGCGAGCGCGTACGGCATGACGAGATTCCAGTAGGAGCCCTCGCGGGACGCCGTCAGCCGGCCGAAGGGCCGCTGCCGCACCGACAGCTGGTCCGGGACGAAGAGCGAGCCGTCGGCCATGCGGGTCGAGGCGCGTGCGACCGCCGGCCGCAGCGCAGCGTCGATCGACATCGCGAGGTCGCGCGCCCGGGCGGCGTGCGCCGGGTAGCCGGCGGAGCTCCACACGCGTTCGATCGCGAGCAGCCCCTCGATCGCCTCGATCTGGCCCGACACGCTGTCGACGTTCTCGTCTTCGAGGTCGGTCGAGAGTGGCTCCGGCAGGAGGCGGCCGCGCGCCGGCCCCGTATGCCGTTGACGCGCGGCGATGCGGTCGACGAGCCCGGTCAGCGCCGGCGTCTCCGCGCGGAGAAAGTCGCGATCGCGCGTCAGCCGGTAGTACAGCGCCGCGGTGGACAGGATGTGCGCGCCGCGAAAGGCGGTGAAGCGCCACGGGCGGAGGCGCATCCGGTCGAGCGAGAGCTCGATGATCGACTTCGCGACCGACGGATAGCCGTATTCCGCCGCGACCTCCGCCGCATCGAGCGACTCCGCATACGAAAGCTCCTCGTATGGGTTGCCGACGCTGTAGCGCCAGCCGTACGCGATCAGCTGCGTGAGGATCCCGCGCTCGGCGTTCTCGACGGCCGGCTCCGGGACGCTGAACGTCGCGCCCGTGTCGAGACGCGACTGCCAGAAGTTGATCACGGTCGTCCGCGCGCGCTCGTACGTGGCCGCGTCGGCATGCACGTAACGCGCGTCGGAGGGCGCGTTGAGCCACTCGACGTAGATCGTCCGCGACTCGCCGGCCGGGATCCGGTAGCGCACCGCGCCGCCTCCGAACTCCGCGCAGTCCGGACTGACGATCATGCGCGTCTGGCGGTGGAGCGCGAGCCTGTCAGGCGCCGAGTGCGCGAGCCATCGCCACGGCACGAGCCGCACGGTCGCGCCTCGCGACGCCGTACGCGCGTCGACGTCGACGCGCATGAAGCTGATCACCGAGCGTGTGCCGTAGACGCCGTACGCACGGCCGACGAACGACTCCTGGCGATAGTGGACGCCGGAACTGTCGGTGTACGACGTCTGCAGGACCGGCAGATAGGCGTCGACGAGGTGCGCCGCCCTGAGGCGCGCGGTGCACGAGCCGTAGCGTTCCTTCCCGTTGCCGACGTAGACCGCGAGCGACGGGCCGTGGACGTGACGCGTGATGATCTCGCTGCCGTCCGCGACGTGGAGCGCGAAAACGGTCGAGCCGTACGACGTGAACGGGTACGAGAACGGCAGGTAGTAGGAGCCGCTGCGGGTCAGCGGCCGTCCGTGCCACTCGACCGCCTGCGTGAGCGGCGTCAGGTAGCGCCGCGCGGCCGTGTACGTGGGGCCGCCCGGCGCGCGAAGCAGCTCGCCGCCCCACAGGTCGCGACCCGACGCGACGGCGCGCTGCACGGAGGAGGCATAGGCCGAGGACGCCCCGCGCGGAGCGCACGACGAGGTAGCGGCGGTGTGCGCACGACCCGCGGTCGCAGCCAGCGCGAGCAGCGCGACTGCCGCCGCCGCGCACGTCCGAAGCCCCCTCATACGTGTCAGACACCTTAAAGGTGTCTGACACCTGTTCTAGGCCGACTCCTCCGCGAGCTCGTCGGGCTCGGTGTCGGCGCCCGCACTGGTGACGAGCGTCGGCTTGAGGCCCTTCTCGATCGTCTCCTTCGTGATCACGCACTTGGAGACGTCCTTGCGCGATGGGAGCTCGAACATCACGTCGAGCAGCGCGTTCTCGATGATCGAGCGCAGGCCGCGCGCGCCGGTCTCGCGCTCGAGGCCCTTGTCGGCGATCGACCAGAGCGCGTCCTCGGTGAAGACGAGGTCGATGTTGTCGTAGTTGAAGAAGCGCTGGTACTGCTTGACGAGGGCGTTCTTCGGCTCCGTGAGGATCTGGACGAGGTCCTCGCGCCGCAGCTGGTGCACCGCCGAGAGCACCGGCAGACGACCGATGAACTCGGGGATCAGGCCGAAGTTGAGGAGGTCCTCCGGCATCACCTGGCCGAGCAGCTCCGCGCTCTCCGCGTCGCGCTTGGCTGAGATCTCCCGCCCGAAGCCGACGGCGTTCTTGCCGAGGCGCTTGGCGATGATCTTGTCGAGCCCGGCGAACGCGCCGCCGCAGATGAAGAGGATGTTCGTCGTGTCGATCGACAGGAACTCCTGGTGCGGATGCTTGCGCCCGCCCTGCGGCGGCACCGAGGCAACCGTGCC
Source organism: Actinomycetota bacterium (assembly GCA_046765815.1). Taxonomy (GTDB): domain Bacteria; phylum Actinomycetota; class Thermoleophilia; order Gaiellales; family Gaiellaceae; genus PALSA-600. The sequence continues at coordinate 18,550 of JBKPRG010000009.1, forward strand.
TTCGAGGATCTTCAGGAGCGCCTGCTGCACGCCCTCGCCCGAGACGTCTCGCGTGATCGACGGGTTGTCCGCCTTGCGCGCGATCTTGTCGACCTCGTCGATGTAGATGATCCCGGTCTCCGCCTTCTTGATGTCGAAGTCGGCGGCCTGGATCAGCTTGAGGAGGATGTTCTCGACGTCTTCGCCGACATACCCGGCCTCGGTGAGCGCGGTCGCGTCCGCGATCGCGAACGGCACGTTGAGGATGCGCGCCAGCGTCTGCGCCAGGTGCGTCTTGCCGCAGCCGGTCGGCCCGAGCAGCAGGATGTTCGACTTCTGCAGCTCGACGTCGCCGTCCTCCGAGCCCATCTGGACGCGCTTGTAGTGGTTGTAGACGGCGACCGAGAGGGAGCGCTTCGCCTCCTCCTGCGAGACGACGTACTCGTTCAGCGCCGCATAGATCTCGGTCGGGCGCGGCAGGTTCTCGAGGTCGAGCGAGCTCGGGGCGGTCAGCTCCTCGTCGATGATCTCGTTGCAGAGATCGATGCACTCGTCACAGATGTAGACGCCGGGACCAGCGATCAGCTTCTTGACTTGCCGCTGCGACTTGCCGCAGAAGCTGCAGAGAAGCTGTTCGTTGCCTTCGCTCGCGCGCGCCATCCCCGTCTCTGTCTCCTTTTACCCTCGATTGACCGAAATGGCCAGCCTGCTTAACTAGGCCGCCGCCTCGGCCCGTGGTGCCTCGCGGTGCGTGATCACCGTGTCGATGATCCCGTACTCCTTCGCTTCTGCCGGACTCAAGAAGAAGTCTCTCTCCATGTCGCGCGAAATCTCTTCCTGCGTCTTGCCGGTGTGCTGCGTGTAGATCTCCTCCAGGCGCCGTTTGAGGCCGATCACCTCGCGGGCCTGGATCTCGATATCGGTGCCTTGACCCTGGAACCCGCCGGACACCTGGTGGATCAGGATCCGTGAGTTCGGCAGCGACATGCGCTTCCCTTTTGCGCCTCCGGCCAGGAGCAGCGAGCCCATGCTCATCGCGATCCCGACGCAGATCGTCTGCACGTCCGGCTTGATGAACTGCATCGTGTCGTAGATGGCGAGGCCGGCGTAGACCGAGCCGCCGGGCGAGTTGACGTAGAGGAAGATGTCCTTGTCCGGGTCTTCGGACTCGAGATGCAACAGCTGGGCGATGATCAGGTTCGCGATCTGATCGTCGACCGGGGTCCCGAGGAAGACGATGCGCTCGGCGAGCAGGCGCGAGTAGATGTCGAACGCGCGCTCGCCGCGCGAGGTCTGTTCAACGACCATGGGGATCAGTGGCATCGCTCAGTCACTCCTTGCTTCCTGGGGTCCATAGCTTCGCGGGCTCCGCAGGTTGCTCCTGCCCGGGAGTCCAGATCGACTCGCGCGCCTCGTGCAGCTCGGGCGCGATCGGCTTGACCTCGGCCGCGATCCGGTCGAGAGCCTTCTTGAGGCGGAGGTCGTCGCGCACGCGGTCGGCCCCGCCCTCCTGGATGAACTTGTCGATGTCTTCGTCCGACTCGCCGGCCGCACTGAGCTCCTCGCGAATGTCGTCGTCCGTCACCTCGAGTGCAAGCTTGTCCGCGACCGCCTCGAGGATCATCTCGCGTGCAATCGACATCGCCGCTTCGTTGTAAAGGCGATCCGCAAGGTCTCGCGGCTCCTCGCCGGTGACGCGGAAGTACGAGTCGGTGTCGATGCCGCGGGCCTGCAGGGTCTGCGCGAAGCCCGCGATCAGCTCCCTCGTCCGCATGTCGAGCAGCGGCCCGCGGGGGTCGACCTTCGACGCCTCGACGAGCATGTCCACGGCGGCGGCGCGGAAAACGCCCTCGATCTCCTCCTCGATCTGGCCGTGGAGGCGCTGTTCGATCTCGCCGCGCAGCTCGTCGAGCGTGTCGAACTCGGACGCGGTCTGCGCAAGCTCGTCGTCCAGCGGCGGCAGCACGTGCTCCTTGACCTCCTTGAGCACGACCGTGGCCGTGCGGCGCGAGCCGTCCGCGAGCTCGTACGCGACCTCGCGCTGCTCGCCGGCCGACAGGCCGACGGCAGCGCTCTCGAGCTCCTCGACGAGCCGGCCAGATCCGAGCTCGACGATGTAGTCGCGCTGCGCCGTCCCGTCGTGCGCGATCAGGTCGACGATGACGGTGTCGCCCTCGGCGGCCGGGCGGCCCTCGACCGGGACGAGCTCGCCGACCGTGCGCTGCAGCGCCTCGAGCTCGGCCTGGACGATCTCCTCCGGCACCTCGGCCTCGGCCTTCGGCACCTCGAGCTGGGTCCAGTCGGCGGGTTCCGGCTTCGGCTGCACCTCCACCGTCGCCGAGAACTGCCAGTCCTCGTGGTCGCTGGCCGGCAGCTCGTAGTCGTACTCCGGCTGCGTCGTCGGATTGACCCGCGCACGCGTCGCGGCGCTCCAGAACCAGCCGCCGATGTGGCTGTCGACTGCCTCGGAGTAGAGGCGTTCCCGGCCGATGCGTTTGACCAGCAGCGGCATCGGCACCTTGCCCTTGCGGAAGCCCGGGATCCGGACGCTGGCGGCGAGGTCGTTGGCGGCATGCTCGACCGCGTGGTGGACGTCGTGCGCCGGCACCTGGACGGTGAGCTTGACCTTGTCGTCGCCGACCTTCTCCACGACATTTGCCATCGCCGGGCCATTAGACCATGCGGCTACCGTCTTGGGCCGTGGAGCTACGGCAGGCCATCCGCCGGCGGCGGACGCACAAGCAGTACGGCTCGCAGCCGGTCGACGAGGCCACGGTGCGGGAGCTCGTCGACCTCGCACGCTTCGCGCCCAACCACCACCTGACGCAGCCCTGGCGGTTCCGCATCCTCGGGTCTGAGACGCGCGCGGCACTCGAGGCTGCCGCCGGCGAGAAGGAGGCGATCAAGCTGCGGCGCGCGCCGACGCTCGTCCTCGCGACCGCGGTTCTCTCGGGTGACCCGCATACGGATCGCGAAGACCTGCTCGCGACCGGCTGCGCGGTCTTCGCGGTGCTGCTCGGCGCCACCGAGCGCGGGTTGGCGTCGTACTGGCGGACGCCCGCTGCGCTCGAGTCGGACGAGGCGCGCGGGGTGCTTCAGCTCGAGCCCAACGAGAGCGTGGTGGCGCTGATCCACCTCGGCCCAAAGGTCACGGAGCCGCCGGAGAAGGACAGACAACCGGTCGAGGCAGTGCTCCGACTCCTGCCTTAAAAGGGTGTCAGACACCACCGGTGTCTGACACAGGTGCGGGCGAGAGGAATCGAACCTCCAAGGACCGAAGTCCACCGGGACCTAAACCCGGCGCGTCTGCCAGTTCCGCCACGCCCGCGGGGGTTTCAGAGTATCCGCGGGTCAGGCGGCCCGGCTGTCGCCGAGACTGTGGAGCGCGATGTGCGCGGCCACGGTGACGTCGTTCAGCGATTCGGCCTGCGCGACGCGCTGGAGGAACTCGCGCTCGAAGTGCGGCGAGCGCCTGACCGGCCGACCGAACTGCGTCGGACGGAAATCAACGGGAAGGCAGGCCGTGGCGGCGATCACGCGGGACATGTATTCCAAGGTTGGCGCCTGTCCAAACTCAGAAGACGAGCCATGCCAGGTAGGCGAGCAGGGCTGCCCACGAGCCGACGACCAGCACGCACGCGACCTGCAGCAGGAGCAGTGTCAGTCCGTCGGTCCGCACCGGCGCGCTCAGGATCGGCTGGCGCCGAGGTGCCTCGAGTTCCGCGTTCTGCGACAGCGTGCTCTCTCCCCTGATCATCCCCGCGCCGCTTAGCGGCGCCACTACCGCGTAAATCTCCGTGGGCGCCCGGCCCCAAACCGGAACCGGTGTCAAGGTTCGGTAAAGGCGGCCCCGGCAGGAATCGAACCTGCGCACGGAGCTTCGAAGGCTCCCGCTCTGTCCTCTGAGCTACGGGGCCGAGCCGCCGGAAAGCGTAGCGTCCGGCGCGGCAGACGGCCCAAGCCGCTCCAGCTCGAAGCCGTGCGGGTAGGTCCGGTGGCGCTCGCGGGTGCGGAGCCTCGGACGCCGGCGTGACGGGAGCGCGGCGACGGCGAGTGAGCGCGCGCGGACCGCATCCTCGACGGTCCGTCGCATCCTCGGCGACGGATGCGGCAGCCCGAGCGCATCGAGTAGCGGCTCGTCGAGTAGCGCGTGCACGACCGGGCGGCCGAGCGAGCGCGGCAGTAGCGGGAACCAGCCGAGGAACAGCTCGCGCGTCGCGACGGCGACGCGGTGGCCGGCCTCCGAGTATGCGAAGCGGTCGTATTCGAAGTCGACGTTGAAGCGCTCGAAGTCGGTGTAGCTGTCCGGCACTCCACGAACACCCATCAGCCGTCCGACCTCCCGCCAGAAATAGAAGGTCGCGAGCTTCTCCGCCTCGACCAGCGGCCGCCAGCCGAAGCGGGCGTTCCAGCGAATCGGTTCGAAGACCATCGTCGAGAGGACGTAGAGGAAGTCCTCGTTGTCGATCGCGAAGCGGCCGTGGATCTGGTTCATGCGCCGAATCGCGCGGCGGCCGAAGTCGCTCTCGTAGCCGTATTCACAGAACGCCGAGATCAGGAGCTGCGTGTCGTCGTAGCGCTTCTGCGCGCGCTCGGTGAACTCGCCGGTCGAGTCGAGCAGCTGCGCGATCGACGGCACGGCGTACGTGCGGTAGAACGCAAGCTCGAGCGAGCGCTGCGTGTCCCAGGGAAACTCGAGGCTCGCGTCGATGAAGACGATCCGCTGCGCGTCGCGCTCTGGGTCGAGCGTCGAGATCTCGCGCAGGCGCGACATCATCGAAAGGGGTGGCGGACGGGACTCGAACCCGCGACCACCGGGACCACAACCCGGGGCTCTACCAACTGAGCTACCGCCACCAAGCAG
>JBKPRG010000010.1:0-11035 GCA_046765815.1 Actinomycetota bacterium
TTGCGATGGCCGCCGCAATCCACCCGCCGACAAGGGCCACAGCGCCGCCGAGCATCAGGACGACCGCGATCGCCAACAGCGCGACATCCCGCGGAGGTGTTGTCGTCCGTCTCATCAAGTCACCTCCTTTCCGATGTTCACGATGGCTCGAGAGCTTCGTCGACGCATCGGCAATTGCCCGCACGACGCGTGCGGACGGCGGGCATCGAACCGCCGTTCGCGCGCCGTCGGTCAGGCGCGAATCCTGAATGCTCTCGCATGCAAGAGCTTGCGCTCTCCCAATTCCGTGCACGAGACGAGGAGCGAGCGAGCGCAAGGTCGGACGACGGAGCTACAGCTCTCGAAGCTGGGGGGTCAGCGATCGAGCGCTGAGCCTCTGCCGTGTTAGCTGGGGCTCACTCAGTCGTGACCAGCGAAGACCAATTGGGACCGCCAATTGCGCCAACGCGCATCGTTAAGCCAGATGCGCTGGCCGACCGAACGGCTGACCGAACCCGAACGAACGAAACTCCTTGCCATTCTTGCCACGCCACCTGCAGCTTCTGCAGCGGATGCCCGTCGCGCTCTTCTAGACGCGGCGCCCCGTCAATCAGCAATTAAGGATTCGAGTAGTCGAAGACGTCGGTTCGTGATGCGGCTTTGCGATTCCAGCGAATCGGCAGCGGCGGCCAAAGGCGAGCGAGACGTACTGCGCGCCTTGGTCTGAGTGATGGACGAGACTGCGCTTCGGTCTGCGTTTTTGCAGTGCTTGCTCGAGCGCGCCGACCTCGTTAGGCCGCCGACGCAACAGAACACCGGCGGCGGCAGTGTCGGGTAGGCGTTCGGGGGTTGACGAGCGGCTTGTCCGTCAGCCGGCCGGCGGGATGACGCCTTTCTTGAAGATGAAGCAGCCCCAGAAGCGGCGTTCGCCCGTCGCGACGACGGCGAACGCTGTTCGTGCCTTGTCGTAGAACACGAAGCGGTCGATGCCCTCGATCTGGACGTCGCCAACGAGCGCCTGCACCTCTCGCTGCACCTCTGGCAGCGACTCCGGGTCGCCCGTCGACTCCATCCGGCCAATCGGCGCCGGGACGAAGTCGTCGAGCGGGAGTAGTGACAGGATTGCGGCTGCTGCCCTGGGCACGTCGGCACCGGCGAGGTGGATTGGGTGCCCGTGCACGGTCGTGCGCGCAACGGACGCAGCTGGGAAGTTCGCGTCGCAGAGAACGAGGTCGTCGCCGTGCCCCATCGCGGCGAGCACTTCGAGCAACTCGGGCGTGAGCAACGGGTCGATGTTCTTCAGCATTTCCCCTACCAACACGACGTGGGCCGCACGCGCAGCGCCCGGCCCACGGATCGGGTGCGGTCTGAGTTAGGCGCCCGAGAGGACGAAGTTGTGCAGCCTGGTCGCGTTCGCCTTCGTGATCAGGTAGCACGGAAGGAGCTGCTTCTCGGGCTTCCCGGTCTTGCCGGTCTTGATGTACTTGTCCGCCTCGCGGACGGCGAGCTTCGAGAAGTCCGCGAGCGGCTGGAGCACGGTGGCCTTCATGCCCCCGTGGAGGATCGAAGCGGCAGCATCGGGGCTGCCGTCAAGCCCGACGACGACGATGCTCGACTTGTGTGCGGCCTTCAGCGCGGCCACGGCGCCGAGCGCCATCGTGTCATTGCCCGAGATGATCCCCTTGATGTCGGGGTGAGACTGGAGGATCGTCTGCGTGACGTTGAACGCCTGTGTCTGATCCCAGTTCGCGGTCTGCTTGGCCACCAGCTTCAACCCCTTGAGCGGATCGAGCACCGAGTGGTAGCCCTTCGAGCGCACGCCCGCGTTCGTGTCGGAGGCCTTTCCGGTCAGCTCGGCGTAGTTCCCCTTTCCGGCGAGCAGCTTCGCGAAGTACGTGGCGCCGAGGACAGCGCCCTGGAAGTTGTTCGAGACGATCTGCGCTTTGGCGAGACCGCTCTTGTTGATCTCACGGTCGACCAGGAATACCGGCACGCCGGCCCTCTTCGCCTTTGCCACCGCCGCGATGGTTGCGTCGGCGCCTGCGTTGTCGAGGATGATCGCCGCGGCGTGCCGCGAGATCGCGAGGTCGATCTGCTGCGACTGCAGGTTCGGATCGTCGTTGTGCGAGAGCACGAGCGTCGCGTAGCCCAGCTTCTTCGCCTCCGCGTTGCTGATCTGCGCGATCGACGCGAAGAACGGGTTCGTGTGCGACGGCGTGATGATCACCATCAGCTTCTTCGCCGCGGGCTTCGCCGACACCGCCGACGCGCTGAGCGCTGCGATGCCGGTCGCGACCACGACGAGCGTGAGGATCGCGATCGTCTTCCTACGAATGTGTTTCATAACCCCTGTCTCCTTCCCGCGACCGGTTGGCCGCGCTCTTGACCGAGTCGAGTTCGATTCACGCTGCGGACTTCTCGCCTCCGACCACCTCCTCGATGACGGACGCGACGGCCGCAGAGGTACGGGTTTGGCGCCGCCGTTGGGCCTCGTCGAGCGCGACGGCGGCGACGATTACGGATCCCTTGGCGACCATCTGCCAGAACTCCGAGACGCCGACGAGCACGAGCCCGTCGCCGAGGAAACCGATCACGAAGGCGCCGATGACCGTGCCGCCGATCGTGCCGCGCCCGCCGAACAGCGACGTGCCGCCGAGCACGACGGCTGCGATCGCGTTCAGCTCGTATGACGTCGCCGTGTCGGGAAACGCGGCGTTGAGCTGAGAGGTGATCAGCAGCCCGGTCATCGCGGCGCAGACGCCGGAGATGATGTAGACGCCCACCTTGATCCGGTTGACACGGATCCCGGCGAGCTCGGCGGCGCGCTCGTTGCCGCCGATCGCGTAGACGCGGCGGCCGAACGCGGTCCGCTTCGCGACGTAGACCGCAAGGACGAGGAAGAGTGCCAGCAGCACGATCGTGAACGGGATGTGCACGAGACTGCCGGTACCCAGGAAGTCGAAGCCGGTGTTGTGGTGCGCTTTGTCGCCGCCGAGGTTCGGGAAGGTGGCGCCGTTGTTGCGGAGGTCGGCGACCCCGCGTGCGACCGAGAGCATGCCGAGGGTGGCGATGAACGGGGCGACGCCCAGCTTCGTGATCACGAAGCCGTTGACGCCGCCGGCGGCCGCGCCGACCCCGAGCCCGATCAGGATCACGAGCGGCACGTTGAACCAGATCACGACCCCGAGCGGGTGCAGGACGAGGCCGTCGTTGAGCAGGCCGCCCGCGAGCATCCCGGCGAGGCCGGCGACGGAGCCGACCGAGAGGTCGATGCCGGCGCTCAGGATGACGAACGTCTCGCCGATCGCCATGATCGCGATGATCGCGACGTGCTCTGTCATCACGAGCAGGTTCGAGCCGGTGAAGAAGGCCGGCGAGATGACGCTGAAGACGATCGTGATCACGATCAGCGCGACGAAGGCGCGCAGCCGGAGCAGGAGCATCCGCCAACCGCGGGGCGTCCGCAGCTGGTCGCGCAACTCCTGCACAAAGCCGGTCTGCACCTGACGGCGCAGCGAAGAGAGCTGGGTCGTCATCAGGCCACCGCCTTCACGGCGTGCGGGTTCGACGCGGCCACGAGCTCCCTCGACGTCGCCTGCGCGCGCGACAGCTCGCGGGTAATGCGGCCGCGTGCCATCACGAGGATCCGGTCGGCCATGCCGAGCACCTCCATCAGGTCGGACGACGTGAACAGGATCGCCAGGCCCTCCGACGCCAGCCGCTGCATGATCCGGTAGAGCTCCGTCTTCGCCCCGACGTCGATGCCGCGCATCGGGTCGTCCATCAGCAGCACCTTCGGTTCGGTCAGCAGCGCCTTCGCGACGACGACCTTCTGCTGGTTGCCGCCTGAGAGGGACGTCACCTCGTAGTCAATGTCGGGCACCTTCACTCCCACGTCGCGCACGACCACCTCGACCTCCCTCGCCTCGCGGCGCAGGGAGAGGCCGGTGCCGGAGCGGAACGCGTCGAGGCTCGCGAGCGAGACGTTCTGCTTGACCGAGAGCGCCTGCACGAGCCCTTCGCGCTGTCGGTCCTCGGGAACGAGGAAGAGCCCGCGCGCGATGCGCGTACCGATCGACTCGCCGTCGACGCGCGTGCCGGCGATGAGGACGCGACCGACGGCGTCCGCTCGCTCGCCGATCAGCGTCTGGAGGAGCTCGGTGCGCCCGGCGCCCATCAGGCCGTAGATGCCGACGATCTCACCGGCGGCGAGCGAGAAGGAGACGCGGTCGAGCCAAAGACCGCCGCCCGGCCGCGGCAGCGTCAGGTCCTCCGCCTCGAGCAGCGTCCGGCCGATCGGTCGCGGTTCGTACGGGAAGAGCGCGTCGGGGTCACGGCCGATCATCTGCTCGACGATCCAGTGCGTGTCGATCTCGCGCGTCGACGTCTCCGCGACGAGCTTCCCGTCACGCAGGACTGTGACGAAGTCGCTGATCGCGAGGATCTCCTCGAGGCGATGGGAGACGTAGACGACGGCGACGCCGTCTGCGACGAGGCCGCGGATGACGTCGAACAGGCTCTCGACCTCGCGCGTCGAGAGCGCGGAGGTCGGCTCGTCCATGATCAGCACGCGCACCCGCTGCGACAGTGCCTTGCAGATCGCAACCATCTGCTGCGCGCCCACCGGCAGGTCACCGAGCAGCGCGCGGGGGTCAACGCGCTGGCCGAGCCGCCCGAGCAGCTCCCCCGCCTCCTTCTCCTGGTCGCGCAGGCGCACGCCCAACGGCGACTGGAGCTCGCTGCCGGCGAAGATGTTCTCCGCGACGCTGAGGTTCGGAAAGAGCAGGAGCTCCTGATGAATCAGCCTGATGCCGTGCTCGCCTGCGTCGCGCGGCGAGCTGAGCGAGATCTCGTCGCCCTCGAACAAGACGCGGCCGGTCGTCGGGTCGTGGACGCCGGCGAGGATGCCCATGAGCGTCGACTTGCCGGCGCCGTTCTCGCCGACGAGCGCATTCACTTTGCCGCGGTAGACGTTGAAGTCGACGCCGTTGAGGGCGACGGTGCCGCCGAAGACCTTGCTGACGCCCTCGGCGCGGAGGACGACGTCGTTCGCGCTCACTTCGGCACCTTGATCGTGATCGGGGTGAGCAAAGGTGTCGCCGCCTTCGAGCGCGTGAAGGCGGCGGTAAAGGTGACCTTCTTGCCCTTCAGCTTGTCGACGTTCACGTTCGCGAAGGACGCCTGCGCGATCTTCGCGTTGAGCGCGATCGCAACCTCGCCGAACTGCACTTGGTTGACGAACTGGTTGAAGTTGATAAACGGCAGCGCGTCGCGCACGTCCGTCCCGCTGAAGATCGGCGGCAACTGGATGAAGACCCTCGGTTTCGCGTCGGATCCGAACGCGATCCCCGCCTTCGAGACGAGCGAAGTCGTGTCGACCGAGACGACGCGACCGCTGCCCTTGACGAGGAACGCCGGCGGGCCGGTGAGCACCGAGTAGTGCCCGTACTTCTTCGATGTCCCCTCGGGGTCGCGCTTCAGGTCGGCGAGCAGCGTCGGCAGGTCGACGGCGCTGCGCTTCACCGTCGGCAGCACCTTGCTCCCCCAGATCGCGTCGACGTACTTCTGCGGGTCGAGATTGCTGCTGCCGGCGACGCCTGAGCCGGCATTCGACGAGCTCAGCGACTCGACGACCCACGGCGGGTCGAGGATCACGAGCACGGCAAGCGCGACCACCGCGGCCGCGACGATGCCGGTGATCACGCGCCCACGGCGGGTCGAGCCGAACCGGCGCGGCAGCGCGAACGAGCGCGTCATCACGTCACCTCCTCGAGCACGGGCTCCTCAGCCGCCGACGGCGGGAGCGCGAGCAGGCGCTCGGCGGTGAAGTGGTCCGTGATCAGGACGTTGATCAGACGGCCCTCGAGCGCGCCGCGGATCGCGTCGACCTTTTCGGCACCGCCGGCGACGCCGACGGCGCGAGGAACGCGGCGAAGCTGCTCGAGCGAGAGTCCGATCACCCGCTCGCCGAACCGGCTCGGTACAGGGGCGCCGGCCACGTCGAAGAAGCGAAGGCAGATGTCGCCCACCGCCCCGAGCCGGTCGAGCTCATCCAGCTCCATCTCCGCGAAGACGTTGCCGCTCTCCCCGAGGAGCCGCGAGGGGTGGAGCGCGCCGATTCCCACGAGCGCGACAGTCAGGCGGTTGAAGTACACGGTCGTCTCGGCCACCGACGGCTCGGCGAGGTAGTGCGCGGTTGCGTCGGCGGACGCAGTGACGCCCGGCGCCGGGAGGAAGTGCGGCTCCGCCTTGAGCAGCGCCGCGAGCTGTTCCGTCAGCCGCGTCGCATGCACCTCGGCCGTCGGGTTACCGATGCCGCCGAGCGTCTGCACGACGTGGCTGCCGGCGGCGTGTCGGAGCGGCTGCATCGAGCCGACCATCCGCAGCAGCGTCTCGCTCCACGACGAGATGCCGATGATCTCGTCACTGGCGAGCGTGGTCTCGAGGTACGTGGCGGCCGCGCTGCCGACGTCGCGGAGCACCTGGTCGGGCGTGTCGACGGCGCAATCGGCGACGACGGCGTCCTTCAGCCCGTGGCGCCGCTCCAGCTCCTCCTCGAGCTCCGGGTAGACGCCCGCCGGCGCCATCACCGTGGTGCGCACGATCCCCTCTCGCTGCGCCGCCGTCAGCAGCCGCGACACCATCGCCTGCGACAGCGACAGGTGCCGTGCGATCTCCGGCTGGCGCATGCCGTGCTCGTAGTACAGCCGCGCAACCTTCGTCATCAGGCGCAGGCGCTCGACGGGCGTCACAGGAGCGCCGCCTCCCTCAGCACAGGAAGGGCGGCGCGCCAGCCGGCAAGCAGGCTCTCGCGTCGGTCCGCGTCGAGCCGCGGTTCGAAGCGGTCGCCGCCGCCCGCGTCGACGGACGCGCCGGCCAGGCGCGCGACGCCGAGTGCCGCCGCGTGCGGCGTCTTACTGCGCACGAGCGGGCGGTCGATCAGATCGGCCTGCAGCTGCATGAGCATGTCGTTGCTGCTGGCGCCGCCGTCGACCCGCAGCTCGACGAGCCGGCGTTCGAGGTCGTGCTCCGCGGCATCGACGAGGTCGGTCACCTGGAAAGCGATCGAGTCGAGCGCCGCGCGCGCCAACTCGGCGCGGCCGCTCGCGAACGTCAGCCCGGAGATCCGGCCGCGGGCCTCCGGCAGCCAGTGGGGAGCGCCCAGGCCGGCGAAGCCCGGGACGAGGTGGACGCCGCCCGAGTCGGGCACCGTTGACGCGAGTCGCTCGACCTGCGCCGCGCTCTCGAGCCCGAGCACGCGGGCCAGCCACTCGACCGTCGCGCCGCTCGAGAAGACATTGCCTTCGAGCGCGTACGTCGGCCGCTCGCCGAGCCACGCGAGCGTCCCCGCGAGCCCGTGCTGCGACTCGCGTAGCTCCTCGCCCGTCGGTGTCATCAACGACGTCCCGGTTCCGTAGGTCGCCTTCGCCGTCCCGGCGCGGTCGCAGCCGAGCCCGTAGAGCGCGGCGTGCGAGTCCGCCGCGACGGCGGCGATCGGTAGGACGGGCAGGCTGCCCAGCGGCGTCGTCTCCCCGAGCAGACCGCTCGAGGGGACGACGCCGGGCAGAGCGACCACCGGGACGTCGAACAGGTCGAGGAGCTCGTCGCTCCAGTCGAGGCGGTGCAGGTCGAAGAGCAGCGTGCGCGAGGCGTTGCCCGCGTCGGTGACGTGCAGGGCACCGCCGGAGAGATTCCAGAGCAGCCAGCTGTCGACCGTGCCGGCGTAGGCGGCGCCCGACTCGGCCTGGGCGCGCAGCCCGGAGTTGTTGTCGAGCAGCCAGCGCAGCTTCGACGCCGAGAACATCGGGTGGAGCGGCAGGCCGGTGAGGCGGCGGACGAGGGGCTCGGCGCCGGCCGCGCCGAGCTCGGCGCAGAGGTCGGCGCCGCGCATGCACTGCCAACCGACGCACGGCGTCAGCGGGCGGCCGGTCGCGCGGTCCCAGAAGAGCACCGACTCGCGCTGGTTGGTGACGGCGACGGAGGCGATGTCCGGGCGGGCCACCTGCTCGATTGCCTCGCACACGCTCCGCCAGAGTTCGTCGGCGTCCTGCTCGACCCAACCGGGGCGGGGGTAGCGCCGTTCGACGGGCACGGACGCCGTCGCCAGCACCTCGCCGGACTGCGAGACGACGAGCGCCTTGGTGCTCGTCGTGCCCTGGTCGACGGCGAGGATCGCGCTCATCTCCGACTCCGCTCCAGGAGCTCGAGGGTCGCCTCGCGGATGCCGGCGCCGGTGAGCCCGAAATGCTCGAGCAGCCACGACGCCGAGCCGGTCGGGGCAAAGTGGGGGAAGCCGAGGATCCGCATCGGCACGGGCGCGTTCGCGACGACCGTCTCGGCGACGGCGCCGCCGAGCCCGCCGCGGACGGAGTGTTCTTCGACGGTGACGATGGCGCCGGTCTCCTCCGCGGCGGCGACGACCTCCTCCTCGTCGAGGGGCTTCACCGTCGGCATAGAGACGACGCGCGCCGCGATGTCGTCGGCCGCGAGCAGCGCCGCCGCGTCGAGCGCACGCGAGACCATCGTCCCGTTCGCGATCACGGTTACGTCGCCGCCGTCCGCGAGCCGTGTCGCTTTGCCGAGCTCGAAGCGGTAGCCGTGGTTGTTGACCGCGGGCACGCCCATGCGGCTGACACGGACGAAAACGGGGCCGGCGTGTTCGGCGGCCGCCCGCAGCGCGCCTTCGGTCTCGAGCGGATCGCTCGGTACGACCACGACGAGGTTGTCGATCGCCCGCAGCCAGGCGATGTCCTCGATCGAATGGTGCGTTGGGCCCAGCGCGCCGTAGGCGACGCCGGGGCTCATCGCGCAGAGCGTCACGTCCGCGTTCGTGTAGGCGAGGTCGACCTTGATCTGCTCGAGCCCGCGCGCGGTCAGGAAGCAGCTCGCGCCGGAGACGAAGGGCCTGCGGCCACCGTTCGCGAGGCCGGCCGCGATCCCGACCATTGCCTGCTCGGCGATGCCGACGTTGACCAGCCGGGTCGGGAATCTCTTCTGGAAGTTGCCGAGCTTGCTCGAGCCGACCGAGTCGTTGCAGACGACGACGACCCGCTCGTCCTCGTCGGCCAGCGACTCGATGGTGGCCGCGAACGCGTCGCGGCAGTCGTAGAGCGCCTGCTGTGCGGGGGCGACGGTCATACGAGCTCCTCGAGCGCGGCGCGCACCTCGTCGGCGGACGGCACCCTGTGGTGCCACTCGACCCGGTCGCGCATGAACGAGACCGGGTTGCCCTTGTGCGTGTGCGCGATCACGAAGCTGGGCCGGCCCGTTTCGACGGGCAATGCCTCGAATAGGTCGAGCAGTGCGCCGTGGTCGTGGCCGTCCACCTCAGCGACCGCCCAACCGAAGGCGCGGGCCTTGTCGTCGAGCGGCTCGAGCCGGCTCGTCTCCTCGGTCGGCGCGCCCTGCTGCAGCCCGTTGCGGTCGACGATCACCGTCAGCCGCTGGAGACCACGGTGGCCGCCGGCCATCAGCGCCTCCCAGTTCGATCCCTCCTGCAGCTCGCCGTCGCCGACGAGGCAGAAGGTACGCCGGTCGGAGCCGTCCATCCGTGCGGCGATCGCCATCCCAACCGCGATCGGCAGCCCGTGCCCAAGCGGGCCCGTGTTCGCCTCCACTCCGGGCACCTTCTTGCGGTCCGGGTGGCCGTTCAGGGGCGAAAGCGGTTGCATGTAATCGTCGAGCAGGGCCGGGTCGAAGAAGCCACAGGCAGCGAGCGTCGTGTAAAGCACGCCGGAGCTGTGGCCCTTGCTCATCACGAACCGGTCGCGCCCGGGCAGGTCGGGGTTGGCCGGATCGACGTCGAGCACGGCGAGGTAGAGCGTCGCGACGATGTCGGCCGCCGAGAGGTCGCCGCCGACGTGACCGAGGCCGGCGCGCTCGATCAGCGGCAGGTTACGGCGGCGGATCAGCCGCGCGCCTTCGGCGAGCAGGCGCAGCTGCACGTCACGCGGGAGCGAGCGGTCGATCCGACTCGGCAGCGGTTCGCTCAGGGACACCGTCATTCCGCGGCCGCAACCTCTCCGAGCAGCAGGTCGTGCACGAGCTGCTGGGCGCCGAGCGCGTCCTGCCGCTCGCGCGCGGCATCGAGCTCGTCGAGGTCGAGTCGATCGAGCAGCCGCAGCAGACCTCGCAACATGCGAATGCTCGCACGGGCGGCCGCGACCGGGTCCTCGCGGAACGGGAACTGGTCGAGCTTCCAGGGCTTGTCCCAGCCCGCGCGCCTGAGCGTGAGCAGAAATTCGAGCGTCTCCAGCAAGTGCACGGAGCCGACGGCGAGGTCGTCGTCCCAGCCGCGGAAGTTGTCGTTCAGGTCGATGTCGATCAGCCGACCGCGGGCCAGGCACAGCTCGGCGGCGGCTGCGGGCGACTCGCCGCCGTACAGCGAATGGCCGAAGTCGAGCAGGATGCCGACGTTGTCGAGGCCGATGTCCTCGATCGCAAGCAGCGTCCGCGCGGCATCGGAGAAGAACATGTGCGTGCGCGGCTCCTTCGGCTTGTACTCGATCGCGAACGGCAGATCTGAGTGCGGCCCGGCGACCTGCTGCATCGCCTCGACCGAGAGCTCCCAGAGCCGACGCGGGTCTGCCTGGAGCGGGTAGTCGAACCCGTCCTGCCCCGGCCAGATCTTGACGTAGTCGGCGCCGAGCTCCCGCGCCACCTCGGTCGCGCGCGCCACGAGGTCGAGCGCCCGCCCCCGCACCGCCGCGTCCGGGTTCGTAAACGCACCGGCGCGGAACGCCCGCGTGTAGATCTCGGGCGTGATCGCGAGTGTGCGCACGCCCGTCTCCTCGAGGACGGCGCGAACGTCCGCGACCGAGACCTTGCTCGGGCCCCAGAACGGGTAGTTGAGGTCGAGCGCCTCGATCCCGCCCACCGAAGCCGCCTCCCTGATCGCGTCGGTGATCGACACCTCCGGGCCGTAACCGTCGGTCGCGTAGCGGTCGACGAAGCGGCCGAACATCCAAACGCCTGCCGAGAACCGATTGGTGAATGAATATTCAGTCACGCTAATCGAGTCACCATAACACCAGTTGCGAACGAAACGCAAGTGCCA
>JBKPRG010000011.1:0-7915 GCA_046765815.1 Actinomycetota bacterium
GTTCGTGTTGACGCAGCTCGTGCCGTCCAACGCCGTCGCCACGAACCTCGGCGAACAGGCTGCTGGCGACCCCGCCGCGGTCGCCGCCTTCAAGCACCACTACGGGCTCGACAAGCCGCTGCCGGAGCGCTATCTGCTCTACCTCGATCACGTGGTGCACGGCGACCTGGGACAGTCGTCGTTGACGCACTCCGCGGTCACGCACGACCTCGGGCAGTTCATTCCGGCGACCGGCGAGCTCGCGCTCTACTCGGTCCTCTTCGCGGCGATCGTCGGCATTGCGTTCGGCGTGGTGGCGGCGCTGCGCCGCAACCGGCCCACCGATCACATCCTGCGAGTGGCGTCGCTGGCCGGCATCTCGATGCCGACCTTCTGGATCGGGCTCGTGGCGCTCTATGTCGGCTTCTACCGCCTGAACTGGTTCCCCGGCGGCGAGCGCCTCGACCCCGGGCAGAACCCGCCGCCGAGCATCACCGGCCTGTACACAGTCGATGCGCTGCTGCACGGCGACTTCGGCCTGTTCGTCCACGCATTTCATCACCTGATCCTCCCGGCGCTCGTCCTCGCCGCGTTCAACGTCAGCCTGCTGACGCGGTTCACGCGCTCAGCGGTGCTCGAGGTGATCGGGAACGACTTCGTCCGCGCGGCCCGCGCGAAAGGGCTGCCGGGCCGGGTCGTCGTCGTCCGCTACATCCTGCGCGCCGCGCTGCCGTCGGTCGTGACCGTGCTCGGGCTCGTCTTCGCGAACGTGCTCACCGGCGCCGTGCTCGTCGAGAAGATCTTCTCCTGGCCGGGCATCGGCCAGTACGCGTATCAGGCGGCGGTCAATCTCGACGTGCCGGCGATCGCCGGCGTGAGCATGTTCGTCGCTGTCGTCTACGTCACCGTCAACTTCGTGGTCGACGTGCTCTACGGCGTCATCGACCCGAGGATCAGGCTGACGTGAGCGGGGTCGCCGTCGACGTCGCGGCGCCGCGGCGGCGCCTCACGGTCGCGGCCGCCTGGCGGCAGCCGCTCGCGATCACAGGCGTCGTGATCGCGGTGATCTGGATCGTGATCGCGGTTTTCGGGCCGCTGATCGCGCCGCACGACCCGCTCGCGCAGAACTTCGCGCCGGCGAAAGGCCCGTCGTGGTCGCATTTCTTCGGCACCGACGAGCTCGGCCGTGACGTCTTCAGCCGCGTCATCAGCGGCTCGCGCGTGTCGCTTCCGATCGCGCTCGTGCTCGTCTGCCTGGCGGCTGTGATCGGCAGCACGGTCGGCGCGGTCGCCGGCTACTTCCGCGGCCTCGCGGACGGCGTCCTGATGCGGCTCGCCGACCTCGTGTTCGCGTTCCCGCCGATCATCCTTGCGATGGTCGTCGCCGCCGTGCTCGGCCGCGGCCTCTTCAACGCGGCGCTCGCGATCGTGGTCGTCGCCTGGCCGTCGTACGCACGCGTCGCGCGCGGCCTCGTGCTCTCTGTCGGTGAGTCCGAGTACGTGCAGTCGGCGCGCCTGCTCGGTGCGTCAAGCCGCCGCACGCTCTTCCGCGATGTGCTGCCGAACGTCGCGGGCCCGATCTTCGTGCTCGCGACGCTCGACCTCGCGAACGCGATCCTGCTGCTCTCCGGCTTGTCGTTCCTCGGGCTCGGCGCACAGCCGCCGAAGGCGGAGTGGGGGTCGATGGTCGCAGAGGGGACGCAGTACTTCCAGTGGTGGTGGATCGGCACGTTCCCGGGTCTCGCGATCTTCACCGTCGTGCTCGCGTTCAACTTCATCGGCGACTCGCTGCGCGACCTGTTCGACCCGCGCACGGCACGCCGGGTGGAGGAAGCATGAGCACTCTCTCGGTCGAGGGTCTACGCGTGCGCCTGCCAACACCGGTCGGGAAAGTGACTGTCGTCGACGGCGTCGACTACGACGTGCAGCCGGCCGAGGTGTTCGGGATCGCCGGCGAGAGCGGTAGCGGCAAGACGGTCTCGATGCTCGCGCTGCTCGGACTGCTTCCCGACGGCTCGTCGGTGGAGGGCACCGCGCGCTTCGGCGGCGGCGACCTGCTGTCGATGCCACGCCGCCGGCTTCGGAAGATCTCCGGCCGGGAGATCGCGATGGTCTTTCAGGACCCGTTCACGTCGCTGCACCCGATGCTCTCGATCGGGAAGCAGCTGACCGAGCATGTGCGACTTCACCTCGGCCTCGGCCGGCGCGAGGCGGAGACGCGCGCCGTCGAGCTCCTCAGCGACGTTCGCATTCCGGACCCACGCGCGGCGCTCCGCCGCTTCCCGCACCAGTTCTCCGGCGGAATGCGGCAGCGCATCGCGATCGCGATCGCGCTCGCCTGCCGGCCGCGGCTGCTGATCGCCGACGAGCCGACGACTGCCCTCGACGTCACGGTGCAGGCCGGGATCCTGCAGCTGCTCGACCGGCTGCGGCGCGAGCACGAGCTCGCTGTCGTGCTGATCACGCACGACCTCGGCGTGCTCTCGTCGATCGCGGATCGCGTCTCGATCTTCTACGCGGGGCGGGTGGTCGAGTCCGGCGGCCGCGAGGACGTGCTCCGCCGGCCCCGCCATCCCTACACACGCGCGCTGCTCGACGCCCTCCCGCATCCCGAAGCGCCGCGGGACCAGGATCTCGTCGCGATCGGCGGCGCGCCGCCGACGCCGGGCCGAATTCCCGCCGGCTGCGCCTTCCACACGCGCTGCGGCTACGCCGTCGACGAGTGTCGATCGGTCGTGCCGCCGCTCGAGCCCGTCGGCGACCGCCGCCTCGCGTGCCCCGTCGACCCATTTTCATGAGCGCGCTCCAGCTCACGGACGTCGTCGTCGACTACCACGGCCGCGAGGGCCGGGTGCGCGCCGTCGCCGGCGCCAGCCTGTCGGTTGACCGCGGCCGCATCGTCGGGCTCGTCGGCGAGTCCGGTTGCGGCAAGTCGACACTCGCACGGGCCGCGGTCGGACTCGTCGCGCCGACGAGCGGCACGATCAGCTTCGAGGGACGCGAGGTCTCGCCGCTCGGCCGCCGTGCACGCCCCACCGAGCTCGTACGGTTGCAGCTCGTCTTCCAGAACCCGTATTCGTCGCTCAACCCGCGACGCACGGTCGGCAGCCAGGTCGCGGACGGCATCCCGGACGGCGCGGCGAAGGCGCGCGTGCCGCAGCTGCTCGAGCGCGTCGGCTTGGCGGCCAATGCCGTGTCGCGCTATCCGCACGAGTTCTCCGGCGGGCAGCGGCAGCGAATCGCGATCGCCCGTGCGCTCGCGGCCGACCCGACCGTGATCGTCCTCGACGAACCGCTTGCTTCGCTCGACGCATCGGCGCAGGCCCAGCTTGCGAACCTGCTCGTGCGCCTCTCGCGCGAGCTCCAGGTCGGGCTGCTGCTCATCTCGCACGATCTCGCGATCGTCCGCCATGTGGCCGACGAGGTGTCCGTGATGTACCTCGGACGGATGGTGGAAACGGCGCCGACGACGGAGCTCTGGGAGCATCCCGCCCATCCGTACAGCGAGGCCCTGATCGCCGCCGTGCCGCGGGCCGACGGAGGCGGCGCCCTTCCCGGCGCCCTGCCGGGGGAGGTGCCGAACCCGGCGGACCCGCCGTCGGGCTGCCGCTTCCACCCGCGCTGCGCGTACGCGTTCGACCGCTGCCCGGTCGAGGAACCGCCGCTCCTGCAGCTGAACGGCCGGCGAGCCGCCGCCTGTTGGCTGCAGCAAGAAGGGGTGCCGCCGAAGCCGCTCCCCAACCTCGCTGGGGCGCAGAGCGTCGAATAGGGTGGAGGTCCCCCAGAGAGGAGTCCAATTGAGCCGTTCCCCCGTCAGGAGATGGCGGCTGACAGTGCCGCTTGTCACGCTCGTTTCGCTGGCCTGCGCCGCCGCCGCGTTCGCCGCGACTGCGCACCACAGTGCCTCGTCGACGCTCGTCGTCGACAACTCGTTCACGCTCAAGACTGCGGATCCGCAGCGTGCGTTCGACCCGACCGGGTCGATCGTCGACCGCGGCATCTACGACACGCTGTTCACGTACAACAAGAGCGATCTCGCGCATCCCGTCCCGCTCCTCGTCTCGTCGTGGAAGGCATCGAACGGCGCGAAGAAGTTCACGTTCAACCTGAAGACGAACGTCCACTTCGCGAACGGCGATCCGCTCACCTCGGCGGACGTCGTCTTCTCGCTCAACCGGCTGATCAACCTGAAAGGGAACCCGTCGTTCCTGCTCGCCGGGATCGTGATCAGGTCGCACGGCCGCTATCAGGTCTTGATGACCTCGAAGACACCCGCGGGGCAGCTGCCGGCGATCCTCGCCAACCCGTCGACGGGCGTCGTCAACTCGAAGCTGGTCAAGCAGCACGGCGGCACGGCGTCCGTGGGCGCCGACAAGAACGACAAGGCCGAGTCGTGGCTGAACTCGTCCGCGTCCGTCGGCGCCGGCAGCGGCCCGTACGTGCTCTCCGCGTACTCGACGACGTCACAGGTCACGCTCAAGCGCAACACGAAGTACTGGGGCGCGACGAAGCCGGCGTTCGACACCGTCGTCGTCCGGAACATGGTCGCCGCGACGCAGCTGATCAACGTCGGCCGCGGCTCGCACGAGGTCGCGATCGACCTCTCCTCCGACCAGGCACAAACGCTGAAGTCGAACTCCCACGTGAAGGTGGCGCTGCAGCCGTCGACCTGGGTGTTCTGGCTGTTCGCGAACAACGACTCGTCCGTGTCGGCGGTGACGTCGAACAAGCAGTGGCAGAACGCGATCCGCTACGGGCTCGACTACAAGTCGATCCTGTCCATCGCGGGGCCCGGCGCCTACCAGACGCCGGGGATCATCCCGTCGATGTTCGCCGGCGCACTGCCGGCGAAGGAAGCGGTCAAGCAGAACCTCACGAAGGCGAAGCAGGCACTCGCGGCGTCGGGTCACAGCAGCGATTCCGTCAAGCTCGAGTACCCGAGCGACCTGACCATCAACGGCGTCCCGTTCGCGACGCTCGCACAGAGGGTGCAGTCGAACCTGCAGGCGGTGGGCATCAGCGTCGAGCTCTCCGGCGCGCCTACCGGCACCTGGCTGACGGCGTACCGCAGCGGCAAGATGGCGTTCGGTCTGTCGTTGTGGGGTCCCGACTACCCGGACCCGGCGGACTACCTGACGTTCGCTCCTGGTGACCTTGTCGGCCTGCGCGTCGGCTGGACGAAGGGGGCCTCGCCCGCGATCGAGAAGACGGCCGCGGCGGCGGCGGTCGCGACCGATGCGAAGAAGCGGACGGCGCTCTTCCAGCAGTTCCAGCGGCAGCTCAATGCAACGGGGCCGTACTTCCCGCTGATGCAGCCGACGCAGGTGTTCGTGGGGACGTCCGACTTGAAGAACGCGGTCTACAACGCGGTGTACTCGGTCGACGTCACGAAGGTAGCGCCGAAGTAGGCGCTAGCCGTTGACGATGAGGGCGGACGGGTAGGAGTTGAGGCTCCGCCCGCCGCCCTCCTCGACCACGATGATGTTCTCGATCCGCAGGCTCCAACGGCCGGGGACGATCAGCGACGGCTCGTCCGTGAACGTCATACCGGGCTCGAGCGGCGTCTCGTCCTCTGTGGAGAGGAAGGGGCGCTCGTGGACGTCCTTGCCGATGCCGTGGCCCATGCGGTGCCGGAAGTGCTCGCCGAGCCCTGCGTCTTCGATGGGCGCGCGGCAGGCGCTGTTGACCTCTCTGGCAACGGCACCGGTTTTCGCTGCCGTTCGGCCGGCCTCGTACGCGGTGAGCATCACCTCGTACCCGTCGAGGAAGTCCTGCGGCGGCTCGCCGCCGCAGTAGACGGTGCGGCCGAAATCGGAGCAGTAGCCGTCGACGACGCCGCCGAAGTCGAACATGACGGAGGTGTTCGCCGGGATCGGGCTCCGCGCCGTCGCCGTGTGCGAGTCGAACGAGTCGTCGTCGAGCCCGGTGAAGATGTGTGTGGGGAAGGACGGCGTGATCGAGCCGGCGGCGCGGAGGTGATGCTCGACCGCTTCGGCAAGCTCGAGCATGGTCACGCCCGGCTCGACGAGCGGCGCGACGGCGGCCATCGTGACTTCGACCGTGTCGATGGCGCGGCCCATCGCCGCGAGCTCCTCGTCGGTCTTCGTGCGGCGGAGCTCGTTGACGATCGCCGTTCCCGTGCGGAGCCGGTCGAACCCGACGACGCGACCGAGGTTCAGTGCGGTCTCCGTCCAGACGCGGTCGCCGAGCGCGACGGTGCCGGCCGCGCCGATGCTCGCGGCAACCCGGTCGAAGATCGCTGCGCCGTCGTCGGTTTCGCTGACGACGATCACCTCGCCCTGCGGCTCCTCGCGCAGGTCGAAGGCATGGAACATGCGCGGGAAGAGGAAGACGGGTTCCCGGTTTGCGCGGAACAAGGCGCCGGTCACCCACCCGTGCGCGTAGGAGGCCTCGCCGAAGCTGGGGATCTGGCGCTCGACGCCGGTCAGGTACTCGAGGTCGGCAGAGGGCGCGAGGAAGAGCGCCGCGACGCCGTCCCGCTCGAGCCGCTCGGAGAGCCGCCGCTGCCGCGCTGCGTAGTCGAACATGCCAGGACGCTAACCGACGACGTCCTCATGGTTGTGCACACAGAGCCAATGCCCCTCGAGCTTGCGCCAGACGGACGTGTTGCGGATGCGCTGCTCCGGCTCGCCGCTCTCCCGTGGGAATGTGACGACGAGGACGTGGCGCACGAGCGCCACGTCCTCGAAGACGTCGATCACAGGATCGACCGCGTCGAGTCGGCTGGGTCGTGGCCCATCCGCGGGGCGCGCATCTCGGAGGGCATCGAGCTCGGCCCGGCCGCGAATCAGCGGCTCGCTGGCCGAGTCCCAGATTGTCGCGTCGGGCGCGATGTGGCGGTCGATCGCATCGGGGTCACCGGCGAGAAAGCCGGCGTAGATCGCGTTCACGGCGGTCCAGACGTGTTCTTCGTCACGCGTCACGCGACCGTCGTGTCGCGGCCGCCGCGTGCGAACAGCAGCCCGCTCACCACGAGAATCCAGATCGCGATCGCCGCCTGGGTGAAGAACAGAATCGACGCCAGCCCGAGGACGCCCGCCGCGACGCCGAGCCATCCGACCCAGGATCGGACGACCCGCGCGCGCATGGCTGCGAGCGAGGCGGCGATGATCATCGCCGCCGCTCCGGCGCCGCCGGTCGCGTGGAGGATGTAGCCCGCGTCATCCGCCGCGTGAATCAGGCCTGGATAGACCTCGTGGTGGAAGGTGTCGTCGCTCATCGTCCTGATCCCCATGTTGATCGCCAGCGCTGCGAGGGCGAGCGTCGCGTAGATGCCGCCGCCGATGGTCGAGAGCGTCGTCAGGTATCCGTCCTCGCCTTCCCAGCGGCGGACGGCCCCACGAAGGGCGCCTAGAAACCACAGGAAGAAGAAGACGCCGAGACCCCCGACGATCCAGCCGAACGACATCCGGTCGCGATGACCCGAGTCCGAGTAGTAGGCGGCGATCTTCGCCGGTGCCGAGCTCGAGTCCGGCGCGCCCGAGTACAGCAGGATCGTTCCGGTGATGAAGAGGACGACGTAGACGATTCCGCCCAGTGCTCCCCAGCGCGCGAGGCCGGCACTCGAGCGCGCCGCAGCAATCGTGGTCATGTCAGCTCCTGTGTCGTGGTTGGAGCGTCGAGTATCGACGGGCGCTCGGCCGTCGCCCGCGTCGGCGCAGAGCCGAGCCCCGATACTTCAGTTTTGGTAGCTTTGCCTCACCCTCCTTTCTTGGGTGACTCACCGGGGGATGGCGCCCCGGTCGCCGGGGCGCCATCGATAGCTCGTCACCGTGGCTGCGGGACGATTCTGATGTAGGGCTTGGGCTCGTCCCAGTCGCCGAACAGCTCTTTCGCTTCGTCGTTGGAGACGGAGCCGGCGATGATCACGTTCTCGCCCTGCCGCCAGTTGACGGGGGTTGAGACCTTGTGGCTG
>JBKPRG010000012.1:0-25082 GCA_046765815.1 Actinomycetota bacterium
TGGTCATCAGCAAGACACAGACGAGGTCGTCCGAGCGGGCGACGGCTGGTTGATCGTCGCCGACGGCTAGGGCGCTGTGAGCATCCAGCGGCGGCGCTCGGCGCGGACTCTCTGCAAGTCGTCGCCTAGCAGACCGCCCAGGCGACCGTCCATCGTGGCCAGGAGCCCGCCGGCGACGAAGATCCACGATTCCGCGACCGGGTCGCGGTCGGCTGCGATCACTCCACGCGCCTGACCATCGCGGATCACGTCGGCCAGGAAGTCGTGCACCTCGCGCACTTGCCGGCGGAGGGCGGTCGCGATCACGCGGTCCTCCGACGCCTCGGTCAACGCCTGGATCCACAGGTCGACCATGCGGATTCGCACCCGCTTGGCCATGTAGGCGTCGCCGATTGCGCCGAGGCAGCTCTCCGGATCGGCTGCGATCGCCTCCTCCGCCACCTCGCGGAACGCGCGCCAAGCCTCGTCGAGGCACGCGAGGTAGAGGTCGCGCTTGGAGCCGAAGTGGCGGTAGAGGATCGGCTCGCTAATCCCGGCCTCACGGGCAATCTCCGCCGTCGTCGCGCCCCGGTAGCTCGACTTGGAGAAGACGCGGCACGCGGTGTCGAGCACCACCTGCCGGCGAGCCTCGGCCGTGAGCCGCTGCCGTGTCTGAGTCGTCACTCAGGCCGCCTCAGGGATCGGATGCTCGGCCGGGTGCGGATGCTCGATCCTGCGGATCGCGGCCGTAGCGACGATCGCGCCTGCGAGCGCGAGCGCGGACGCGACCCGCAGCGCGTCGTGGAAGCCGCCGAGGAATGCCTCCGGCGTGTGGGCGCTCCCCGCACCCGCGGCCACGATCGCGCCCATCACGGCGATGCCCAGCGAACCGCCGACCTGGCGCCCCGAGTTCAGCACCGCCGAACCGACGCCGGCCTTGTCGACCGGCACCGCGCTCATCGCGGCCGCCGTGACGGGTGTCATCGTCGTGCCCATGCCGACGCCGCCGATCAGCAAACCGGGCAGGAGCACCCAGAAGCTCTCGTGCGCGCCCAGCCGCGAGTAGTAGAGGAGCATGATCGCGAGCAGCGTCATGCCGCCGCCGACGAGCCACCGGGAGCCGAAGCGGTCCGAGAGCTTCCCGGCACGCGGCGCGATCAGGATGATCAGGCACGTCATCGGCAGGAACGAGGCGCCTGTCTGGACCGGTGAGTAGCGCAGCACGTTCTGCATGTAGAGCGAGAGGTAGAAGAACGTCCCGAACATCGCGAGGCCGACGAACAACATCGCCGTGTTCGCGCCGCTGAAGGTGCGGTTGCGGAAGAGCGAGAGGTCGAGCATCGGCAGGCGCTGCTGCCGCTCGAGGAACACGAAGACGACGAGCGAGACCGCGGCGATCGCGAAGGCCGTCAGGATCCGCGCCGAGCCCCAGCCGTAGTTGTTCGACTCGATGAACGCGTACGTGAGCGAGAACAGACCGACGGCCGAGGTAATCAGGCCGGGTACGTCCGGACGCTGCTCGTGGGACGTGTCGCGCGACTCGTCGATGAAGATGGGGATCGCCAGCAGGCCGAGAATCCCGATCGGCACGTTGATGAAGAAGATCCAGTTCCAGTTGACGTGCTCCGTCAGCAGACCGCCGACAAGCGGCCCGATCGCCAGTGCCATCGCCGAGACTCCGGCCCAGATGCCGATCGCCGTGCCGCGCTGCCTGGGCGGGAACGTCGCGGTGATGATCGACAGCGTCGCCGGGTTCATCAGCGCGCCACCGAGACCCTGCACGACCCGCGCGCCGATGAGGAAGCCGCCGTTCGACGCAAGGCCGCAGGCGAGCGACGCGCCGGTGAAGACCGCGAGCCCCAGCATGAAGATGAGGCGCCGCCCCAGCAGGTCGGCGAGCTTGCCGCCCGTGAGCATGAAGGCTGCGAACGTCAGCGCGTACCCGGTGACGACCCACTCCAGCTCGGAGAGCCCAATGTGCAGCGAGCTCTGCATCGCCGGCAGCGCGACGTTCACGACCGTGTTGTCGAGCATGATCATGAAGAGCCCGATCGACACGGCGCCGAGCGTCCACCACTTCTTGTTCTCAGGCGTCACGAACCGCTGCATGCGCGTCCCCCAGTTCTCGAAGTTAGTCCATGCTAGGTTAGCAAGCGCTAACCGTCGCAACGGACGGTAAGTTCCTGCCGTGAGCGAGATCGTCTGGCGCCCGGACGAGGCGACAATCGAGCACGCCAACGTGACG
Organism: Actinomycetota bacterium; assembly: GCA_046765815.1. GTDB lineage: Bacteria > Actinomycetota > Thermoleophilia > Gaiellales > Gaiellaceae > PALSA-600. The sequence continues at coordinate 2,225 of JBKPRG010000012.1, forward strand.
CGGATCGTTCGCCGTGCCGGCGCAGCGGGCTACGCCGAGCTCCAGCGCCGCTCGGTGGAGGAGCCCGAGTGGTTCTGGCCGCTGGTCGTCGAGGACATCGGGCTCGAGTTCGCCGAGCCGTGGTCACGCGTGCTCGACGACTCGCGCGGGCCGGAATGGACGACGTGGTTCGTCGGCGGAAAGGTCTCGATCGCGCACAACTGCGCCCACCGCTGGGCGGCAGCGCGCCCCGACGGCATTGCAGCGGTCGGCCTCGGCGAGGACGGCTCGCGGCGCGAGCTGACGTTCGCGGACCTCTCCCGCGACGTGACGCGCCTCGCGGAGAAGCTCGCGTCGCTCGGCGTCGGAGCAGGCGACCGCGTCGCGATCTTCCTGCCGATGTCACCGGAGGTCGCCGTCGCATCACACGCGATCGCGCACCTCGGCGCGATCCAGGTGCCGATCTTCTCCGGCTTCGCGGCACCCGCGGTCGCGCAGCGTCTGCAGGCAAGCGAGGCGAAGGTCGCGATCACGCAGCTCTCCTCGTCGCGGCGCGGGCGTGCGGTGCCGATGCTCGAGATCCTCGAAGAAGCGATGCGCGAGTCACCGTCGGTCGAGCACGTCGTGCTGGCGCCGTTCGAGCTGGACGACATGCCGGGCGAGCTGCCTGCCGCACAGGTCGGCTCGGAGACGCCGTACCTCCTCACCTACACGTCCGGCACCACGGGCAAGCCGAAGGGCGTCGTGCACGTGCAGGGCGGCTTCCTCGTCTCGATTGCGCGCGAGGTCGCCTACCAGGCGGACGTGCACGAGGGCGACGTCGTGCACTTCGCCACCGACATGGGCTGGATCATGGGGCCGTGGACGGTGGTCGGAGTCGGCGCGCTCGGCGGCACGATCGTCTTCGCGGAGGGCGCGCCGGACTGGCCGGCGCCCGACCGGCTCTGGCGGACGGTCGAGCAGGAGCGCGTCACGTCACTCGGGCTCTCGCCGACGCTGACGCGTGCGCTGCTCCCGCACGGCGCGCCGGCGGGGGAGCTCTCGTCGCTGCGCACGTTCGTCACGACGGGCGAGCCATGGAACCCCGAGCCGTACCGCTGGCTGTTCGAAGAGGTCGGCGGCTCACGCGTGCCGGTGATCAACTGCACCGGCGGCACGGAGGTCGGCGCCTGCTTCCTCTCGCCGACCGTCACGGGCCCGATCAAGGCGTGCTCGGTCGGCGGTCCTGCGCTGGGGATGGCGATGGACGTCGTCGACGACGCCGGCCGGTCGCTCGTCGGCACAGGCGAGGTCGGCGAGCTGGTCTGCCGCCGTGCGTTCCCGGGCATGACGCGCGGCTTCTGGCGCGACCCGCAGAAGTATCTCGACACCTACTGGTCGCGCCTGCCCGGCGTGTGGGTGCACGGCGACTGGGCGTCGGTCGACGAGGACGGCTTCTGGTTCCTGCACGGCCGCTCCGACGACACGCTCAACATCGCCGGCAAGCGGATCGGGCCGGCGGAGCTCGAGTCGGCCGCGGTCGGCCACCCGGCCGTTCGCGAGGCGGCCGCGATCGGCGTGCCGCACGAGGTGAAGGGCGAGACGGCGTGGATCTTCGCGTGCCTGCTGCCGGACAAGGCGGCGACGGAGGAGGAAGTCGCGGCGCACGTCGCGGCGGAGCTGGGCAAGGCGTTCAAGCCGGACCGCGTCTTCTTCGTCGACGCGCTGCCGAAGACGCGCTCGGCGAAGATCGTGCGCCGCGCCGTCCGGGCCAAGGCGCTCGGCGCCGACCCCGGCGACCTGTCGTCGCTCGAGAACCCGGAGTCGCTCGACGCCATCGAGGCCGTCGTTGGCTAGCGCGTTCGTCACCGGTGGCGGGCGCGGGATCGGCGCCAACATCGCCCGCGCGCTGGCGGGCGACGGCTGGGACGTGACCGTCGCCGCACGCTCGCTCGACCAGGTCGAGGCGATTGCGGCGGAGATCGGTGGCCGGGCTGTCCGGCTCGACGTGGCCGATGCCGGCGCCGTCGAGCGGGCGCTGTCAGGTCCCGTCGACCTGCTCGTCGCGAACGCCGGCATCGGCAATCAGGAAGGCGCCACCTGGGAGGTCGATCCCGCCGACTGGTGGCGCGTCTTCGAGGTCAACGTGCTGGGCGTGCACCTGTGCTGCTCCGCCGCGATCAGGAGCGGCGTGTCGCGCATCGTGATTACGGCGAGCGGCGCCGCCTACCTTCCGGGCAGCGCCCACACTGCATATCCAGCGAGCAAGGCGGCAGTCGCACGCTACGGCGAGACGCTCAACAACGAGCTCGGTGGGCGCATCCCCGTCTTCTTCATCTCGCCGGGCCTCGTGCAGACGGAGATGACGTCCGAGTTTCCGGACGACGCGCCGTGGACGCCGCCCGAGCTGGCGCCGGAGCTCGTCCGCAAGCTGGCTTCGGGCCGCTACGACGCGCTCGCCGGGCGCTACCTCCACGCCGAGCACGACGACGTCGACGACCTGCTCGCGCGGATCGACGAGATCCGCGAGCGCGACCTGAACGCGATCCGCCTGCAGCGGTGACGGCGCGGCGGTACTCCGCTCGCCGGCCGATCCGCCTCTCCGACATCGACGCGGCCGGGCGGCTGCGACTCGACGCCGTCGCCCGCTACCTGCAGGACGTGGCTGCGGACGACGTCGCTGACGCGGGCTGGTCGCCCGAGGAGCACATCTGGGTCGTGCGCCGCAGCGAGCTCGAGGTGGAGCGGCCGTTCCTCACGGACACGGCGGTCGAGCTGACGACGTGGTGCGCGGGCGTCGCCGCGGCCGCGGCCGCCCGCCGTACGACGCTCGCAGGCGACCGGGGCGGGCTGATCGAGGCGGAGATGATCTGGATCCACCTGGGGCGCGACGGGCAGCCCGAGCGGCTCGGCGAGCGGTTCCTCGCCGTCTACGGCGAGTCGGCCGCCGGCCGCAAGGCGTCGACGAGACTCGTCCTCCCGGGACCCCCAGCCGCGGTGCCCGGCAGCGCCTGGCAGGTGCGGTCGACCGACGTCGACACGCTCGGCCACATGAACAACGCCGCGTACTGGGCGGCCGTCGAGGAGTGCTGGGGCGAGCGGCTCGCAACGCCCGCGCGGCTCGTGCTCGAGTACCGCCGGCCGATCGACCGTTTCGAGGAAGTGGTTGTGTCGGAAGCGGACGGCCGCCTGTGGCTCACGGTGGGCGACGAGGTTCGTGCCGCTGCGGGTCTATCCTCGCGCCACGATGCCGACGGTTCTCTGCTTCGGTGACTCGAACACGTGGGGCCTGGACCCGGAGACGGGCGGGCGCTTCCCGCGCGACGTGCGCTGGCCCGGGCGGCTGCAGGCGGCGCTGGGGGACGAGTGGTACGTCGTCGAGGAGGGCCTGAACGGCCGCACGGCGACGCTCGACAGCCCCGTGGCGGACGGGAAGAACGGTCTGGCCTACCTGCAGCCGTGCCTCGACTCGCACGCGCCGCTCGACGTCGTCCTGATCGCGCTCGGAACGAACGACCTCGCCGAGCGCTACAGCCTGACCGCGATCGACGTGGCGCGCGCGGCGGCGCGGCTCGCCTCGGTCGTCGCGCGATCCGAGGCCGGCGTGGGTGGCGGGCCGCCGTTGCCGATCCTCGTCTGCCCGCCGCGCGTCGGCGACACGACGTGGGAAGAGGACTGGGCGGGCGCGCCTGCGAAGTCGGCGCTGCTCTCGGAACGATTCCGCGCCGTCGCGGAGGAGGGCGCCTACGAGCTGATCGATCTCGGCGAGGCGACGCGCTTCTCGGACCTCGACGGCATCCATCTGGACGCCGCGGGCCACGCGGCCGTCGCGGAGCAGGTCGAGCTCGCACTGAGGCGGCTGTTCTAGCGGGACGAGACGTGGGCCGCGACCGGCCCCCAGTCGTCGGGCGGCTCACGTGCGCCCTCGAGCTCCGACCAGTAGTCGCGCTGGTCGCCGACACGGCCGTCGGGCGCGAAGTGCAGCAGCGAGACGCCGGCGAGCGTGACCTTGCGGCCGTCGCTCGTATTCGAGATCGCCCACCACTCGCAGGCGGCGGTCTCATCACCGGTGACGCGCGGCCGCGCGAACCAGACCTCGGCGCTCGCCTCGTCCGCGAAGGCCCAGGCCGCGTACTCGCCCGGGTCGCCGACCTCACGGAACGGCTCCGAGCGGTGCCTGGCACCGTCCGCATAGAGCTCGCGGATGCGCTCGACGTCGTGCGCGGCCCAGCCCTCCGCCCAACCGTCGATCCAGCGCTGCACCGAGGCCGCATCCATACTGGCCGCAGAGTATGAGCGCGCAACGGGTGCGAGCGCTGCTGATCGGGCTGATCGCCGTCGCCGGCGTGCTCAACTTCTTCGCCAACCGCGAGCACAACCGGCTGCTCGGCGGGGCGAGCTTCCTCGTCTTCCTGGCCGCGGTCATGCTGTACGCCTACTGGCGCCGCGTCGTGCGCCGGCAGCGAGCTGATAGAGTTTTCGACCGAGAGGCGAAAACCGATGAGACTGGCACTCGCGCAGATCAATAGCGTCGTCGGCGACGTCGACGGCAACGCGGCCAAGGTCGTCGAGTGGATCGAGCAGGCGCGGGAGGCGAACGCCGACCTCGCCCTCTTCCCGGAGCTGGTCGTCACCGGCTATCCGGCCGAGGATCTCCTGCTGCGCCCCGGGTTCGTCCGCGCGGCGCGGCGCGCAATCGACGGAATCGCGAAGGCGACGCACGGGATCACGGTCCTCGTCGGCGCCCCGCACCTCGACGCCGACCTCTACAACGCGTGCTTCGCGCTCGCGCACGGCGAGGTGCGCTCCGTCTACCGCAAGCGCTACCTCCCGAACTACGGCGTCTTCGACGAGGACCGCTACTTCGCCGCCGGACGCGATCTGATCCTGCTGCGCTTCGGCGACGTGATCGTCGGGCCGACGATCTGCGAGGACGTCTGGCAGCCCGGCCCGCCGGCGACCGACCTCGCGCTGGCAGGCGCGCAGCTCGTCGCGAACATCTCGGCCTCGCCGTTCCACGTCGGCAAGGACCGCGAGCGGGAGGAGATGCTGAAGGTTCGCGCGAGCGACAACTCGTGCTTTGTCGCGCTCTGCAACGCCGTCGGCGGGCAGGACGAGCTGATCTTCGACGGCCACTCCGTCGTGCTCGACGACGAGGGAGCCGTCCTCGCCCGCGCCGCCGGGTTCGAGGAGGAGTTGCTGGTCGTGGACATCGATCCCGTCGCGGCCGTCGGTCGGCGGCTCCGCGACGTGCGGCGCCGCGCACTCGCGCGCGACCGCGACCGGATCGAGGTCGCAAACGTCGAGCTCGCCCCGCCGCGGGCACAGGACTCGTCGTTGCCGACCCGGATCGCCGATCAGCTCGACGACCTCGAGCAGATGCGGGCGGCTCTCGAGCTCGGGCTGCACGACTACGTGACGAAGAACGGCTTCGGCGATGTGGTGATCGGGCTCTCCGGCGGCATCGACTCGGCGTTGACCGCGGCGCTCTGCGTCGAGGCGCTCGGCCCTGAGCGCGTGCACGGCGTTTCCATGCCTTCGCGCTACTCGTCCGAAGGCACGCGCAGCGATGCCCAGCGCCTCGCCGAGTCGCTCGGCATCGACTTCCGCGAGATCTCGATCGAGCCCATGGTCGACGCGTATGGTGGCGCACTCGCTGAGCACTTCTCAGGGCGCGAGACCGACCTGACGGAGGAGAACCTCCAGGCTCGGATCCGCGGCACGCTGCTGATGGCGCTCTCGAACAAGTTCGGCTGGCTCGTGATCGCGACCGGCAACAAGTCGGAGCTCTCCGTGGGCTACTCGACGCTCTACGGCGACCTCGCCGGCGGGTTCGCGCTGATCAAGGACGTGTACAAGACGGACGTGTTCCGGCTCAGCAAGCGCCTCAACGAGCGCGGCGGGCGCGAGCTGATCCCCCAGTCGATCATCGATCGCGCGCCCAGCGCCGAGCTGCGCGCCGACCAGCTCGACGAGGATTCCCTGCCGCCGTACTCGAAGCTCGACCTGGTGCTGGAGGCGTACGTCGAGCTCGACCGCTCGCGCGAAGAGCTCAGCCAGGACGGCTTCGACTCCGACGTCGTCGAACGGGCGCTCGCGATGATCGACCGCGCGGAGTACAAGCGCCGGCAGGCGCCGCCGGGCGTCAAGCTGCGGCCGAAAGCGTTCGGCCGCGACCGCCGCACGCCGATCACCAATCGCTGGCCAGGCTAAGAGACGAGGCGCTGGAGCACGACGCCCAGCACGGGCAGCGTCACCGTGAGCCCGTAGCTGAGCCAACCGACCACGACGAGCGTCGGCCGCGTGCTCTCCTCACGGCCCTCGCGGATCTCGCCCTGCAGCCTCGGCCCGAGGACGAAGTTGTGCAGGTACGAGACGACGAGCAGGCATACGAAGAGCGCGACCTTGATCCAGAAAACGACCTGGAACGCGGTGCCGTGCTCCCATTCGCGTGACGCGAGCGCGATCCCGCTCAGCGCCGCGACGAGCAGCGCGCCGTAGCCGATCGGCCGCCAGCGCAGGCCCAGCTCGCGCATCGCCCGGCCGCGCGGCTCCCCCTCGAGCGTCCTGATCGCCGGCACGCCGACGAAGACGAGTGCCGTCGAGCCGCCGACCCACACGGCCGCGGCAAGCAGATGCACGACGACGAGAATGCCCTCCACCGGCGCCAACGCTAGACGTTGACGCCGGTGGAGCCTTCGCGCACCGCGCCCCTCAACGCGGCGCCGCCAAGAAGGAGCGGTGAGATCCTGCCTGCCGCGACCGAGCCGACGCATCGGTCGCAGGGAGGATCAGACGTCGTCCCTGCGGATGACGTCGCGGACGCGCTCGAGCAGATCGGGCGGCGTGAGGCGCTCGCCGGTGCTCGCCATCTCGGCCTCCGTCCACCACCGCACCTCGACCACGCCCTCGGGCGCGAGGTCGATCGTCGGCTCCGGGTCGTGCTCCGGCACGCGAACGACGAAGACCTCGTTCACCTGGTGGATGAGCCGCCGTGCCCATGGGAACGCGCGCTCGTGCGTCCAGACGTGCGGGCCGAGCTCGAAGTCGTGGAGACCGAGCTCCTCGCCGAGCTCCCGCCTCAGCGCCGGCTCGTGCTCCTCGCCCTCCTCCACCCCGCCGCCCGGCGTCCCCCACCACGTCTCTAACGTGACCGGGTTCCGGTACTGGACGAGCAGGACACGGTCGTCGGCATCGAGCACGATCGCCCGCACGGCCCGGCGCGGCTCCGGCCGCAGCCAGCCGCGCAACGCCCGGAACCAGCGCAACCGCTCCTCATAGGGCACCGCCGCGTTCGCAGGCGACGTCGACGGCAGCACGTAGAGCGCCGTCGGCCCGAGCGTCCGCCACTGTGGCCCGAGCTCCGGCCGCTCCCCGAAGAGGCCGCGGTATGCCTCCTTGCCGACGAACGCGATCACGAGCGGGTCGAGCTCGGCGGCCATGCTCTGCATGCGGCCGAGGTCGAAGTCGCCGCGCCGCAGGTCGCCCGAGCCGGGGGTGGTGCGAAAGGCGGCGTTCGTGATCCCGAACCCAAGCTCGAGGAGCGAGAACTGTTCCTGCGGTTCGAACTGCTTCGGCGTGAAGCCGGCGTCGTGCAGTAGCCGCCAGAAGTCGTTGCGCGGGTTCGCAAAGTGCGCCGCGTGGGCCGCGGACACCCGCCCCGGGTTGATCCCGCAGAAGACGCAGGCCAACCCCGGGGCGAGCACGTCCGGAACGTCGGTCGCGTTACTCAATCTCGAAGAGCAGGAACTGCGTGAACTGGCTCGCGGCGAAGTTGTTGTCGCTGACCAGCACGAGGGAGCGATGACCGTCCGGCAGCGTCGGGCCGAACGTCAGTCCCTCGACGTTGTCGAGCGGGATGCCCAGCGTGTCGAGGTCGAGTAGCAGCGTCTTCTGCGCGGGCCGGGCGACGCCGAGCAGCGCCGCGATGCTGTCGGCGCCGTTGACATCAGTGGCGCCGGGAAGGGACACGCGGTACAGCTTGATCGAGTTGCCCGTGCCAGGCACTCCGACAGTGAACGACCGCTCCATCGCGATCAGGAACTCGTTGTTCAGCGGCAGCAGCTCGACGAGGCCGTTGACCGAGAACTGCCCGGGCGCCGGTGCCTGCACGACCGGGTCGGTCATGTAGATCCACTGGCGGTCGAGCACGCCGGTCTGCAGGTCGTACCGCATTATCCGCGACGGGCTGCCGTTCAGCGCAGTCGCGGCCGGGCCGTCCTGGAAGAGCGCGTTCTCGGTGCCGGTGAAGAAGAAGCGGCCGTTGTTCGACACGCCGGCGCTCTCGAACGCGAGGTTGTTGCGAATCCCGCTCGTGTGCGTCGTCGTCGGCAGGAACGGCTGCGGAACGGGCAGCGACCCGAGCCACGTCCCGCCGAGCGAGTAGCGGCGGACGAACGGGTCGACCGGCGGCACCGCGTTCGCATACCCCTCGGACGTGAGGATGAGCTCGCGGTCTTTCGTCAGCACGAGACCTTCAGGATCGATCGCGGTCGGCGCGTACGGCTGACCGTTCGGCGCGAGCAGGGTCGTCACGCTGTCGAAATGGACATCCCCGGCGTTGAGGTGCCCGTCCGCCAGGTCGAGCCTGAGCGTGTAGAAGCGGGACTTGCCGCCGAACGTGCCCGGATCGTCGGAGACGGCGTAGTAGACGCCGAGGTCCGGGTCGTAGGTGATCGACGACAGGCCGCCGATCGTCGTGCCCGCGAACGTCGTCCCGGTCGGCACGATCGCCTGGCCGCGGAACTCGATGCCGAGCGGCGGGCCCTTCGCGGCGCCCGGCGCGGCCGACACGAGCCCTGCTGCGATCACGCCCAGCGCCATGACGAGCTGGAGCTTGAGCTTCACGGATTCCCCCTTGAGCTGAGCAGGCGACCCCGCGCCGCCCGCGGCTGCCCGGGACCCTAACGCGGGGTGTGCCGGCCGCGCGGCTTGCAGCGTGGCACGACCTGCGTCCACGTCGCCGTGCAGACCCACGAGCTCGGGAGCGGCGGCGCCGGGCGGCGGGCGGTCGTGACCGGTGTGCGCCTCCGCGACCGCCAGGTCCGGCAGGCGCGCGTCACGCGGCCTCGACCTCCGGGCCGTGTGCGTCGAGGTACGCCTCGAACTGCTTGCGGAGATCCTCGCCGGGCGTCGTCCGGTCGGCCGGATTCGACGGCAGGAGCCGGACGACCGTGACCCGCTCGTCCCTGAGCCCGCCGTAACACCGGGCGTAGCACTCGGCCTCGGTGAGCATCCTGAGCCTCATCGCGCCGAACCCTAGGACCGGGGTCGGACGACATAGCATTGGCCCGTGTCGACGGCCCGCGCGAAGGTCTTCGAGTACGCGGTCGAGGTCGACCGGGCGAGCCGGCTGTCGATTCCCGGCGGCGCGCAGATCGACCGGCTGGACGGCTGGACGGCAGATCACTTGCTGCTCGCCGGACTCGTTCGGTGCTCGATCGACGCCTTCACGTACCACGCCCACCGCGCCGGGCACGAGGTCGTTGCGTGGGGCTCCGGCCGCGGCCGGGTGACGAAACGGGCGTCGGACAGCCGCTACGCGTTCGTCGAAATCCAGGTCGAGGTCGACGTGCAGCTGACTCCGCGGTCGGACGATCCCGCCGACCTGGCCGCGAAGGCGGAGCGCGACTGCTTCGTCGGTGCGTCGCTGTCGATCGAGCCGGAGTACACGTGGCGCGTGTCCTGATCTCCGTCGACGAGGTGCGCGCCCGCTTCAGCGCGCTGCAACAGCCGCTCGCGTTCTTCGACGGCCCCGGCGGCACGCAGGTGCCCGACACCGTGATCGAGGCGATCGCCGGCTACCTGCGCGAGTCGAACGCAAACAGCGGTGGTCCGTTCGCGAGCTCGCAGCGCACGGACGCGCTGCTCGTCGAGGCGCACGAGACCGCGGCGCGCTTCCTCGGCGCGAGTGTCGACGAGGTCGCGTTCGGCGCCAACATGACGACGCTCAACTTCGCGCTTTCGCGCGCGGCGTCACGCGACTGGAACGAGGGCGACGAGGTCGTTTGCACGCGGCTCGACCACGACGGCAACATCTCGCCGTGGCTCGAGCTGGCACGCGACAAGGGGCTGCAGGTTCGCTTCGCGGACGTCGACGGCGAGTGTCGGCTCGACATGGCGCAGCTGCGCTCGCTGCTCAACGAGCGAACGCGGGTGGTCGCGTTCCCGTGGGCGTCGAACGCGGTCGGCACCGTGACGCCGGTGGCGGAGATCGCGGCGCTCGCACACGAGGCGGGCGCGCTCGCGTGGGTCGACGCGGTGCACTATGGCCCGCATGGGCCGATTGACGTCGGCGCGGTCGGCGTCGACGTCGTCCTCTGCTCGCCGTACAAGTTCTACGGGCCGCACCTCGGAATCGCGTTCGGGCGGCGAGAGCTGCTCGAGTCCTGGCGGCCGTACAAGGTGCGGCCGGCGCCGGACTTCCCAGTCGCCCAGCGCTACGAGACGGGCACGCTCGCGCATGAGCTGCTCGCGGGCTTCGTCGCTGCGGTCGAGTACCTGGAATCGATCGGCTGGGACTTCGTCACCGAGCGCGAGCACGCGCTGGGACAGCAGTTCCTCGCCGGGCTCCCGTCAGGCTGGCGGCTCCACGGCGTGCCGCGGCTCGAGGACCGCGTCTCGACCTTCGCGATCACGCACGGCGCCCTGCCCGCGGAGCGCGCCGCCGAGCAGCTGGGCGAACGCGGCTTCGCGGTCTGGCACGGCAACTACTACGCGTACGAGATCATGCGGCGGCTCGGCCTCGAGGAGGGTGCCGTCCGGGTCGGGATCGTCCACTACAACACCGAGGAGGAAGTGGCCGGCCTTCTCGAGGCGCTCGCTCAGTTCGGGTAGGCGCCGACCGCGTCGGCGAGCGCGGTGCCCGGCTCGCGGCCGATCGGATCGGGGTCGCGACCGCGCGCCTCCGCCTCGGCCAGCGTCAGGAGCTGGAAGTAGACGATGTCGACGACCGGATGGCTCGTCGGCAGCACGGTCACGTCGGCGCCGAGCGCGCGCAGGACGCGCGCGAGCTCGTGCGCCTGGTCCGCGGCCCGGCCCTCGCCCTCCAACACGTACGCGCGCGTGCCCGGCTGAACGGCGGCGAGGTAACCGTGCAAGAGTTGCTCGGTCTCGTACCCCTCGGCAGGGATCGCCGCTCCCTCTCGCAGCTTCAGCACCGCCTCCTGCGCCGTCGGCCAGTCGCGCCCCGCGCCGGTCACGATCACGGCACTGTGCTCGCCGGCCGTCACGTCTCGCTCCAGCACGGCGGCGACGGCGTCCGGGAGCCCGGAGATGTCGTGGCCGCGAATCGCGTCGATCGCGGCAACGGCGCAGGTGTAGCTCACCGTGTGGCACCACGAAGTCTCGAGCTCAGGCGTCGCGACGATCACCTCGGCCGCGAGCTCGCCGAGCGGCGACTCGGGCTTGCCCGTGATCAGCCAGACGTCGCCCTTGAACGCCCGCGCCGCCTCGAGCGTCAGCTCCGTGCCGCCCTCGTGCGACACGCAGACGAGGATGTCGCCCTCGGGCGGGTCGAGCACCGCCTCGAGCGCCTGCACGGCGTTCCCCCCGGTCTGGGCCGCATGGAACGACGTGCCGCACCCGGTGAAGACGACGCGCGCGCCGGCGGGCAGCCGCTTGTCGGCCGGCACGCGGCGCAGCCAATCCGGCTGCGAGAAGATCGCTCGCTTCGTAGCCCCGGGCACGGGTGCTCTCTATACCATCGCGAGCCATGACGGTCTACGAACGCCACACCCTCTCGAACGGCCTGCGTGTGCTCACCGCGCCGCTCGCCCACGCCCAGTCGGTCGCCTGCTACGTGATGGTCGGAAGCGGCTCGCGCTACGAGAACGCCTCGAACCGCGGCATCGCGCACTTCACCGAGCACATGGTGTTCAAGGGAACGGAGCGCCGGCCGACGGCGAAGGATCTCGCGCTCGAGGTCGACCGCATCGGCGGCGAGGTGAACGCCTTCACGTCGAAGGAGTACACGGGCTACTACATCCGCTGCGCGGGCGAGCAGCGCGACACCGCGCTCGACGTGTTGATCGACATGTTGCGCAACTCGAAGTTCGAGTCCGAGGAGCTGGAGCGCGAAAAGGGCGTGATCGTCGAGGAGATGAACATGTACTTCGACACGCCGCGCGACTACGTCAGCTCGGTCTACGAGGAGCTCATGTTCGGTGCGAACCCCCTCGGCTGGGAGGTGCTCGGCACCCGCGAGACCGTCACCGCTGCCGACCGCGACACGTTCCTCGACTATCTCGGGACGTGGTACACGCCCGCGCGCATGGTCGTCGGTGTCGCGGGTGCCGTCGGAGACGGCCTCTTGCCGTTCCTCGAGGAGCGGCTCGGCGACATGTCGGGCAACGGCCACGGCAGCCCCGCGCCGGCGACGCTCGAGCAGACCACCGAGCCGCAGGTGCGGATCCACCGCAAGGACTCCGACCAGGCGAACATCTGCGTCGGCATCCCGTCGTACCCACTCGACCATCCCGACCGCTACGCGCTGCAGATGCTGGGCACGGTGCTCGGCACCGGCATGTCCTCGCGCCTCTTCCTCGAGGTGCGCGAGCGGCGCGGGCTCGCGTACTACGTCTACGGCTACAACAGCTCGTACACTGACGCGGGCACGCTCATGTCGCAGGCGGGCGTTGACCTCAACCGCGCCGACGAAGCGGCGAATGTGATCGCGACCGAGTTCCGAAAGCTCGCCGAGGAGCCGCTCTCGACCGACGAGATGGACAAGGTGCGCGCGCTGGCCAAGGGAAGGTTCGTCCTGCAGACGGAGACGCCGAACGGGTTGCTCCTCTTCGGGCTGCGGCGCGAGGTGCTCGAGGGCGCCGCGATGGAGCCCGAGGAGTACCTGCAACAGATCGACGCGATTACCGCCGCCGACATCCAGCGCGTGGCGCAGGACCTGATGAGCTCGAACGGGATGCGGCTGGCCGTGATCGGGCCGTTCGACGACGAGGACGTCTTCCGCCAGGCGATCGCGGCCTAGAAGAAGCTGCGCGCGCCGCGGAAGTCGCTCGTCCGCACGGGGACGAGCCGCACCTCGCTGCGCGAGTTCGGCGACTCGATCATCTTCCCGCCGCCGACGTACATCGCCACGTGGCCGACGACCGGGTGCTCGTAGAAGAGCAGGTCACCCGGCTGCATCTTCGCGAGCGCAACCGGCGTGCCGGCCGCGAACTGCGCGTCGGCGTCGCGCGGGATCGTGATGCCGTGAGCGCGGTACACGGCCCAGGTCAGCCCAGAGCAGTCGTAGCCCCAGGCCGAGAGCCCACCCCACAGGTAGCGCAGGCCGAGGAACTGCTCGGCGGTCTCGACCAGGTCGGCGCGCGTGTGCGGCAGCGGGCGCGTGGCGCTCGCCGGCAGCAGCCCGGCGGGCACGTCGGAGCCGAAGCCGATCTCGGTTCCGTTCGGCAGCGTCGCCGTGCGCGCGGTGACGACGAGCGGGTTCGCCGTCGCCGGGCCGAGCTGCCACGAGCGCACCCAGCCTGGATAGCCGCGCGTGTCCAGCGGCGACGGCTGGTCCGGCACGGCGATGTGCGTCCAACCGCCACGCCGGCCGAGCACGCGCACCGTCTCGCCGTAGAGCACCTGCGTCGGTAGGTGGCCGACGAGCGCGAGCCGCTGCGCGGTCGTGACGGCGGGGGTCGGCCAGACGTGCGGGTCGAGCGGCAGGTGGCCGGCGTTCGGCGCTTCCCAGACGTTCGCGACCGGCACACGCACGGTCGCGGCGTTGGTGGTCGCGAGCAGCAACGAGACCGCGAAGGTCGCCAGCACGCGGACAGAGTAGGTGCCTGGCACCCGAAGGCGCCAGGCACCAGTTCAGGCTTCGTCGCTCTGTTCTGACCGGCCGCGCTTGCGGATCTCGTCGACGACCGCCGGATCGGCGAGCGTCGTCGTGTCGCCGAGCGGCCGGTTCTCGGCCACGTCCCGCAGCAGCCGGCGCATGATCTTGCCGGAGCGCGTTTTCGGGAGCTCCGGTGTGAACACGATGTTCGCCGGCTTCGCGATCGGCCCGATCTTCTGCGCGACGTGGTTGCGCAGCTCGGTCAGCTTCTCGGTCGAGCCTTCGGCGCCGCCCTTCAGCGTCACGAACGCGACGATCGCCTGACCCGTCTGCGGGTCGTTGCGCGCCGCGACCGCCGCCTCGGCGACCTCCTGGTGGTCGACGAGCGCCGACTCGACCTCGATCGTCGAGATCCGGTGCCCGGAGACGTTCATCACGTCGTCGACGCGGCCGAGCAGCCAGAAGTCGCCGTCCTCGTCGATCCGGGCGCCGTCGCCGGCGAAGTACACGTCCTCGTACCTCGACCAGTACGTCTCCTTGTACCGCTCGTCGTCGCCGAAGATGCCGCGCAGCATCGCGGGCCACGGCCGCTTCAGCACGAGGTAGCCGCCGCCGCCCGGGCCGACCTCCTCGCCGGCCTCGTTGTAGACGGCAGCCTCGACGCCCGGGAACGGCCTGGTCGCCGAGCCGGGCTTGGTCGTCGTCACGCCCGGCAACGGCGTGATCAGGATCATCCCCGTCTCTGTCTGCCACCAGGTGTCGACGATCGGGCAGCGCTCGCCGCCGATGTTCTCGTGGTACCACACCCACGCCTCCGGGTTGATCGGCTCGCCCACCGTCCCGAGCAGGCGCAGCGACGAGAGGTCGTGCTTCTGCGCAAACTCGGGCCCCCACTTCATGTGCGTCCGGATCGCCGTCGGCGCCGTGTAGAGGATGTCGACCTTGTACCGCTCGATGATGTCCCACCAGCGGTCCTTGTCCGGGAAGTCGGGCGTCCCCTCGTACATGACGCCGGTCGTTCCGTTGCAGAGCGGCCCGTACACGATATAGCTGTGTCCGGTCACCCAGCCGACGTCGGCCGCGCACCAGTACACCGAGTCGGGCTTGATGTCGAAGATGTAGTGGTGGGTCGCCGCCACGCCGACGAGATAGCCGGCGGTGGTGTGCGCGATGCCCTTCGGCTTCGCCGTCGTGCCCGATGTGTAGAGCAGATAGAGCAGATCCTCGCTGTCCATCGGCTCCGGCGGGCAATCCGACTCGTCGGTGACGACGTCGTGCCACCAGACGTCGCGGCCTTCGGTCATCGGCACGTCGCCGCCGGTGCGGCGAAGGACGAGCACCTTCTTCACCGTCGGTGACTCGCCGACCGCCTCGTCGGCCGTCTTCTTGAGCGGCACCGTCGTCCCGCGCCGCCACGCCTCGTCCTGCGTGATCAGGACCTCGCAGCCCATGTCCTGCAGCCGGCCCGACAACGAGTCGGCGGAGAAACCGCCGAACACGACTGTGTGCGGCGCCCCGAGCCGGGCGCAGGCCAGCATCGCGATCGGCGTCTCTGGGACCATGCCCATGTAGATGCCGACCGGTGTGCCCTTCTTCACGCCGAGCTGCTTGAGCGCGTTCGCGCACTTGACGACCTCGCGTTGCAGGTCGGAGAAGGTGAGCGTGCGCCGGTCGTCGACCGGCTCGCCCTCCCAGTAGTACGCGACCTTGTCGCCGAGCCCGTTCTCGACGTGCCGGTCGAGGCAGTTGTAGGCGATGTTGAGCTTTCCGCCGAGGTACCACTTGGCGTACGGCGGCTTCCACTCGAGCAGCTCGGTGAACGGCTCGAACCACGACACGCGCTCCCGGCCCTCGCGCTCCCAGAACGCCTCGAAGCCCTGGGTGTAGATGTCGGGCGTCGCGTTTGCCTGGGCGGCGAAATCCTCGGGCGGCGGATACCGCCGCTCCTCCAGGAGCATCGTCTCGATCGTCTGCGTCACGGTCTCCATGAGGCGAAGCCTACGCGTGCTGGCCTCGCACGATGGGCGACCTGCGACCCATGTGCAGCGGCGAGCCGACGGGCAGGACCATGCGGCCGGTCATGCCGTTGATCACGCCCGCAGCGGACGCGTACCAGGCGCATGCGGCAGTCGCGATCCCGACCCACCCGCCGAGATGGATCCAGCCGCTGTTGGCGTTGCCGTGGGCCGCGTCGAAGTTGCCGATCACGAGCAGGATCTCCGTCGCCTCCAGCGTGAGGAACACGAGGAAGACGGCGACGCTCACCTGCGTCGACCACAGCAGCATGTACGTGTTGAAGATCGCGAACGCGAGCAGGAACCACGCGACCGCGTTCGGCAGATTCGCACCCTTCAGCTCGTCGCCGAAGCTGTGCGAGGTGACGGCGAGGACGACGAAGATGCCGAGCGACATCCAGAAGCCGCCGTAGGTCGAGAACGCCGTCGCGCCGAACACGTTGCGGTTACGGAACTCCCACATGCCGGCGAGCAACTGCACCATGCCGCCGTAGAAGAGCGCGAGCCCGACCCAGATCAAGTCCGGGATGAACGTCGCGTTGTGCCCGCTCAGGATGAACGTCGTGAGAGCGAAAGCTGCGAGCCCCAGCGGCGCCGGATCGGCGGCCGGGACCGTCTCCACGAGCGTCCGGGTCGGAGCAACAGCAGTGGCTGCCATTTTCTCCTCCTCCCGCCCGCGGACCCGCGAAGGGGAGCGCGGGCTAGTGAGTCGTTTGGGCGATACCCGCGCAGAGTTCCCGCGCCGAAACGGCCAAAAACCTGACTTCCACTACGGTTCCAGGTCGTACGGGTACTGCGTCAGGTTCTCCGCGCCGCCGGGCGTGACCAACACTAGGTCCTCGAGGCGCACGCCGCCGTAGCCCTGCCGGTAGCAGCCGGGCTCGATCGTGACCACGTCCCCCGCGCGAAGCTCCTTCTCGGAGGCGCGTCCCATGCCCGGAGGCTCGTGCACCTCCAGTCCGACGCCGTGCCCGAGACCGTGGAAGAAGCCCTCGTCGAGCGGCTTCCCCGGCTCCTTCGTGCGCTGCGTCCGCTCCCCCGCCGCCTCGAAGATCTCGCACGTGCCGTCGAAGATCGCGCGGCCGTCGACGCCGTCCTTGATCTCTGCAAGGGCCCGATCGAGGGCCTCCTTGCAGAGGCGGTGCCACTCGCGGACGTCGTCCGGGACCCCCCCGACGACGAACGTCCGCGTCATGTCCGCGTAGCAGAACGACTCGTTGTCCCGGGGCCAGACGTCGATCACGATCGGAACCCCGGCCCGCACCGGTCCCGAGCCCATGTCGTGCCCGACCGCGCCCTGCGCAGCGGGCGCGACGATGAACTCGTCGCTGGTGGTGCCGTGACGGACGAATGCCTCGCTCATCGCCGCCTTGATCCGCTCGACCGTCAGCGTCTCCCCGTCGAGCTCGAGCGCGTCACCGTTCTGCTGCGCGCGGCGCAGCAGGTCGCGGGCGGCGTCCATGCCCGCCTCGGCGGCGCGCTGCGCGCGCTTGATGCCGGCGAGCTGCGGCTCCGTCTTCACGCGACGCCGCTCGCCGAAGAACGGGCCGTTCGCCGTCAGCTCGATGCCCGCCTGCCGCAGCCGGTCGGCCAGCCAGAGCGGGAAGTTCTCCGGCACGACGGCGCTCGTGATCCCGAGTGCCTGCGCGGCCCGCACGGGGATCTCGTGCCGCACTGCGTCGTACGAGAGCCCGTCGGCGATCATGTCGTCCAGGCCGAACTCCTCGTTCGGGTGCAGCTCGAAGAGGCCGAGCTCCCGCAACCGCGGGATCTCCATGGCGCCGATCGCGATGTGCTTGGCGCCGTCCTTTTCGATGTAGAGGAACGGATCAGGGATGCCGATCGGGACCTCGTTCCGCAACTCCGGCGAGCGGAAGGTGTCGGCGTACATCAGGACGTCTGGCATGGAGCGGACTCTAACTAGGATCCAACGGGTGGAGGCTCAGGCCCGAGCGCTCGAGCTGCTCGCCCGCTGGGACGAGGAGCTGCGCCGCGTGCTGCCGGAGGGCGCCGCCATCTTCGACGCGCACGTTCACCTCGGCAACGACATCGACGGGATGGCCGGCGACTACGACCAGCTCGAAGAGCTCCACGCGCGCTACGGCATCTCGCGCGCGTTCATGTTCTGCCTCGATGAGCCCGACCGGCACCCGTCGTTCAGCGCCGCGAATGACCGCACCCTCGCTTTCGCCGCGCGCTCGAACGGGCGCCTCATCCCTTTCCTACGGCTCGATCTGAACGAGTCGCCGCTCGAGGAGGCGCGGCGCTGCCTGGCGGCCGGCGCGCGCGGCATCAAGCTGCACCCGCGCGCGCAGAAGTTCACCGCGACCGA
Source organism: Actinomycetota bacterium (assembly GCA_046765815.1). GTDB lineage: Bacteria > Actinomycetota > Thermoleophilia > Gaiellales > Gaiellaceae > PALSA-600. The sequence goes on from JBKPRG010000012.1 coordinate 20,313, forward strand.
CGAGCGGCTCGGCCCCGTCTTCGAGATCGCGGCCGAGCACCGGGTGCCGATCCTGATCCACGGCGGCCGCGGCCTGCCGCCGATCGCCGCCGGGTTGCGTGCGCTCGTCGACCGCTACCCCGAGGCGACGCTGATCATCGCGCACGGCGGCATCGCCGACCTGGCCGACCTGGCGAGGGTGATGGCCGGCCGCAAGGGCGTGCTCTTCGACACCTCGACGTGGAGCCCGATCGACCTGCTCGACGTCTACCGGCAGGTGCCGCCCGAGCAGATCGTGTACGCGAGCGACTATCCGTACGGCCAGCAGCCGGGCTCGCTGCTGATCGCGGTCAAGACGGCGCGCTACGCCGGCTACACCGACGACCAGCTGCGCGGCATGCTCGGCCGGACCGCCTCGGCACTCGCCGACGGGGAGCCACTGCCGGAACCGACCTCGCCGCTCGGCGGCGCGTCGTTTGCGCAGCCGATCCAACTGGCGCGCATCCACCAGTACATCTCGATGACGACGCCGCTCCTGTGGACGCGACAGCGCGACACGATCGGCCTGCTCGGACTGGCGATCAACGCGTGCGCGGAACGGAACGGCAACGCCGGAGCCGTCGACCGCATCCACGAGCTGCTGGTCACCGCCCGCGATCTCTGGGCGTCAGTGCCCGAGATCCCGGACGAGATCGACCAGTGGACCGCGACGCGGCTCACGTTTCGGCTCATCCACCTGGCGGACATCGAGGCGGTGACGACAAGTGCTTGAGCTGGACATCAACAACCACCGCTACGAGATTCACGCCGCCGTCGGCACGACGCTCGCGGAGGCGCTGCGCGACGAGCTCGCGCTGACCGGCACGAAAGTCGCGTGCGGCGAGGGCCACTGCGGAGCGTGCACGGTGCTCGTCGACGGGGTGCCGACCCTCTCGTGCATCACCCTCGTGCACAGCGTCGCCGGCACGCGCGTGACGACGATCGAGGGCCTTCGCGACCATCCGATGGTCAATGCGTTCGTGCGGGCCGACGCGCTCCAGTGCGGCTTCTGCACGCCCGGCCAGATCGTCAGCGCCGTCGCGCTCGTCGACGCGAAGCCTTCGCCGCGCCCGGAGGAGATCCGGCACGCGATGGCCGGCAACCTTTGCCGCTGCGGCGCGTACCCGAAGATCGAGGAGGCAATCCGAACGTGGCGAGACTGATCCGCACGGAGAAAGAGGTCGAGGGCCGCTACGAGGAAGTGTGGCTCGTCGTCGACGAGGACGCGCTCGAGCAGTGGCCCGCCGGCCCGCGCGAGATCGTCGGCCGGCCGGCGACGCGGCAAGACGGGGCCGAGCGTGCGCGCGGCGAGGTCGAGTACACCGCCGACATCCGCCTGAACGGGATGCTGCACACGGCCGTGCTGCGCTCACCGCACGCGTCCGCGCGGGTGAGCCGGATCGACCTCGCTCCGGCGCTCGCGATGCCCGGCGTCCATGCCGCGATCGGCCCCGGCGACATTCCGCAGCTCGTCGACGATTGCAACTACCAGGGCCATGCGGTCGCAGCAGTCTCCGCCGACTCGTATTCGCAGGCGCGCGCCGCCGTCGCGGCGATCGACGTCGAGTGGGACGTGCGCGAGCCGCTGCTCGATCCCGACGAGGCGGTGCAGCGCGGCTCGTTCCTCTCCGACACGCGCGTGCGCGAGCGCGGCGACTTCGAGCGTGCGCTGGCCGAGGCCGACGTGGTCGTCTCGGGCGAGTACCGCACGTCGGTGGTGCTCCACAACTCGATGGAGACCCATCAAGCGGTCGTGCAGTGGGTCGGCGACGGCGTCGACGTCTACATCTCGACGCAGTACATCTGGGGCATCCGTAACCAGGTCGCCGAGGGCCTCGAGCTGCCGCCCGACAAGGTGCGCGTGATCTGCCGCTTCATGGGCGGCGGCTTCGGCTCGAAGAACGCGGCAGACGACTACACGTTCATCGCCGCGGAGCTGGCGAAGCGCACGAACCGGCCGGTCAAGTGCGCGCTCACACGGCGCGAGGAGAACATCGCGGCCGGCAACCGCAACGCCACCATCCAGCGGCTCACCGCCGGCGCGAAGAGCGATGGGACGCTCGTGGCGCTGGGCGGCGAGTTCGTCAACGCCGTCGGTTGGGGCGGCTGGTCGTCCTCGACCGAGGGCCCGATGCAGATGCTCTACGCGTGCCCGAACGTGAAGACCACGACGTACGCCGCCAAGCTCAACCAGCCGCCGATGAAGGCGTTCCGCGCGCCGGGGTTCGTCGAGGGCACGTTCGGGCTGGAGGCGCTGCTCGACGAGTTGGCCGCCAAGCTCGAGCTCGACCCGCTCGAGTTCCGCCGGCGCAACCACACCGAGGAAGGCACCGACGGCACGCCGTACTCGAGCAAGAACCTGCTCGAGTGCTACCGGCGCGCCGAGCCACACTGGGAGCGCCGCCACGAGGTGCGCGCGCGGTCGACCGAGACTGTGAAACGCGGCGTCGGCATGGCGTCGCAGGTCTGGTACGGCGGCGGCGGCCCGCCGAGCTACGCGTGGGTGCGCGTCGGCTCCGACGGCCACGCGACGGTCATCACGGCGATGCAGGACATCGGCACAGGCACGCGCACCGCAATGGCGCAGATTGCTGCCGAGGAGCTCGGCATCCCGCTCGAGCGCGTCACGGTCTCGGTCGGCGACTCGGCGCGCGGGCCGTACGCCGCCATCTCTGCGGGCTCGTCGACGACGCCGTCGATGGGGCCTGCCGTGCGCGCCGCGGCCGCCGACGCGCGGCGGCAGATCGAGGAGATCGCCGAGCAGCGCGGCGACACCGACATGCCACTCGAGGAGGTCGTGGCATTGCTCGAGGACGCGCAGATCCTTGGCCAGGGCGCGCGCGGCCCGAACCCGACGGGCATGCAGGTGCTCACGTTCGGCGTTCAGGTCGCGGAGGTCGCCGTCGACGTCGAGACAGGCGAGGTGTCGGTCGAGCGGATCGCGGCGATCCACGACGTCGGCCGCGTGATCAACCCGCTCGGTGCGTCGAGCCAGGTCGAGGGCGGGATCATCCAGGGCGTCGGGCACACGCTCTCCGAGGAACGGCTCCACGACCCGCGCACCGGGCAGATCCTCACGACGACCCTCGACGCGTACAAGCTGCCGACGATCGCCGACGTGCCCGAGATTGTTTGTGAGCTCCTCGACGAGCCCGACGAGCACCTGACGAACCTCGGCTCGAAGGGCCTGGGCGAGCCGCCGATCGTCCCTGTCGCCGCGGCGATCGCGAACGCGATCCGCGACGCGACGGGCGCCGACGTGCGGCGGCTGCCGATCACACGCGAAGAGATGCTGCGCGCGCTACGCGAGGCCGAGCAGCGCGAGCGCGAGAGGGAGAAGGTTGGAGCTCCGGCAAGCGTCTAGCCTCGACGACGTCGCAAGTGACAACTTGTTGCTTGCCGGGGGAACGGAGCTCGTGCCGCTGCTGCGGAGCGGGCTCGTCGACGGCGATGTGCTCGTCGACATCCGGCGCGTCGTGCCGCACGGGATCGGTCCGAACCGGATCGGCGCCGGCACGACCCTCGCCGAGCTCGAATGCGATCCGCAGATCCCTGCCGCGCTCCGCGAGGCCGCACGGCTCGCGGCGAGCCCGCAGCTGCGCAACATGGGCAGCCTCGCCGGCAACCTGCTCCAGTCGACGCGGTGCTGGTACTGGCGGCTGAAGTCGCCCTGCCGGCTGCACGGGGGTGACGAGTGCTTCGCGCACGACGGCGAGCACCGGGAGCATGCGATCTTCGCGAACGACTTCTGCGCCTCGGCACATCCGTCCGATGTGGCCGCGGCGTTGCTGGCACTGGACGCGACGCTCGCGACGAGCACGCGCACGCTGCCGATCGCCGACCTCTACCGCGTGCCGACGGACGACGACCGTCGCACGACGACGCTCGAGCCCGGCGAGCTGATCCTGACGGTGTCGGTGCCCGACTGCGACGCCTCGGTGTACTTGAAGGCGATGGACCGCAAGCGCTGGGCATTCCCGCTCGTCGGCGTCGCCGCCGCCCGCGTGGGCGGCCACACGCGGGTCGCGCTGGCAGGCGTCGCACCCGTGCCGTGGCTGCTCGAGGGCGAGCTCGACGAAGCGACGCCGCTGCCGAAGAACGCGTACAAGGTCGACGTCGCGAAGGCTCTCGTCAAGCGCGCCCGCACGGCAGTCGGTGTCTGACACCTCTTGTTCTGTGCCAGACACCTCTTCGCGCTTCTGGTAGCCGCGGCGCTAGTGGCGGGTTGTGGTGGCGGCTCGAAGTACCCGCACGGCAAGCCCGTCGCGGCCAACGCCGTCGTCGCGACCAGCGAGGGGTCGTTCACGATCCGGCTGGACGACACCGACTCGCCGAACACCGTCGGCTCGTTCGAGCAGCTGGCGCGCAAAGGTTTCTTCGACGGGACGATCTTCCACCGGATCGTGCCCGGGTTCGTGATCCAGGGCGGCGATCCGACCGGCTCCGGCAGCGGTGGCCCGGGCTACACGACGACGGACGCGCCGCCGAGCGACACGCACTACACGCACGGCCTGGTCGCGATGGCCAAGACGGGGTCCGATCCGGCCGGCACCGCCGGCAGCCAGTTCTTCGTCGTCACGGGCGCCGACGCCGGGCTGCCGCCGGACTACGCCGTGCTGGGGCGCGTGGTCAAGGGGCTCGCCGTCGTCGACCGGATCGGCAAGCTCGGCGACCCGGCGACCGAGAAGCCGACCAAGCGCGTCGTCGTCCGGCACATCACGATCCGTCTGCGGTGACAGGCGCGGTCGTGCT
>JBKPRG010000013.1:0-13171 GCA_046765815.1 Actinomycetota bacterium
CCCTCGAGGATCCCCGGCGGCGCGACCAGGAAGCGCGTGACGGCGCCGCCCACCCGGGGTTCGTGCCAAGTTGGCACAAGCGTCGTCCCGAGCGCGGCCTCGAGCGCGAGCCCGATCAGGTCGACGCCGGTGACGGCCTCGACGAGCTCGGCGTCGTGACCGCCGCCGAGCCGCGCCGCCACCTCGATCACGCGCGGCCCCTCGGCGCCGACGCGGAGCTGCGTGTACGACGGCCCGTCCGTGATTCCCAGTGCGGTAAGCGCCGACGCAACGGTGTCAGACACGTTTGAGGCGTCTGACACCTGTGTGGGCCAGACGTGTGCCAGCGCCACGCCGTACGCGGGCGGCTCGGCGACGATGCGGTCGGTGACCGCAAGCGGCACGAATTCGCCGGCCGCCGAGAAGCCGACCACCGTCACCTCCGGCCCGTCGATCAGCTCCTCGACGAGTGCGACGCCGCTGCGCGCGGCCGCCCGGGCAGTCGCGATCGCGTCGGCCAGCTCGCGCTCGTCTCGCACGAGCGTAAGGCCCTTCTGGCCTTGCCGATCGGGCGCCTTGACGACGACCGCGCCGTCGAGCGCCGGCGGATCGTCTTCGCCGCCGATCACCCACCATCGCGGCTGCGGCACCCCCGCCTCGTGAAGCCGGTCACGCTGGCGCAGCTTGTTCGTGGCCAGCACGGCGGTCTGTGCCGAGATCGGATGCGCGAGCCCCGACCGCTCTGCGATTCGCGCCGCGACGCCGACCGGCCAGTCCGTGCCGGGCGCGATGATCCCGTCGATCGCGAGGGCGCCGACGAGACGATCGATCGCGGGCTCGTCCTCGGTCGAGAGGATGCAGCGCCGATCGGCGAACGCGAAACCGGGCGCAGCGGGGTCACGGTCGACCGCAGCGATCCAGAGCCCGCGCGCCCGCGCGGCCTCGAGCAGCCCGAGCTGGGCGGGTCCGGCTCCTAGGACGAGTAGGCGCGCGCTTCGCGAGCCAGAATCGCTCTCCACCACGCCTCATTGTCGCCGTACCAGGCGACGGTGCGCTCGAGCCCCTGCTCGAACGACGTGCGCGCCGTCCAGCCGAGCAGCCGCCGCGCCTTGTCGGTCGAGCCGATGTGCCGGTCGACCTGGCCGAGGCGCTCGGGGACGTGCTGCACGAGGTCGGACGGCTTCCCGACCGCCTCGAGCACCAGTCGTGCGATCTCTGACACCGAGATGTCGACGCCGGTAGCGACGTTGACGACCTCGCCGGCGATCGACTCGATCGGGGCGTCGATCGCCGCGACGATCGCCTCGGCGTCGTCGGTGACGTAGAGCCAGTCGCGCGACGCGTGCCCGTCGCCGTGCACGGTGAGCGGCTCGTCGTCGAGAGCCTGTGTGATGAACCGCGGCACGACCTTCTCCGGATGCTGCCGCGGCCCGTAGTTGTTGAACGGCCGCACGATCACGATCGGCAGCTCGTACGTCGTCCAGTACGAGTACGCGAGCCGGTCGGCGCCGGCCTTCGTGGCCGCGTACGGCGACCGCGGGTTGAGCGGATGCTCCTCGTCCATCGGCGCCGTCTCGGCGGTGCCGTACACCTCCGACGACGAGATGAGGATGAACCGCTCGACCGGCGTGACCCGGATCGCGTCGAGCAGGATCTGCGTCCCCTCGACGTTCGTGGTCACGAACTCGGATGCGCCATGCCGGATCGACTTCTCGACGTGTGACTCGGCCGCCGCGTTGACGATCACGTCCACGCCCTCGACGACCTCCTGCACGAGCGAGGCGTCGCGGATGTCGCCGTGGACGAAGGAGAGCCGCGAATGGCTCATCACGTCGGCCAGGTTCTCGAGGTTGCCCGCGTAGGTGAGCGCGTCGAGCGTGACGACCTCGTGCTCGGTCGCCTCGAGCAGGTGGCGCACGAAGTTCGACGAGATGAACCCCGCTCCACCTGTCACCAACACTCGCTTGCTCACAACTCCTCCTCGATCGTGTACAGCGGCCTACCCTCCACGTCACGCTGAATGCGTCCCAGCGACTCTCCGATCAGCGCGAGCACGAAGCCCTGAACCCCAAGGACGAGAACAATGCCTGCTCCGGCGAAGAGCGGGCCGGGGAAGTTGCTCTGCGTGATCCAGAACGCCAAGCCGTAGACGCCGAGCGCGGCCGCCGCGACGGTGCAGAGGATGCCGAGCGTGACGCCGATCCACTGCACCGGCTGCGGCCAGAAGCCCGCGACGACGTGCAGCGCGAGCCTGACGAGGCGGACCGGCGAGTAGCGCGAGCCGGAGCTCGAGGCCGCGTGTGAGACGTCGACCTCCTCGACGGAGACACCGGAAGAGAGCACGAGCGCCTTCGTGAACTTCTGTCGCCCGATCGCACCGAGCATCGGCTCGATCGCCTCGCGACGGTAGGCGTTGAACGCGCAGCCGAAGTCCGAGATCTCGACGCGCGTGAAGCGCCGGAGCAGGCCGTTGATGACGCTGCTCGGCACCGTCCGGGCCGCCGAGTCGCGGCGCGAGACGCGGCGTCCCGACGCGACGTCCACCCGCTCGAGCGGCGCGAGGAGCTTCGGCAGGTCCTCCGGCTCGTTCTGGAGGTCGCCGTCCATCGTCACGATGTACCGACCGCGGGCGCGGACGAGCCCGGCGTGCATCGCCGGGTGCTGGCCGAAGTTGCGCTTGAAGCGAACAACGCGCACGCGTGCGTCGGCGTCGTGGAGCGCGCGCAGCTTCGCCGCCGTGCCGTCGGTCGAGCCGTCGTCGACGAAGATCGCCTCCCAGTCGCGGCCCTCGAGCGCGTTGGCGATACGCGCGTGCAGCTCGTCGAGCGCGCCCTCCTCGTTCAATACCGTGACAACAACCGAAACGTCCACTTACAGGACACTAACCACCTGCTCCTAGGGTCGTACGCGTGCGAGTCGGCGACGTCGTCCTCAAGCGCAGCATCTACAACGGCGTCGTTCGCTGGGCGTTTCCGCACCGCGTCGCGGGCGAGTGGGACGGCCGAATCGGGATCTACTGCGGACCGGGAAATCGTGGCAAGGCAATCCGGGGCGAGGACGGGTCGTACCTGAGGCGGTGGGTCACGAAGGCACCGCCGTTCGACTGGACCTGGCAGGGCGGGCACGTCCTCCGGTTCGAACGGGAGGGCGCCGCGCACAGCATCGAGATCTACTGGCATGCGGACTGGTCGCTGCACGGGTGGTACGTCAACCTTCAGTCGCCGACCGTCGTGAACGGCCGCTGCTTCGACACGACCGACTTGGTGCTGGACGTCACCGTCGAGCCGGACGGCACGTGGGCCTGGAAGGACGAGGACGAGCTTGCGGAAGCGGTCGAGCTCGGCGTCCTCGACGGCGCCGGAGCCGCGCGGGTGCGTGAGGAAGGCGAGCGCGTCATCGCCGCGCAGCCGTGGCCGACCGGCTGGGAGGGCTGGCGGCCGCCGGCGGACTGGTGCCCGCTACCGCTCCCCGCCGACTGGCACGTGGTCTAGCTCTTGACGCGAGCGGCGAGGATCCGCGCGTAGTGCAGTGCGTCCGTGGCGACTGCCGACTGCGTGGCGGCGAGGTCGGAGACGGTGAGCTCGACCTCCGTGCGCCCCTTGCCGACGAGCACGACCTGAATGACGGCGCGGATGTTCTGGACGACGCCGACGAGACTGAACGCCGCGGTGTACTGGCCCAGCTTCGGGAACGCGAGCTTCTTGAAGGACACGAGCGAGCCGCCGGCCGACGTGAAGCTCTTCGCGAGCACGGAGCGAAGGCACGCGATCGCACCTGGCTTCACGATCTGCAGCTGCCACTCCGCGGCGACCATCTTGGTCGTCTGCAGGATCTCCGTCTGGGAGCTGACCTGCCGCGTGCCGGCCGACCACTGCGAACGCGCGGCGCCGGTGAGCACGTACTTCGAGAGGTCGACCTGGTAGTTCGGACAGCTCGGAGGCGCGGAGATCTCGGCCTTGGTCGAGCCCCCTGTCCAGCCGGTCGCGCTCGTCAGGTCGGCGCGCTTGAGCGTCGCGGCGCGCGCTGCCGCCTGGTCGGCGGCGTTGTACTTGATCTGCTCGTGCCCGCCGGCGTAGGCGACCGCCGCCGCCAGCAGCGCTGCGAGCACCAGCAATGCGCCGATCACCCCCCGCCTCATGGTGGCGGATCGTAGTCGATGTGGTCCCACGGTCAGGTCGTCACGCGGCGCGAGGTCCTGAACAGCGGGCGCTCCTGGATGCAGGTGCCGGTGCGCGTCGTGCGCGACGACGATGACCTGCTCGCGACATACCTCGCGCGCGGGGCAGCGTTCACGTTCCCGTCGGGCGACTGGCCGACCGAGGACGGCCTCCATCCGTGGCACGGCAAAGACGCATGGGAGGGCAACGGCGTGCTGATGCTGCAGCGCCCGCGCGAGTCGTACGCGATCTGGATCTTCTGGTTCGGCGCCGAGCGCGAGTTTCGCGGCTGGTACGTCAACTTCCAGGAGCCGTTCCGGCGCACGCCCGCCGGCTACGACACGCAGGATCTCGAGCTCGACATCTGGGTGCCGGTCGACGGGCCGTGGGCGTGGAAGGATGCGGAGCTGCTCGAGCAGCGCGTGCGCGATGGGCGGTTCACGGCGGAGCAGGTCGACGCGATCCGCGCGGAAGGCGACCGCGTCGCCGCGCTCCTCGACGCGGGCGACCGCTGGTGGGACGATGCTTGGGCGTCGTGGACGCCGGACGAGGGGTGGGACGCGGCATAACGCCGCGCCGCGACGCGACGCTGCTCGGATTCGCCGCGCTCGGCCTCTTCTGGGGCGCGTGGGCGGCGGTGCTGCCGAGCGTGCAGCACGCGACCGGCGTGTCGAAGGGCGCGCTCGGCTTTGCGCTGCTCTTCGCCTCCGTCGGCTCGCTGCCGGCGATGCTGCTCGTCGCCGGACCGGCCGTCGACCGCTACGGGCCACGCGCCGTCGCGGTGGCATGCGCGGCTTTCGCTGCCGCGACGACCCTGCCCGGGCTCGCAACCTCGCTGCCTGCGCTCATTCTCGCGCTGCTCGCGACTGGCGCCGCCTCAGGCGCGCTCGACGTCGGCATCAACGCCAACGCGGCTCAGATCGAAGCGGCGACCGGGAGACGGCTGATGCCGCTCGCGCACGCGCTCTACTCGGTCGGCGTGCTCGTCGGGGCAGTGGCCGCGGGGCTCGCCCGCGGCGCGGGCGCGGGCCGCGAGCCGATCCTGGTCGCAGTCGCCGTGCTCGTCCTCATGACGGCAGCGCTGCTCGGAGCCGACCCCGCAAGTGCCAAGTTGGCACAAAGTGGGGGTCCGCGAATTCGATTCGAGCGCGCGCTGCTGCTGATCGGGCTCGTCGGCGCGGCGGCATTCGTCGTCGAGGGCGGCATCGAGAGCTGGAGCGCCCTCTTCCTCGAGCGGCAACTACACGCGGAGCCGGCCGTGAGCGGGCTCGGGCCGGGCGTCTTCGGCGCCTCGATGGCGCTCGGCCGCTTCTACGGCCAGGCGACGCGGCTCGGCGACCGGACGCTGCTCGCGGGCGGCGCCGCGGGTGCCGTCGCCGGCTGCCTGCTCGCCGCTTCCGCGCCGAACGCACCGCTCGCGCTGATCGGGTTCGCGCTCGGCGGGGCGGGCATCTCGCTCAACGCGCCGATCGTCTTCGGCGCGGCCGGCCGCGTCTCGGCGAGTGCCGTCGCCTCGGTGACCACCCTTGGTTACGTCGGCCTGCTCGTCGGCCCGCCGCTCGTCGGCGGAGCCGCGCAGGCGATCTCGCTGCGCGGCTCGTTCGTCGTGCTGGCCACAGTCGCCGCCGCGGTCGCCGTTGCGGCGACCCGGCTTCGAACCTGGGACTAGCATTGCCGCCCATCGCCGGCCTCATGGTCGGCCGCAGGCAACAGGAGGCTCGCTGGTCCCGGTCGCGCCGCTCGAGGCATCTCAACTCTTCGACAAGCAGGCGCTCCGGCGGGTCGCGCCACGGGCGGCCTCGCGCCGGGCGACGACAACGCCCGGCGCGAGGTTCTACCGCCACTAGGCGACGTCGAACGCCGGCTCGGCGGCGACCGCCGGCTCGGTGCGCCGCGGGCGATGCTTGATCGCGAACGCGGCCAGCGAGCCGAGCGCGACGATCGCCGCACCGACGTAGACGGCGGGGGTCATGCCGTCCACGAAGTTCGTGCCGGTGCGATAGCCGCCGTAGTGCGAGAACACCGAGGCGAGCACCGCGACGCCGAAGACGCCGCCCAGCTCGCGCACCGCGTTCTGAGCGCCGGACGCCTGGCCCTCCTCCTCCGGCTTCACGGCCGCGAGGACGACGTTCGCGACCGGCGCGAAGAAGAGCGCCATGCCGGTGCCGGAGAGGATGAACGGGAGCACGAGCGACGAGTACGGCACCGTCGGCGACGACACCGCCGCGATCCACGCCAGCCCGGCCGCCTGCAGCGCGAGCCCGGCGCCCATCAGCTTGTGACCACCGATTCGGTCGGACAGCGCACCCGCGATCGGCGCGACGAAGATCGGCATCGCCGTCCAGGGCAGGATGCGCAGCCCCGACTGCAGCGGGCTGTAGCCCTGCACGGTCTGGAAGAACTGCGCCAGCAGGAAGATCGAGCCGAACATCCCGAAGAACATGAACAGGCTCGAGACGTTTGCCAGCGTGAACGTCCGGTTCTTGAAGAAGCGCATCGGCAGCATCGGCGTCGCGGTGCGCAGCTCCCAGGCGACGAAGGCGGCCAGTACGACGAAGCCCGCTACCAGCGCGACGACGATCTCGGCCGAGCCCCAGCCGACGGAGTTGCCGCGGACGAGGCCCCACACGATCCCGAACAGACCGGCACTCGCGAGACCGAGTCCGGGCAGGTCGAGCTTCGTCGCCGGGCCGTGCGTCTCGTCGAGCCGGGCCAGTGCCAGCGGGGCCAGCACGATCCCGATCGGCACGTTCAGCCAGAAGATCCAGTGCCAGGAGATGCCGGAGACGACCGCTCCGCCGACCAGCGGGCCGATCGCGACGGCGAGGCCGCTGATGCCGCCCCACGCGCCGAGTGCGAGGCCGCGCCGCTCGGGGCGGACGGCAGACGAGAGGATCGTCAGCGTCAGCGGCATCACGATCGCGCCGCCGAGGCCTTGCACCGCGCGCGCCGCGTCGAGTGCGCCGATCGACGGCGCCAGCGCCGCCGCTGCGGACGCGACGGTGAAGATCGTGAGCCCGATCGAGAACATGAGCCGGCGGCCGAACCGGTCGCCGAGCGCCGCCCCGGTCAGGAGCAGCACCGCGAACGTGAGCGTGTAGGCGTTCACGGTCCACTCGAGCCCGCTCAGGCCGGAGTGCAGGTCCTTGCGGATCACCGGCAGGGCGGTGGTCACGACGAGGTTGTCGAGCGTGACCATGAAGAGCGCTGTCGAGGTGATCGCGAACGTCCACCAGATGTTTCGTTTGTGAGTCATCACTTACCCCCTGTGGAAAAAAAGATCGCTACTCGTCTTCCTTGCAGCCCTCGATCAGGCGCTGCGCCCACGGCTCCGCGGGCGTCGTCAGTCCCATCGAGGAGAGCACGTTCATCAGCATCCCCTTGGCGAAGAACGCCGAGATGCGCTTGGGCTCGAGGCCCGAGACACGCTCGACGTAATGCACGAGGTCGCCGAAGCCGTTTCGAACCGCCTCGCAGATGGCCGGGTCGTCGCACGCCGCGTACGCAGCCATCTGGCTGCGCAGGTACGTGCGGTCGTTGACCAGCAGCTCACTGTAGGCGCCGCCGATCGCGCGCAGGGCCTCCTCGCCGCGCGTACCCTCGGCCGCCCGCTGGAACATCTCCAGCGTCTGCCGGAAGCAGCGCGCGTTGACCGCGAGGAAGAGGTCCTTCTTGGTGCCGAAGAGGCGGAAGACGTACGGCTGGGAGATGCCGGCGCGGCGCGCGACCTCTTCGGTCGAGGCGCCGTGGTAGCCACGCTCCGCGAAGACGGCCAGGGCCGCGTCGAGGATCTCTTCCTTCCGCTCTTCCTTGCTCTTCCGCTCGGTCGCAATCGACATGCGCGGGAGATTAGTGGTTACTCACTAACTTGTCAAGGTGCTCCGCCACACGGTCGAGATCGCCGTCGGTGAGCCGCGTGTGGAAGGGCAGCGCGAGCGCCCGCTCGAAGACCCGGGCGGCGCCCGGGAAGTCGCCCTGGTCGCGATAGGCGCCGAGCAGGTGCAGCGCGTACGTGCCGATCTGCGCCTCGATACCGTTGGCCCGCAGCTCGGTCAGGATCCGGTCGCGGTCGTCGACCTGGATCACGAAGGCCTGCCAGCCGTGCTCGTCGCCGTCGTCGGCGCGCGGCAGCTGCACCGGTAGCTCGCGCAGCCGCTCGGCATAGCCCGCGGCGATCCGCGTGCGCGCGGCGAGGAGCTCGTCGAGGCGCCGGATCTGCGGCAGACCGATCGCGCAGAGGATGTCCGAGAGGCGGTAGTTGAGCCCCGGCGCCGGCATGTCGGGCGGGACGAGGTTGCGCCAGCCGTGGTTGCGTACGGCGGCCACCGCCTCGGCGATCGCGGCGTCGCTCGTCGTCACCGCGCCGCCCTCGCCGGTGGTCACGATCTTGCGCGGATGGAAGCTGAGGCAGCCGAGGAGGCCGAGCCCGCCGCATGCACGGCCACGGCGCCGTGCGCCGAGCGCGCCGGCTGCGTCCTCGAGCACCGGCAGGCCGTCGGGCAGCTCCTCGAGCCGCGCCGGCCGGCCGAAAAGGTGCACGGCGAGCACGGCCTTCGTGCGCGGTCCGACCTCGATCCGCGCAGGATCGACGTTCATCGTTTCCGGGTCGACGTCGACGAGCACCGGCCGCAGCCCCGCGAGCGCGACGACGTTGCCCGTCGCCGGGAAGGTGTACGCGGGCACGAGGATCTCGTCGCCGGGCTCGAGACCGAGCGCGAGCACCGCAAGATGAAGCGCCGCGGTGCCGGATGAGACCGCGAGCGCGTGCTCGACCTGGCACGCCGCGGCGAGCTCGCGCTCGAACTCCGCGACCTTCGGTCCCATCGTCAGCATGCCGCTCTCGAGGACCGCCGCCACCTCGGCGAGTTCTGCCTCGCCGACGTCCGGCCAGCCTAGGCGGACGCGAGCGTCTTCTCTCTGTACCACGCGATCGTCTTCTGCAGGCCTTCGTCGAGCTCGACGACCGGCTCCCAGCCGAGCTCGACCCGCGCCTTCTCGACGTTCGGGATCCGCAACTCGACGTCTGCGTAGTGCAGCGGCTGGAAGACGATCTCGCCCGGCGCGCCGCTCAGCCGCTTGATGCGCTGCGCGAGGTCGAAGATGGTCACCGCCGAGCGCGGATTGCCGATGTTGAACGTCTGCCCGACCGCGGCTGGATGCTCGAGGCACAGCAGCACTCCGGCGACCATGTCGCTCACGTACGTCCACGCGCGGATCTGCGAACCATCGCCGTGGATCGTCAGGTCGCGCTCGGCCAGCGACGCCTCGATGAACGCCCTGATCGCGCCGCCGCCGATCTGGCCGGGGCCGTACACGTTGAACGGGTGGACGGTGACCGTGGGGAGCCCGAGCTCGTCGTGGTAGGCGTGCGCCATGTGCTCGCCCGCCAGCTTCGAGACGGCGTATGTCCAGCGCGCTTCCCCGACGGAACCGATCGTCGACACCTGTCCTTCCTCGACGCGGAACGCGTGCGTCCCGAACACCTCGCTGGTCGAGAAGTCGATGAAGCGCTCGAGCGTTGTCTGCGTCGCGAGCGCCGCCTCGAGCGCGTGGTACGTGCCGATCACGTTGACGCGCATCGTCCGCACCGGGCTCTCGAGCACCGTGTCCACACCCGCGATGGCAGCGCAGTGGACGAAGTGCGTCGCGCCGTCGGCCGCCGCCAGGAGCGCGTCGGCATCGAGGATGTCGCCCTGGACCAGATCGAAGTTCGGATGATCCGCGAGCTCGAGCCCCGACAGCGCGTCGCGGTGCAGGTTGTCGTACGCGACGACGCGGTTGCGGTCGACGAGCTCGCGCGCGAGCGTCGTGCCTATGAAGCCTGCGCCACCGGTGATGAAGATTCGCTTGCCTTCGAGCGCCACGCGGCAACTGTAACGGCGATGAAGAGCAGCGAGCCCAGCGTGAGCCCGCCCGCGATCTCGACCCAGACGCCTGCGTTGCCCCAGCGCGCGAAGACCGGGCCGACCGCGTAACGCCCGAATGGGCTGCCGAGCCCACTCGCGGTGAAGACCGCCGTCATCACCTTCGCGCGCAGCGCCACGGGCGGCCGCGTCGTGATGATGCCCATGAACGGCGCGTTCACCATCGGCACGAAGAGGCCGCAGACCGCGATCGCGGCGCACGCCGCCGGCCACGGGATCGAGGCCACGATCGCCCACAGCGGGGCGGTCGCGAGCAGGATCGCCGTCGACGCGAGCAGGAGCGGGTCGAATCGGTCCAGCAGCTTGACCACGAGCGCCGACCCGATCAAAGCGCCGATGCCGAAACTGCCGAAGAGCCAGCCCGCGACGTGCGGGTTCTGGTCGTACCGCGAGTATGCGACGAGCGGGACGCCGACCGCGATCGCGCCGGCGGCGCCGTCGAGCAGCACCAGCGTCAGCGTCACCGGGCCGAGGAGGCGATCGCGCGCGAGATAGCGGATGCCGGCCAACACTCCCTTCGAC
The DNA here is from genome assembly GCA_046765815.1 of Actinomycetota bacterium. Taxonomy (GTDB): domain Bacteria; phylum Actinomycetota; class Thermoleophilia; order Gaiellales; family Gaiellaceae; genus PALSA-600. The sequence goes on from JBKPRG010000013.1 coordinate 10,583, forward strand.
TCCTCATCGGGCGGCACCGGCTTCCCGCCCCTGACGAGCAGCAACACGCACGCGAACGCGAACAGGTACGTCAGGCCGTCGACGAGCAGCACGCTCGACGGCCCGAACGACGCGACGAGCACCCCGGCAATGACCGGCCCGAAGAGCGTCGGCAGCTGCGTCGCGCCGCCGAAGAGCCCGGACACCTTCGAGACCGTCCGCTCGTCGTCGTCGAAGAGCTCCGGCACGATCGTCCGCTGCGACGCGATGTACGGCGCCGTGAAGATGCCCATCGCGAACACGATCACGAGCAGGAGGGCATAGGAGAGGTGCCCCGTCCAGTGCAGCAGCGGCACGAGCGCGATCAGCGGCGCCCTGACGGCATCGGAGACGAGCATCGACGTGCGCGCGCCCAGCCGCGCGATCACCGAGCCGCTGGGGATCCCGAGCAGGGCCATCGGGGCGATCTCCACCGCCAGGACGGTGCTCATGCGCGACGCCGAGCCGCTCGTCACGAGCACGAACCACGGCAGCGCGACGAAGGTCATCGCCGTGCCCAGCGTCGACACGGCCTCGGCGACGAGGAGCGCGAGCAGCGTCCGGGCGCGGAGCATCGCGGCGAATATAGTACGTCCGTACGTTTTTGTAAAATTCGGGCCGTGCCCAAGGTCTCGAGCGCTCACCGGGCCAAGCGGCGGCGGCAGATCCTCGACGGCGCCCGCAAGGCGTTCTCGCGCCACGGCTACGAGGGCGCGACCGTCCCACGGCTCGAGAAGGCGATCGGCCTCTCGCGCGGCGCGATCTTCAGCTACTTCCCGAGCAAGTGGGACCTCTTCTACGCCCTGGCCGAGGAGGACCAGGCGCGCGCGGGCGAGATCTGGCTCGAGGAGGGCTTCGGCGGCGTCCTCCGCCACATCGCGAGGGAGCGGCCGGAGTGGATCGGCGTCTACTTCGAGCTCACCGGCATGCTGCGCACGCGGCCGGAGCTGCGCGAACAGTTCTTGAACCGGAGCCCGGAGGTGAACGCGCGCCTCGTCGAGCACGTGCGCGAGCTGCAGCAGACGGCGGAGCTGCGTGACGACCTCGACGCCGAGCAGCTGGGCCGATTCATGGGCATCGTGCTCGACGGCATCGTGGTCGCAGTCGCGGCGGGCATACCGATCGACATCGATCCGGTGCTCAGCCTCGTCAGTTCCGCGATCGCACCCCAGTAGAGTCCGCGCTCGTGAAACGGACGGTGCTCTTCGTCGGCGCGGGCCGCCATCAGCGTCGCGCGATCCAGCGCGCGAAGGAGCTGGGGCTGCGCGTCGCCGCGGTCGACCGGAATCCGGACGCACTTGGCCTGCAGGAGGCGGACATCGCGCGCGTCGTCGACTTCTCTGACGTCGCGGCCGTCCTGAAGGCGACGTCGAGCCTCCGCATCGACGGCGTGCTGACGGTGAGCGCCGACCGAGCCGTGCCGGTCGTGGCGGCGGTCGCCGAGGCGCGCAGCCTGCCTGGCATCGGGGTCGACGTGGCGCACCTGATGACGCACAAGGTGGCGATGCGGCGCCGGCTCGCCGATGCCGGCGTGCCGCAGCCGCGCTTTGCCGCCGTCCGCTCGATCTCCGAGCGCCGGCGCGCGGCCGAGGAGGTCGGGTTCCCGGCCGTCCTCAAGCCGGCCGACTCGGGCGGCCAGCGAGGCGTCTTCAGGGTGGAGTCGCTGGACGAGATCGACGCGCATCTGCACGAGGCGCTGGCCGCGTCGCCGACCGGTGAGGCGATCCTCGAGGAGTTCGTCGACGGGATCGAGATGAACGGGATCGTGCTCGCGCGGGACGGGGAGACGATTCCGCTCACGCTGTCGGATCGCCTGCGCCCGCCGGGCGTCGGTTTCGGCGTGGGCTGGATCCATGTCTACCCCGCGACCGTCTACGGCGCTCAGCAGGAGGAATCCGAGCTCGTCGCGCGCCGGACAGTGCATGCGCTCGGGCTGCAGACGGGGATCGCGTTCCCGCAGCTGATCGCGGCGTCCGGCGGGCGCGTAGTCGTCGTCGAGTGCGCGGCGCGGATCCCCGGCGGGCAGATGGCCGACCTCGTGCGCTGGGCGACCGGCGTCGACCTCGTCGAGGTGCAGCTGCGAATCGCCCTGGGCGACGACCTCCCGGACGAGCTCGTGCAGCCGAAGTTCCAACAGCCGCTCGCGATCCGGTTCCTCACCGCATCCCCGGGGCCGTTGCCGACCGGGCGCGTCAAACGGATCGGGCCGCTGGACAAGGTGCTCGCGTTCCCCGGCGTCGTGCAGGCCGACGTCTACCTTCAGCTCGGCGAGACGATCAGGCCGGTGCGACTCGACGGCGACCGGCGCGGATACGTGATCGCGACCGCCGACACGAACCTCGAGGCGCTCGAGCGCGCCGAGGCGGCCGCGCGCCTGCTCGACGTGGAGGTGGACTGATGCGGGTCGAGTCACTCGACCACCTCGTGCTGACGGTGCGCGACCTCGGTGCGACGATCGCGTTCTACGAAGCGCTCGGCATGATCCACGAGGTGTTCGGCGACGGCCGGCACGCGCTCCGGTTCGGTGCCCAGAAGATCAACTTGCACGAGGCCGGCCACGAGTTCGAGCCA
>JBKPRG010000014.1:0-7355 GCA_046765815.1 Actinomycetota bacterium
CTTGCAGGGCCGGATCCGCGCGAGTTAGTCGACCCGATCACAGGCGACGAGCTACGCGCCGAAATGCATTGGGCGCTCGACCTTTGGCAAGCATGGTTCCGCTCGACCGACTCGATCGACCGCCGTGCTCTCGCGGTGGCCGTCCTCTCGCACGCCCGGATCCTGCACACGCTGGCCATCGGTGAGGTCAGCTCAAAACGAACCGCGGGCGGATGGGCTGTCGATGCGCTTGACCCAGAGTGGGCACCCCTGATCCGCTGGGCTCTCGAAGACCGCGCCGACCCGTGGACGAAAGTGCACGAGCCCGCTGATCCCGCCCTTCTCCACCAGGCGCGACAGTTCATCGACTACACCGCCGGGTGGGCTGGCGAACACTGACGCTCGCCTGTGCGAGAGTCCTCTCACTCGATCAGGCACACCGGGTGGAGACACATCGGTTTGCGCTCCGCCGTGGCCTTGGGCGCTACGATCGACCAGAGTGCTCGACGTCGTACGCACGCCGTGCATCCATGTAGAACCAACACCATGTGAAAGGGAGCCGGCGTCAGTCCTCCGGGCTGCACGGCACCCACCTGGCTTGCCAGGTTCACACGGGCGCGGCTAACCGGCGTCGTCGGGGCACTGTCGAGAAGGGGAGCTTCGGCTCCCCTTCTCAGTACCCTGAGCGAATGGTCGAGCTCTACGGCGACTCCGCCCGCGGCGCCGACTGGGCGGCGGTGCGGCTCCGCGTGCGCGACGAGCGCATCGTCGACGCCGACGCGTCGGGTCTCGACGCGGACCTGTGCGGGCTGACGCTGCTGGAGGCGGCGGCGGTCGGTGGCGAGACGCTGCCCGTCGACGCGCTCGCGAACGCGCTCGCACCCGCTCTCCGCGCCCCGCGCGACGAGCGCCGCAGCGCGGTCGCGATGAGCGGCGGCGTCGACAGCGCCGTCGCGCTGCTCCGTGCCGGCGAGCACGCGGTCGGTGTCACGCTCCGCCTCTGGCTCGACCCGGCCGGCGCCAACTCCGAGCGGGCGTGCTGCTCGCCGAGCGCCGTGATCGCGGCCCGCGAGACCTGCCACCGGCGAGGGTTGCCGCACGTGACGCTCGACCTGCGCGAGGAGTTCCGGCGCGCGGTCGTCACGCCGTTCGTGCGCGGCTACGCGCGCGGTGAGACACCGAACCCTTGCGTCCGCTGCAACGGCAGCTTTCGCTTTGCCGAGCTGCTCGCGTTCGCCGACCGCGTCGGCGCGGCGCGCCTCGCCACGGGCCACTACGCACGGATCGTCGAGCGCGACGGCCGGCGGCTGCTCGCGCAGGCGAGGGATCCGGCGAAGGACCAGAGCTACATGCTGGCGCGGCTCGACCCGCGCCTCCTCGAGCGCATCTGGTTCCCGCTCGGAGAGCAGACGAAGGAGGAGACGCGCGCCGAGGCGGCGGCCGCGGGACTTGCGGTCGCACACCGCGCTGACAGCCAAGAGGCGTGCTTCCTCGCCGGCGACGACTACCGGGCGTTCCTCGGCCGCCAGGGGCTGGCCGCGGCCGAAGGTCCGATCGTCGACGAGGAAGGCAACGAGCTCGGCAGGCACGACGGCTACTGGCGGTTCACAGCCGGGCAGCGGCGCGGGCTCGGTGTCGCGGCGGCGGAGCCGCTGTATGCGGTGCGCACGGAGCCGCGGACGAACGCCGTCGTCGTCGGCCCGCGGCGTGCGCTGGCGCGCCGGAGCGTGTCAGTCCGCGGCCGCCTCTTCGTCCCGGTGGATCGTGCGGCCGCAAAGCTCCGCTACCGCTCGCCCGCGGTCGACGCGTCAGTCGAGGCAACGGCGGCCGGCTTCCGGCTGCAGCTGGACGAGGACGCCTACGGCGTCGCGCGTGGGCAGGCCGCCGTGCTCTACGACGGCGACGTCGTCGTCGGTTCCGGTTTGGTCACGTCAGCGGCATCTGTCTAGGCTGGGCGGATGCTCGCGTTCAGCTACGGCGACCTCGCACACCTCGCGCTGGCGGTATTCCTCATCTCGCTCGGGATCTGCGGCGGCTGGGCCTTGTTGCGCCTGGCCGTAACGCTTGACCGGGTTTCTTCGTTCATTCGAGGTACAGAACGTCACGTTCTGCCAGTTATCGACAAGGTGGGGGGCTCGATCGACCGGGTGAACGCGCAGCTGGACAAGATGGACACGGCGACGACAAGCGCAGTGGATGCAGTGGTGGCCGTCGACGAGGCGGTCCGCACCGTCAGCTTCGCCGTCAAGCGGCCGGTGCAGAAGCTCGCCGGCCTCTCGGCCGGGATCTCCCACGGCTGGTCGTCGCTGAGGACGCAACGAAGCTGGCGCGACGCGGTCGACGAGGCGAAGGCGGCCGCAGCGCGCCGCGAACGCGACCTCGAAGACGAGCTGAAGTCGCACGATGGCTGATGCGATCACACTCACACTGCCACGCGAGTCGGAGTTCGAAGGCGTCGCGCATCTCGTGCTCGCCGGGCTCGCGGCGCGGCTCGACCTGACCCTCGAGCACCTCGAAGACCTCCAGATCGCCTTCGGCGCGCTCTTCGACCCGGCTGCACGGGCGACGACCGGCGACGCCGAGCTGACCGTCCGACTGACGGTGCACGACGACTCGCTCGAAGCGGTCGTCGGGCCGCTCGACCGGCGGCTGCTCGAGGCATTGGGGCGTGACGCGGGCAGCGAGCTCGGCGTGAGGCGCGTGCTCGAGTCCACCGTCGACGACGTGCAGGTCGACGGCGACAGCGTCCGGCTGACCAAGCGGAGGACGAGTGCCTGAGAGCGACAAAGCCCTCCTCCGGCGGTACCACGAAGCAGGCGATCTCCAGGCCCGCGAGCAGCTGATCGAGCAGTACATGTCGCTCGTCCGCTCGCTCGCGCGGCGCTACAGCTACCGCGGCGAGCAGCTCGACGATCTCGTCCAGATCGGCTCGATCGGGCTGATCAAGGCGATCGACCGGTTCGACCTCGACCGCGGCGTCGAGCTCACGACGTACGCGACGCCGAACATCATCGGCGAGATCAAGCGGCACTTCCGCGACCGCGGCTGGGCCGTTCGGGTGCCGCGCGGGCTGCAGGAGCTGAACGTGCAGCTCTCGAAGCTCGTCGAGCAGCTGACCGTGCAGCTGGGGCGCTCGCCGACGATTCCGGAGCTCGCGAAGGCGGCCGGCGTGGAGGAGGAGGCGGTGCTCGAGGCGCTCGAATCAGGGCGCGCGTACTCGTCGCTGTCGCTCTCGACCGGCGGCGGCACCGAGGACGGCGAGGAGCTCGACCCGCTCGAGTCGCTGGGTGACGTCGAGCACCAGTACGAGGTGTCGGAAGACCGGGCGGTGCTGGCGCCGGGGTTCAAGGTGCTGGACGACCGGGAGCGGCGGATCCTCCACCTGCGGTTCTTCGAGGGCCTGACGCAATCACAGATCGCGCAGCACGTCGGCATCTCGCAGATGCACGTCTCCCGCCTCATCCGCCGCGCGCTGGAGAAGATCCGCGACGAGATCAACGCGGACGAGCTCGAGAACCCCGACCGCGCTGCGTAACTGAAAGTGTCAGACACCTTGAAAGTGTCTGACACCATTAGTGACATGACGACCAACGAGCTGCGCGAGGCGTTCCAGCGCTTCTTCGAGGAGCGCGGCCATCTCCGCGTCCCCGGACACTCGTTGATCCCGCCGGCAGACGACCAGACCACGCTCTTCATCGTCGCCGGCATGCAGCAGTTCAAGCCGTACTTCTTGCGCACGAAAGAGCCGCCGTCGAATCGCGTCGTGAGCGTCCAGCCGTGCCTGCGGGCGGGCGGCAAGGACACCGATCTCGACGACGTCGGGCGCACCGATCGCCACAACTCGTTCTTCGAGATGATGGGCAACTTCTCGTTCGGCGACTACTTCAAGGACGAAGCGGTCGACTACGCCTGGGAGTGGGTCACCCAGATTCTCGGACTCGAGCCCGAGCTGCTGTGGGCGACGGTGCACGAAGGCGACCCGGTGCTCGAGCTTGACGAGGACACCGTCGCGATCGCCGCTTGGCGGCGCGTCGGCATCCCAGAGGAGCGGATTGTCCGCCTTGGCAAGGACAACTTCTGGCAGGCGGCCGAAACGGGGCCGTGCGGCCAGTGCTCGGAGATCTTCTACGACCGCGGTGAGAAGTACGCCTGCGGCGATCCGGCATGCGGCCCCGGGCACTGCGACCGGTACATGGAGATCTACAACCTCGTCTTCATGGAGTACGACCTGCAGCCGGGCAACGTGCTCGCGCGGCTGCCGAACGCGAACGTCGACACGGGGATGGGAGTCGAGCGCACCGCCTGCGTCCTCCAGGGAGTCGACTCGAACTTCGACACCGACGGCTTCCAGCTGATCATGGACTGGGTCGCCGAGCAGTCCGGCGTCGCGTATCACGACAACGAGGTCTCACAGCGCGCGCACCGCGTGCTCGCCGATCACAGCCGCGCCGTCAGCTTCCTGATCGCGGAGGGTGTCGAGCCGTCGAACGAGGGCCGCGGCTACATCTGCCGCCGCCTGCTGCGCCGCGCGATCTACCAGGGGCGCCGCATCGGCCTCGAGGGAGTGCACCGCCTGCCCGCGGTCGTGATCGAGCAGATGGGCGACGCGTATCCGATCCTGCGCGAGCACGCCGACGACATCGAGCGGATCGTCCGCGCCGAGGAAGAGCGCTTCACCGAGACGCTCTCGCGCGGCATGAAAGAGTTCGAGGACCTCGCAGGTCGGGACGCGATCAGCGCCGACGACGCGTTCAGGCTCGCGGCAACGTACGGCTTCCCGATCGAGCTCACGCAGGAGCTCGCCGAGGAGCGCGGCCAGGCGCTCGACATCGACGGTTTCCGCCGCCTGATGGAGGAGCATCGCGAGGTTTCGCGGGCGGGCAGCGAGTCAACGGCACAGCAGATCGCGACCCAGCTGGTCGGCGCAGAACACCGGGACACCCGGTTTGTCGGGTACGAGCGGACAACCGTGCTCACCGCGGTGATCGAGGTGGCTCCGCTCAGCGGCACGCGACAACTGGTCAAGCTCGAGCAGAGCCCGTTCTACGCGGCGAGTGGCGGCCAGGTCAGCGACCGCGGCTACCTCCTAGTCGACGGCGAGGAGCAGAAGCTGGAGGTCGCCGAGGTGCTCAAGTTCGGCGACGACCAGGTGCTGCTCGTCGAGCTGGCGGGCCACGCGCCGCTCGAGACCGGAACCCGCATCGAAGCCGTTGTCAACTGGAGCGACCGCTTCCCGACGATGACGAACCACACCGCGACACACCTCCTGCACGCGGCGCTGCGCCAGGTGCTGGGCGACCACGTCAAGCAGGCGGGCTCTGCCGTGCGGCCCGACAAGCTTCGCTTCGACTTCTCGCACGGCCAGGCGCTCACGCCCGAGGAGCGCGACGAGGTCGAGCGGCTCGTCAACGAGAAGGTGTTCGAGGCGATCCCGGTGCGCACGTTCGTGACGCCGATCGAGGAGGCCCGGAAGCTCGGCGCGATGATGCTGTTCGGCGAGAAGTACGGCGAAGAGGTGCGGGTCGTCGAGATCGACGGCTTCTCGCGCGAGCTCTGCGGGGGCACCCACGTGCGCTCGACGGCCGAGATCGGCCCGTTCGTGATCCTCGCCGAGCAGTCTGTCGGCGTCGGCGCCCGGCGGATCGAGGCCGTGACCGCCGGCGAGGCCTGGACGATCCTCCAGGGACGCGCACGCGAGCTGGAGGCGGTCCGCAGCGAGCTCGAGCGCGTCCGTCGCGAGGCGAAGAAGCCCCGTGAGCCCGAACAGGGACCCGACCTCGTGTGGCAGGACCGCGCGGACTCGGTGTACGTGGCCGAGGTGAAGGGCGCGCGAGGAAGCGCGCTGCGCGATCTCTCGGATCGAGTCCGCCAGCAGGAGTCCGCCACGGCGGTGATCCTCGCGTCGGCCGACGAGGGGAAGATCGCGCTCGTCGTCAACCTCGACAAGTCGGTCACCGACCGGATCGACGCCGTGACGCTCGTGCGCGAGCTCGGGCCGATCATCGGCGGCGGGGGTGGCGGTCGGCCGACGCTCGCGGAGGCGGGCGGCAAGAACGCGGACAACCTGCGAGACGCGCTCACCACCGGGCGCGACAAGCTCGTTGCCGCGCTGATGGAGTGAAGACCCTCGCGCTCGACTTCGGCGCCGCGCGCACCGGCGTCGCCGTGTCCGACCCGACCGGTACGGTGGCCCGCCCGTTGACGATTGTTCAGTCCGCCCTCACCGACGCGGGGTTTGCCAGGCTGCTCGACGTGATCTCCGCGGAAGCACCCGGCTTGATCGTCGTCGGCATGCCGCTCACGTTGCGCGGCGAGCACGGCGAGCAAGCGCAGGCGACGGCAGCGTTCGTCGAGCGGCTGCGGAACGCCTGCGACGTGCCCGTCGAGACGTACGACGAGCGCTTCACCTCTGTCCTCGCCGCCGGCGACGACGCGCGCGCCGCGGCGCACCTCCTCTCCGGCTACCTCGAATGGCAGAGCACGAACCGCTGACGCCGGAACGCCGGCGCGCGTCGGCGGCGCAGATCCGCCGCCGCCGGCTCGTCGCTCTCACGGCGCTCGTCGCCGCCGTCGTCCTCGTGGTCGTCGCAGTCGCGGTCGCGCTCCCGCACGTTCGTCACGAGCGCGCGGCGCCGCCGCCTCCGCCGCCCCCGCCGAAGCCGTTCCGCGTCATCTTCCCCGAGGGCTTCACGCGCACGCAGATGGCCCAGCGGGTCACTGCCGTCGCAAAGATCGCGCGCCGCAAGCGCGGTAAGCCGGTGGCGCTCTCCGGCAAGCAGTACCTGCGCGCGACGCGCACGGCGACGGTGCCCTGCTTTGCGCCGCGCCGCCGCACGAACCTCGAGGGATTCCTTTTTCCGGCGACATACGACTTCCTCGGCAAGACGACGTCGCGGCAGCTCGTCGGCGCACAGCTCCGGGCGTTCTGCGGGAAGTGGCGCAGCGTCAACATGAAGTACGCGAAGAGCAAGAACTTGACGCCGTACGACGTCCTGACGATCGCGTCGATGGTAGAGAAGGAGGCGCAGGTCGCCTCCGAGCGGCCGCTGATCGCAGCCGTGATCTACAACCGGCTGCACAACCACATGCCGCTCGGCATCGACGCGACGCTGCGCTACGGCCTGCACATCGCGCCGACGCAGTCGATCCTCGAGTCGCAGCTGAACAGCGACAGCCCGTACAACTCGCGCAAGCTGCCGGGGCTGCCGCCGACCCCGATCGCCAACCCGGGTCTGGCGTCGATCCGCGCGGCCGCGCACCCGGCGAAGGTCGACTACCTGTACTTCGTGCGCAAGCCGGACAAGATCCACCACTTCTTCACCGCGAGTGACACGGCGTTCGCGCAGTACGAGTGCGCGCACGGGTACGGCTGCTGA
>JBKPRG010000015.1:0-7231 GCA_046765815.1 Actinomycetota bacterium
CCCAGGCGATCCTCCGGCTGCTGGCGCATAGAAGCGGTTCCGCGCTGTCCGATGAGTTCCTGGCCGCTCTGCGGTCTGAAGGTGTGACCGTTGAGGCAGCGGGCCGGAGGTCCGTCTGATCGCTCACCTCCGAGAAGACAACGAAGTCCGGATCAAAGGAGACGCCAATGGAGCAGCCAGTGACCGAGCTTGATGCGCGATTCAGCGACCAGAATGCCGTCGCGACCGACTGGGAAGAGACGCGTCGCGTGCTCGAGAACGCCGAGCTGTTTTGGATCACGACAGTCCGGGCCGACGGTCGCCCGCATGTGACGCCACTCGTCGCTGTCTGGCTCGATCAGGCCATTCATTTCGCCACCGGCGCCGGCGAGCAGAAGGCCGTGAACCTGAGGGCCAACCAGAACGTGATCCTGACGACCGGCTGCAACGAATGGGAGCAAGGGCTCGATGTCGTGGTCGAGGGCGAAGCCGTACAAGTGATCGACGAGAGAGCACTTGCACGGCTCGCGACGGCGTGGGCGGCGAAGTGGGACGGCCGTTGGCGCTACGACGTGCACGAGCGAAGCTTCCGGCACGAGGGTGGAAGCGACCCAGTGCTCGTGTTCGCGGTGAAGCCGGCAAAGGTGCTCGCGTTCGCCAAAGGGACGTTCGGGCAGACGCGCCACCTGTTCTCTGGAGCCTAATCGTCTGGCGTCATTCCAATCACTGGCGCAGCGACGCGCCGTCAGGCCTTGGCCGAGGCGATCACCTCGGCGACGCTGCGGTCGGTGTCACCAGCGAGCAGCGGCCCAATGTTCTCGCGCATCCACGGTCCGCCAATCTCGCGCGCGATGCGATCCGCGTCCTCCGCTGTCGAGAACTCAAGGATCAGGATCAGGTGCGTCTCATCGACCTTCGCGACACGCGCGGCGAGCGCTCCTGCATCGACCACGAGCTGCATCCCCGTCCGGGCAGCTTCGACGGTTGCATCCGGCACCGGTTCGCGCAGACGAAGGTGGTTGATAACAACGTGCAACGCCTCGACGCTATCGCTTGCCACGTGCGCCCGCTCAGGGGACATTGCCGAACACTCGGGCAACCATCTTTGCGAGTCCGCAAGAATGGTCGGCGTGGCGCTTCAACGGATGGACAACGTCGGCATCGTGGTGGAATCGCTTGATGAGGCTGTAGCGTTTTTCGCCGAGCTGGGCCTCGAACTCGAAGGGCGAGCCACGATCGATGGAGACTGGTCGGGGCGCGTCACCGGACTGCGCGACCAGCGCGTCGAGATCGCGATGATGCGCATGCCGGACGGCCACGGCCGGATCGAACTCTCGCGATTTCTTGCGCCCCCTGTGGTCGCCGATCACCGGAACGCCCCGGTGAACGCTCTGGGCTACCTGCGTGTCATGTTCGCTGTGGACGACCTCGACGATACGCTCGAGCGGCTCCATAGACTCGGCGCGCAACTCGTCGACGAAGTAGTCCAGTACGAGAACGTGTATCGACTCTGCTACGTCCGAGGCCCCGAGGGCATTCTCATCGGGCTGGCCGAGCAAATCGGCTGACGCCGGGAACGCGCTCAGGTGCGACCTACATGACGTCGATGATCGGGTAGCGCGCGTCGACATCGAGGCAGGCGGCCGCGAAGAGCGCGGTGCCGAGGTCGCCGTTGAAGAGTGAATACCGGCGCCGGCCGGATGCGGTCGCGATGCGGTCCGCTTGTGCGAGGGCGTGCACAGCGAAGCGGCGCGCGCGTTCGAGCCAGCGTTCGTCGCCGGTGCGTGCGAACGCCTTGAGGAGCGCAAAGCCGTTGCCCGAGGTCCCGTGACAGAGGCCGTGGCCTTTCTCGTCTTTGTGTGCGCCGGCCTGCCAGATGAGTTCCGCGCCGGCGAGGACGAGCTCTTCGTCGAGATAGTCCCACGCTCCCGCGAGGACGCCTGGAGCGCCGGTGCACCACTGGAGGCAGATCCGACCATCTCGCGGACGCGCAAGCTGCGCGCGCGGCGTGCCAGGCCAATTGGCGAGGCCGTCCTCGCGGAACGCGTGCCGTGCGAGAACGGCTGCGGTATCGCGTGCGAGCGCTTCGTCTCGATCGAATCGGAGCAGTGCAAGCGTGTTGCCGGCAGCACCGTGAATCGTGCCGAGGCCCCGGTAATCGTCGTCCTGACGCCAGAGACCGTCGTCGCCTCGGCGGGCGCGAAGTGCAACCGCTGACTCGCGTGCCGCCTCCACCCAGCGCGCCTCGCCCGTCCACTCGTGCATAGCCACCGCTGCCAGCAGCGTCCCCGGTGCTCCCCAGCTGATGTCGTCCGTCGGGTTGACGACGTTGGCATGAACGAGCTCGTGGAGATCGTCCGCGAGTTGGGCATCCGAGGAGAGCAGGAACGCGACGAGTAGTGGCCCCGTCTCGGCGTGCAGCAGCGACCCGGGGCGATAGTGCTCATCCTCGGCCGCGTCCGGCTCGGCGCGCTCCAGTTCGAGTGCGCGCACCGCAGCCGCGGCTAGGTCGAGCGACGTCTCGGCGTGGCCGCCTCGCCGTAGTGTCTCCAAAGCCCAGCACACGCCGGCCGCACCGGTATAGAGAACTTTCGCCGGCCGCCCGTCGAGGTACTCGTCCCACTCGTTTACGAGGGGCCAGAGCCTGTCGGGACTGAACGCCGCATCGACGTCGGCGACGATCGTCGCAATCGCGCCTTCGACGTGCGCTCGAACCCATGGCTCGTCAATCAGACGGTCGAATTGGTCTGGCTCGTAAAGCATGGCTTCCTCCTAGTCGATCCAGTAATCCGCTGCCAGCGGCAGGTCAGCCGCCTGGCAGCCAGATTCCCGCCGCGCTGCGGGCGGCCGGGAACGCGAAGTTCGGACCAACTAAGCCGGAGACGCCACGTCCACGAGTCTAGCGAGCGCCCGCAGGCGAGACGTGTCGGGCGACGGTCGCGCCGCTAGTACCCGAGAGCGTCGAACGCGGCCGGATAGACGATCCGGCCGGCGAGGTCGGGGCGGTATCCCGGGAGCCGCTTGACCATGAAAGCGTCGTCGGGGATCTTCGGATGCGGGGAGATGAAGCCGAGAGCGCTCGCCCGCTCGAAGCCGAAGCGAGGGTAGTACGCGGGAATGCCCTCGACCATGACGGCAGGTTCGCCTGCTTCCTCGGCGCGGGCAAGCGCGTCCCGGATCAGCCGTGCCCCCACACCGATGCGCTGGCGGTCAGGCCGAACCGACATCGGCGTGAGATTGAGGATCCTGGTACGGGATCCGCCTTCCACGCCGACCCAGCTCAGCATCATGTGCGCAATCACACCGGAGGAGTCCTCGGCGACCAGCGCCAGCTCCGGAATGAACTGTTGCGATGCTCGAATGCGCTCGACGAACGACGCGACCTCGTCGGGGTGTCCGACGAAGGCCGCGCGGACCACCTCTGCGATCACGGAATGATCGGCGTCGCGCTCGGGGCGGATGACGACGCCCTCCGACCGGAAAGGTCCCCTAGTCAACCCACCAGTCGCGCTGGCCGTCGACGTCTCCGCGCGGATCCTCGCCGAGGTTGGGCGCGCCGATGACGAGGATCTCGAGGCCCTCTGGCCCGGCCTCGTAGCCTCGCCACGTTCCGGGCGGGACGCGCACCGCGTCCCATTCTTTGAGCTCGACGATCTCGTCGTCGACCTTCATGCGCCCGCTCCCGCGCAGAACCACGTACACCTCCTCTTGCTTCATGTGCGTGTGGCCGTACGGGAAGCGATAGCGGGGCGGGACGCGCTGGTAGCTCAGGGCGGATTCCTGGAGCTCGAGGGCCTTCGTCGCCGCGCGGAATTCCAAATCCGGCGCGCCGTCGAACCGAGGGCCGATGTCCTCCATGTCCTCCTTGATGTTGCTGAGCGTGAACGGCACGGCGCGATCCTATGGGGCCAGTCCCGAACTCTGCCCCAGTCGACGACCTATGCTCTCGCCGGCCAGGAACGAAAGACGGAGGCGAAATGGCAGAGGTGCTGCTGTTCCACCATGCGCAGGGTCAGACCGATGGGTTCGCTGCGTTCGCAGAGGATTTGCGCCGCGCAGGTCACACTGTTCACACACCCGACCTGTTTCAGGGTCGCACGTTCGGCAGCATCGACGAAGGCATGGCCTACGCGGCCGAGATCGGGTTTCCAGACGAGATCATCGCGCTTGGCGAGCAGGCAGCCGACGACCTGCCCGAGGCGCTCGTCTACGCAGGCTTTTCGCTCGGGGTGGTGCCGGCACAGAAGCTCGCCCAGACCCGCGCAGGCGCGCGCGGCGCGTTGTTCTTCTATTCATGCCTGCCGCCCTCCTACTTCGGGAGCTGGCCCGCCGAGGTGCCGGTGCAGATTCACGGGATGGACGCAGATCCGATCTTCGTCGACGAAGGCGACATCGACGCCGCCCGCGAGCTTGCCGCCTCCGCAAAGGAGGGCGAGCTCTTTCTCTACCCCGGCGATCAGCACTACTTCGCCGACTCCAGCCTCCCTTCGTACGACGCTGACGCCGCACAGCTACTGACGCACCGCGCCCTCGACTTCCTCCGCTCGCATTCGACGTAGCGCGTCGAGCAGGCATGATCCTGCCGTGGACCCGGCGGCGAGGTAGCGGTTTGGCGCGGCGAGCAGCCGCGCGTATCCGGCGCAGTGTCGCCAAGGCCCGTACTCCGGGCTCGAGCACTGCGCGCCCACCGCTACGACTCGGAGGTACCACACATGAATCGACAGAACTTGTTCTCCGACGCATGGGACGGAGAGAACGAAGAAGACAGAACTCGGCATCAAGTCTTCTGGCGTCCTGAGGACGCGAGGATGGGAGCAACGCTGTACGAACTGGCCCCCCACGCACCCGAGGGGCGGATCCACATGCACTTCGGAGCCGAGGAGATGTTCTTCGTCCTGAGCGGCCGTCCCCTCTTACGGAGCCAACGCGGCGAAGAGGCGTTGGCTCCCGGCGACTTCGTCTTCTGCCCCGAGGGACGTGCCGGCCTGCACGCGTTCAGCAACCCGACCGAAGAACCCGCCCGGATCCTCGGGATCAGTGCTGGGAGCTTCCCCGACGTCGTCGCCTATCCCGAACACGGATACGCATGGGTAGCGACTCGTGATCCCGACCCCGAGCTACTCGCGAGAGGCGGCGACCAGGGGATCATCGCTCGCTTCGAGATCCCGATCGAGTAAGAAGCCGGACAGGCCGCGTGAGCGGCCTCTCCGCTCATCCCGCTCAAGGCGCATGTAGCGTCCGGCTCGAGCCACATGAGCCGCCACTGACAAGGAGGAATGTCACGTGCTCTTTCACATCAAGCAGACGCACGAACCTCGGGACTGCCCGTACGGGAAAGGCGGCTCACGCTCGCTCTTCGACAGTGGTCGAAGGACGTGAAGATTCACGGCTACTGGCTGGCGTTCCCACAGCACACGATCTACCTCGTCGTCGAGACGGACGACATCGTCCACCTCCAGAAGTTCCTCCAGCCTGGCGCAGGCATGACGGTTGCCGAGATCACGCCGGTGAGCGACCAGCCCGTTCCTTACCCCGCGTAGCTCGGAACCGGCTCTCAGGAAAGCGCTCGCTCGAGCGCGGCGAGGTCCGTCGGCTCGCCGTGCGTCGGCAGCACGTACTCGACCGGTCGCTCGAGCAACGGCCGCAGGCCCTCGATCACCTGCTCGCGCGTCACGCCCTCGGCCAGCCAGCTGTCGACGATCTCGATGCCCTCGCCGCGGTCGATCAGCGTGTCGCCGATGGCGACGGCTTGAGCACGCTCGAGCCACAGCAGGACGTCGTACGGGGGCTCGCGCCCGGGGAAGGCCTCGACGCCGAACGACAAATGATCGCCGGCGGTGAACTCGTGAGCCGACATCCGGATTCCCTTGCCGCCGTCGTCGGGAGGCGGCGCGTACACCGCAGCGCCCAGCAACTCGACAAGCTGTGGAGCGTCACGCTCATGCCAAGGGCACGTCAGCACGATGACCGGCGTGCGGTCGCGGGCGAGATCGAGAATCGGCTCCGGCGGCGTGGTCGGGTCGATCAGCAGCAGCCGCTCGCCGTCGTCGACGGCGTACGAAGAGACTTCCGGCCCCCACTCGCGTCCCGCAGCGTCATCCTCCGCCGTCCACTCGGGATGCACCTTCGTCCACCACCACAGCCCCGGCCGCAACTCGCGCACCGCGGCATCCTAGGCGACCCGGAGCACGCTCGACGGACGGGGCCGCAGCCCGATCAACGTCTCGTCGACCGCCGCCACGAGCTCGGCCCGTGAGCCGTGCCGGAGCGTCTCGACGAGCACGCGCCTCACCGCGTCGCGCGCTTCGCCACCGAGGTGCTCCCCACGCAGAGCCGCCAGGATCTCCTCGCGCTCCGTTCCTTTTTCTGCCAGCAGGACCGCTGCGCGCAGCGACGCGGCCCATGCTCCGCCCTCGCCCCCGAGCACGCACGCCAGCGACTCTCGCACTTGCGCCGACCGGAACGGCTCCTCGGAGAAGAGCGACAGCTCCCAGCGGTCGAGCGACTCGCCGAGCTCGCGATCCTCGTCGGCGAGCACCAGACGCTCCCGCAGCTCCGCCGCGAGCTTCGCGCGAACCTTGTCGAGCCGCGTCGCGTCGCCGCGCGGCTGGGTCGCCGCGATCGGCAGGAGCGGCGCGATGCGCAACGGCCTGTAGTCGAGCCGCTCGAAGACGACCGGCCCGGCCGCAACCGCCGCAGCCGTCGCGAGCCTGAGCGCGGTCACGGCATCCGCGAGCTCCGCGGCCGCGTCCGGCGGCTCCGCCTCGTCAGGCGCAAGCTCGCGATGCAGCTCGAGCACGAGCATGCGGTCGGTGTCGCGCCCGAACTCGGGCGGCATCAACCCTTGCGCTTCGGGCCAGAGTTGCGAGAGCTCGCCGGCGACGACCGGCCGCAGCCGGATGTCGGCACCCAGCTCCGCCTCGCTCCCCGAGGACAGCCCGATCACGGGCGCGAGCGCGACGTAGGTGCGCGCGGTCCCGAACAGCGACCGCTCGAGATCGGCGTACGCGGCGTCGAACGCATCGTCGTGCCAGTCGAACCCGCCGCACCGCTCGGCAGTCCAGGTGAGCATTGGCAGCAGGATCGAGCGGAAGAGCGCGTCCTCCGCCGTCTCCGCAAAGCCTGCGTGCGCCCGCGCGAAGATCGCCGCGGCCGGCTCGCGCTTCAGATCCTCAACCGCGTTCCTCGTGTCGGGCAGCCGCCTGAGTGTCGGCGCTTGCTCTTCGACGAACCCGCGCACGAGCGGGCGGTA
>JBKPRG010000016.1:0-9117 GCA_046765815.1 Actinomycetota bacterium
GCCGTGCGCACGGCGCGGACACGGCCGAAGTGTTGGCCGAGCTCGGCATTGGCGACGAGGAGCTCGCGGCGCTGCGCGCGGAAGGACCAGTGTGAAAGGACTGCCCCCGCTGACATGGCTGTACGTGCCGGCCAGCCGGCCCGAGCGCGTGGGCAAAGCGCTTGCCTCCGGCGCGCATGCGGTGATCGTCGACCTCGAGGACGGTGTCGCGCCCGCGGACAAGGAGCAGGCGCGGGCGGGGCTGGCCGAGCTGCTCCGCGAACTGCCGGCCGTGCGGGTGCACGTCCGAGTGAACGCGCTCGGCACACGGTGGGTGGAGGACGATCTCGCCGCGGTGCGCGGGCTTGCGATCCACGGCGTGCATCTGCCGAAGGTCGAGTCGCCGGAGCTCCCGTCGGTCGGCGAGCTCGAGCTGCACTGCCTGGTCGAGACGCCGCTCGGCGTCGAGCGCGCGTTCGAGGTCGCGTCCGCCCCCGGCGTGCGTGGGCTGTCGCTCGGCGAGGCCGACCTGCGCGCGGAGACCGGTGCGGAGGACGCCGGCCTCGATTGGGCGCGCAGCCGCGTCATCAACGCGGCGCTGGCAGCTGGGTTGCCGCGGCCGCCGCAGTCCGTGTTCGCCGACCTGGATGACCTTGACGGTCTCGCCGAGTCGTGCGCGCGGGGACGCGCACTCGGCTTCCTCGGCCGGACGGCGATCCATCCGAAGCAGCTGCCGGTGATCGAGCAGGCCTACCTGCCGAACGTGGCCGAGGTGGAGCGGGCGCGCGCGGTGCTCGCGGCCGCCGCAGAAGAGGGCGGCGCGTTCGCGCTCGACCGGCAGATGGTCGACGCGCCCTTCGTCGCCGCGGCGCGCAACACGGTCGCACTGGCCGAGCGCTACGGGCTACGCCAGGCCTGACCGCGCGCCGCTCGCGCCGGCGCGCGAGATCGACGTGATCCGCGGGTCGATGACGCGCGCGATGACGTCGGCCGCGGCGTTGAGCGCGATGATCGCGGTCGCGCTGATGAACATCACGCCGAGGATCAGCGGCAGGTCGTAGCCGCGCTCGCCGCTCAGCGCGTCGAGCACCAGGTGACCGATGCCCGGCAGCCCGTAGACCGACTCGATGTAGATCGAGATGCCGATCGCGGTGCCGCCGTCCATCGCGAGCATGACCACGACCGGCGCGCTCACGTTCGGCAGCGCGTGGCGCACGAGGACGCGCATCTCGCCTGCTCCCTTCGCTCGGGCGGTGCGCACGTAGTGCGTGCCGAGCGTCTCGAGCAGCCGCGCACGCAGCACGCGCATGTACAGCGCGACGAAGAAGAGCGCGAAGGTGATCCACGGCAGGATCAGGTGCGTCGCCCAGTTCTTCGGCCCGTCGCAGGTCGGCAGCGCCCTGCCGAAGCGCGGGTCGAAATCGGGCGCGTGGTGGAAGAAGTTGCAGTAGCCGCCGTCGAGCAGGTGCCAGTGGATGCTGAACAGGAGCTGGAGCACGAGGCCGACCACGAGCGGATGCGTGGAGATCCCCACCAGCGAGACGGCGACGACGACCCGGTCGAGGAACGTGCGCGGCAGCCGCGCCGAGATCAGCGCCAGCGGCACGGCGATCAGCACGAGCAGCACGGCGCCACCGAGGATGATCGAGCCCGTGACGCCGCCGGCCCGCAGCACCATGTGACCGACTGGGCTGCCGTGGATGCGGCCGTCGTAGCCGATCGCGAGCGTTGACCACGCGGTGCCGAAGTCGCCGTGCGCCAAGCTGCCCATGTAGACGGCGTACCGGTAGGTGAGCGAGTGATCGAGCCCGAGGGCGTGGTGCGCGGCCGCGATCTGACCCGGCTTCGCGTGCTGCAGGTCGACGAGGAATCCGGCGGGCTCGACCGGGATCGTCGCGTACACCGCGAACGTGATCATCGAGAGTACGGTCAACAGGCAGACGGCGATCACGACGCGCCAGAAGACGAACCGCGCCATCAGCCCCTTGCTTCCGCGTCGAACGCCTCGCGCAGCCCTTCCCCGAGCTGGTTGAAGGTGAAGACGGTGACGAAGATCATCGCCGACGGAAGAATCGTCAGCCAGACCTGGGTACGCAGCGCGTTGTTGACGACGGTCGGGTTGAGCACGGTTCCCCAGACGGCGGCGAGCAGGTTGCCCCAGCTCGGCGTGGGCAGCTTGATGCCGACGCCCAGGAAGGTGATGCCTGCCTCGAGCAGCACGTTGACCGGGATCAGCAGGGTCGCGTAGACCAGCGCGGTCGGCAGGACGTGGGGGAGGATGTGCTGCCGCAGGATATGGCGGTCTTTGGCGCCGATCATCACGGCGGCCTCGATGAACTCGCGGTTCCGCAGCTCCGCGACCTGGGTCCGGACGATGCGCGCCGGATAGAACCACGTGAAGCAGCCGATCAGAAGCACGAGCGAGACGACGCCCCTCGGTAAGAACCCGAGCGTGATCGAGTCGAGCCGGTTACTCGACTGCGAGCCGATCGCGATCACGAGCAGAAGCAACGGGAACGCCATCACGAACTCGGTGAACCGCGTGATAGCCGCGTCGACGAGCCCGCCGCGGAAACCCCCGAGCGTGCCGAGGATCGTGCCGATCGTGATCGCGAGCAGCGTCCCGCCGATCGCGACCTCGAGCGACGTGCGGCCACCCTCGAGCAATCGCAGCAGCTCGTCGCGGCCGAGCGGGCCGTCGCCGCCGGCCAAGAGCCACGTCTTGTGCGTTCCCTTCGGGGGCGCCCGGCGGAAGTAGCCCGTGTCGTCGGTGTACTCCTGGCTCGTGTCCCAGACGTGCGCAAAGAGCCCGACCGGGGTGCGCTTGATCGGGTCGGTCGCGTAGGGGAACGGCTGGTCGCTCGTGTGTCCGAGCAGTGCGGAAAGGATCGGCGGGCCGACCGTGATCGAGCCGACGAGGAAGAGCGTCGCGACGAGGCTCGCGAACAGCATCCTGTCCGCACGCAGCGCACGCCAGACGCGCCGGCCCCTCACAGCGTCACTCCGCGGTTGGAGATCCACTGCACGGAGAGCGCCGGGTTCAGCTCGTCCCACACCTGCCCGATCCCGAACATCGGGTAGCGGAACCAGATCGGGCGGCCGCGGGCGATCGGCGGCGCGTCGGGGATCGTGCCGCCGATGGTGCCGCGCCAAGTCGCGCCTCCCCGTAGCGGCAACGGGATCGCCGGCACTTCGCGGTCGGCCGGGAAGTAGAGCAGCCGGCGGTTCCCGAGCACGTCCTTGCCCGAGAAGACGAGCGCGGGCCCGTACCAGGTGACATGCCTTGAGTCCGGCTCCCATCCGACCTCGAAGAGCTGCGTCGGCGACCCGTTGTGGATGCTGACTTGCGCGGTCCAGCGCCCGTCGTGGAACGCGAGGCGCGTCAGGGTGTATTCGACGGCGATCGAGCTGGCCCGGTCGTGCCAGCCGACGTCGAAGCTGCGCTCGATGTCGACGTGCCCGGCGCGCGAGCCGCAGGCGGTCGCCGAGACGACCAGGAGCGCGCAGCCGATCCCTCGCAGCCAGGTCAGGCTGAACGAATAGCGGTTGCGATATCGCAGGTCAAGCCCCGGATTCGCCGGTCGCCTCTCCGGCGCGGCGCCCGATTCGCCAGGCGACGAGGCCGACGCCGAACAGCGCCACCTCGACGAGCGTGATCGCGAGCCGGTTCAGCAGCGTCACGCTGAGCGCTGGTGCGGAGCTCGTGATCGCGAGCAGGAGCCCGTACATGGACGCCTCGCGTGCGCCGAGCCCGGAAGGGGTGATGACGGCGAGCACGGCGACGATCGCGCCGACGGCCGCGACGCCGCCGAGGAACGGGACCGTCGACAGCGCCGGGGTCGCCTCGACGCTGCGGAGCAGGAACCACAGCGCGAGGCCGCCGATCACCCACGTCGCGCAGTAGAAGAGCAGCAGGCCAATCGTGATCGGAAACGGGAGCGGCTCGATCGTCTGGGCGCCGAACGGCTTCAGGATCTTGTGGCTTAGTGGCCGGAAGATCCTGGGGTGGAGGACCGACGCGAGCAGGATGACGAGCAGCAGCAGTGCCGGGAGCGGCGCGTCGACGCCGCGGACCCAGGCGAGCGAGACGACGAACACGATCACGCCGGAGATCGCAGACAACGCCGCCTCGACGAGGATCGAGGCGAGCACCGTTCCGGTGTCGGTAACGCCCGCAGCGCGCCGAAGTGCGAGCGCGCGGGCGGCGGGTGTCCACACGCCGCCGGGGATGTACTTCGCCAGCATCGAGACCATCTCCGCCTGGAGCGCGACGCGATACGGGACCGCGATGCCCCACGCCGCGAGCATGCGAATCCAGCCGAGGATGAAGGTCAGGTAGTACGCGGAGATCGCGAGCAGCCCGAGCGCGACGTAGCCGGGGCGCGCGTGCTCGAGCCGCGAGCCTGCCTTCGACCATTCGTGCCGCACGCCCCAGACGCAGAAGCCGACGATGACCGCGACGATCGCAAGCTGCGCGCTTTTGCGCGTGCGGGGATGCGCCTCGAGGTAGCGGGCTGACGCGCGGATCGCATCGAGAAGGCGCTGCACGGCCCCACGATAGGTTCTGGGCATGACCCGAGTACGGTTCGCGCCCAGCCCGACCGGGTCCTTGCACGTCGGAAACGCGCTCAGCGCGGTCGCGAACAGTCGCTTCGGCGACTGGCTGCTGTTGCGGATCGACGACACCGACCCCGCGCGAAATCGTCCGGGCGGCGAGGAGAGCGTGCTCGCCGACCTGCGGTGGCTGGCCATCGATTGGGATGAGGGGCCGGTCCGGCAGAGCGAGCGCGCGGGGCGCCACATGGAGGCGGCGCGCGAGGCGGAGCTGCCGCAACGATTCGATGGCGTCATGCTCTGGCGCGACGACGGCTCGCCCACATTCCACCTGGCGAGCGTCGTCGACGACGCGGACTTCGGCATCACGCACGTCATCCGCGGCTCTGATCACCGGCCCAACGAGGAGCTGCACACGCGATTGCACGTCGCGCTCGGGACGAAGCCGCCGCATGTGATTCACCACGGCCTCGTGGTGGGGCCTGACGGCAAGAAGTTGTCGAAGCGCGCCGAGGGGGCGACGGTCGCGTCGTTGCGCGACGCCGGCTATCCCGCGGAAGCGGTGCGCGCGTATCTCGACGAGCTCGACCTACCGCGACACGACGTCCACCTCGCCCTGACGCGCGTTCGCTCGCTGTCGGTCGACGTGCTCGCGCGCATGTCGGACGGGGAGCTGGCGGCGCGCTTGGGCGTGTCGGTCGAGGCCGCCGCGCTGGCGCGTGGCGCGCACGACCTGGTCGAGGCGCGGGCGTTGGTGCAGGCCGTGCTGGACCCACCAAGTGCCAACTTGGCACAAAGTCCGGAGACGCTCGGGCGGTTCGTCGAGCTGCGCTCGGCGATGCCGGAGCTGCTCGACAAGGAGGACGCGAAGTCGATCCAGCGGGAGCTGAAGGCGGTCGGCGGCAACCTTCGTGCCCTGCGTCTCGCGTTGACCGGGGCCGAGCGCGGGCCGGAGCTGTGGGCGGTGCTGCGTGCGTTGCCGCGGGACGAAGCGGTGCGGCGCGCACTACGCTGACCCTGTGCGCCTGTACGACACCTATACGCGCTCGCTGGTCGAGCTGCCGCCTGCGCCCGGCCCGGTGCGGATGTACTTCTGCGGCCCGACCGTCTACGCACGCGCCCACATCGGCAACGCGCGGCCGTACGTGGTCGGGATGTGGCTGCGCTCGTGGCTGCGCGCGACCGGCTACGAGGCGTCGCTCGTCCACAACATCACCGACATCAACGACAAGATCTACGACGCCGCGCCGGGCGCGAGCGCCGAGCTCGCCGCGCGCGCGACCGAGTGGTATCTGCAGGACACGGACGACCTCGGTCTCGGCAAAGCCGACTACCTGCCGAAGGCGACGGAGACCGTGCCGCGGATCGTCCGGTTCATCGAGGAGCTGGTCGCCACGGCGCACGCCTATCCGGTCGACGGCGACGTCTACTTCCGCGTCGCGTCGTTCCCGGAGTACGGGCGGCTTTCCGGACAACGCCCTGATCAGGTCGAGGAGCAGGAGCCGAACCCGCTCAAGGAGGACCCGCGCGACTTCGCGCTCTGGAAGGCGAACAAGCCGGAAACCGAGGACACGTGGTGGGACTCCCCGTGGGGCCGGGGCCGGCCGGGGTGGCACATCGAGTGCTCCGCGATGGCGGAGGAGATCTACGGGCCGGCCTTCGAGATCCACGGCGGCGGGCTCGACCTCGTCTTTCCGCACCACGAGAACGAGGTCGCGCAATCTCGGTCGCTGGGGCATCCGTTCGCCTCGATCTGGGCGCACAACGGGATGCTCCGGTTCACCGGCGAGAAGATGTCGAAGTCGTCGGGCAACGTCGCGACGATCCGCGAGACGCTCGACCAGTGGGGGCGGGAGACCGTGCTCGTCTTCTTCCTGACGGCCTCCTGGCGGAAGCCGATCGACTTCGACGAGGGGACGATGGCGCAGGCGGCGGCGCGCCGGGACACGCTGCGGAACGCGTTCACGCTGCCCGCCGCGGCGGACGACGAGGCCGGCTGGGAGCGGTTGGCAGCCGCGCTCGACGACGATTTCGACACGCCGGCGGCGCTGGCGGTGCTCCACGACTGGGCGTCGTCCGGTCAGCTGGGGTTGCTGCGGCGCGGGCTCGAGATCTTCGGGCTCGAGTCGCTCGCGGAGCGAGAGGACGCGCCGCCGGAGGTGGTCGAGCTGGCCGAGCGGCGCGCAGCCGCGCGGGCCGAGCGCGATTTCGGCACTTCGGACGCGTTGCGCGACGAGCTCGCCGCGCTCGGGTGGGAAATGCGCGACAGCCCCGGCTCGGGCTACGACCTCGTGCGGCGGTGACGCCCGACCTCGTCTACGGCCGGCGCGCCGTGCGCGAGGCGCTGCGCGGGCAGCGCGAGGTGCTCGAGGTGTGGGCGACCGAACGTGCGCTGAAGGCGGAGGACTGGCTGCAAGACGTGTCGCCGAAGCGTCACCTGGAGCGCGAGCTCACGGAGCGCTCGGGCACTCGCGACCACCAGGGTGTGCTCGCGCTGGTCGAGCCCTATCGGTATGCGGACGCCTACGAGCTCGCGGCCGCCGAGCGGCCGCTGCTCGCGGTGCTCGACCGCGTGACCGATCCGCGCAACCTCGGCGCGGTCGCGCGCAGCGCCGAGGGCGCGGGGGCGACGGGTGTGATCGTGCCGGCGCACGGCTCGGCCGTGATCACGCCGGCGGTGGCGCGAGCCTCGGCGGGCGCGATCGAGCATCTGTCGGTCGCGGTCGTGACGAATCTCGCCCGCTACCTCGAGGAGGTGAAGGGCGCCGACCTCTGGATCTACGGCGCGGCGCTTGGCCAGGAAGCGGTCTCGATGTGGGAGACGGATCTCTCGGGCGGCGTCGCGCTCGTGTTCGGCGCCGAGGGCAAGGGGCTGCGGCCGCTCGTGCGGCGGACGTGCGACGCGCTGATCTCGATCCCGCTCACGGGCGAGGTGGAGTCGCTCAATGTGAGCGTTGCAGCAGCGGTGCTGCTGTACGAGGCCAAGCGCCAGCGCGGCTGAACAGGTTGGTCCGCCTGCAAGAGGCGAGCAAGCGGGTCCACCGCAAATGGGGGTTGTTTTCCTTGCGGGACCTTGCTAGATTCACCTCAACCTCAGGGTGAGAGTTCGCCCGCGCACGCGGTCGAGGCTCACCAAAAACGCCAGCACCCACGGGGGTAGCCACCGTGTCCGCCCGCACCGCGACCGCTCCGAAGTCTCCCCAGAAGGTTCAACGAGAGCTTGAGGATCTGCAACTCGTCCTAAAGGCCCGTAACGGATCAGGAGCGGCGATGGATCAGCTGATCCGGCGCTACACCTCGTTCGTGCGGCTGAAGGCGAGCTCGTACTTCCTCGCCGGCGGCGACTCGGAGGACCTGATCCAGGAGGGACTGGTCGGGCTGTACAAGGCGGTGCGCGACTTCCGGCCGGACAAGGAGACGTCGTTCCGCTCGTTCGCCGAGCTGTGCGTGACGCGGCAGATCATCACCGCGATCAAGACGGCGACGCGCTTCAAGCATGCACCGCTCAACTCGTACGTCTCGTTCAGCCACACGCCGGCGGGGCAGGAGGGCGACGACTGCACGCTCGGCGACGCGCTGCCAGGCCCGGCCGTCAACGACCCGTCGGTGCGCGTGATCTCGACGCAGGAGCTCGATTCGCTCGTCGGCTGCCTCTCGACGACGCTGTCGCCGCTCGAGGCGGATGCGCTGCGCCTCTACCTCGAGGGCTCGTCGTACGAGCAGATGGCAGAGGAGCTTTCGTGCGACACGAAGACGATCGACAACGCGCTGCAGCGCGTGAAGCGGAAGATCTTGACGCACCAGCAGGCGCGGCAGGTTCTTCAGTAGACGTCGATCTTTGCGATCTCGTAGGCGCGGGCGAAGCGCACGCCGTTGAACTGGTTGTTGCGCGGCGGCTCCACGCGCAGACGAGCTTTGTTCCGGACAGGCAGGTCCTCGATCGGGATCGAATAGACGGCTTGTGTCTCCGGGCAGAAGACGGCAAATTCGTCGATCTGTCCGAGGTAGTCCCGACGAATGACCTTTGGGTTGGGATGATGTGCGTAACTGCTACAGCACCTGAAGGTGACCGCCCCATCGCGAAGACGACCTGTCTTGCACTGGACTCGCTTGAGCTGGCCTCCGCGGTCAACGACAAGGTCGTAGCGCGTGTTCTCACCGAAGGGCACAAGAACCTGCCATCCCTGGAGACGGAACGCGAAGATGATCGTAAGCATCGATCGGTCGCCAATGTCCTTGGGATGCTCCATCTCCACCGACGGTGCCTGAAGCACCGGACAGGCCGTGTCCAAAACTGACAACACGAGCGGGCCTACAATTCGCGTGCGCCGGAGTAGCTCAGCTGGTAGAGCATTCGCCTTGTAAGCGAAGGGCCAGGGGTTCGAGTCCCCTCTCCGGCTCTCATTGGACGTCGAGCTTCGCGAGGCAACCTTCGATGACCGGCCCGACGTCGCGCGGCTCCTCGCCGAGTACCTCTTCGAGTTCGACGGCCGCACCGAGCCTTACCCATACCTCGACGCCTACTGGGCCGAGCCCGAGCGCCTGCCGTTTCTGATCGAGGCCGACGGCGAAACCGTCGGCATC